>CALGMO010000048.1 GCA_937961665.1 uncultured Fimbriimonadaceae bacterium
CCCCACGGCGACCTCGGCGGCGGCGACCGCCATCACGAAGATCACTGCGGCGGGGCCGCCCATCCAGGCTTTCGGCTCCAGCTCGTGCGCCACCGGCAGCCACGGCGCGAACCGCGCCAGCGACAGGAACGTCAGGTTCACCGAGTTCAGCATCAGCTCGATGCACATGAAGATCACGATCGGGTTGCGGCGCGAGACCACGCCCACGACGCCCGTCGCGAACAGAAACGCCCCCAGCGCCAGATACATCCACAGCGGCGCCATCAGCGAGCGAACCTCCCCAGCGTCAAAGCCATCTCACACCCTCCTCTTGGCCAGCAGGATCGAGCCGACGATGCCGACCAGCAGCAGCACGCTGGCGAGCTCGAACGGCCACACGTACTCCGTGAACAGCGCGCGCCCGAGCGCCATCGGCGTTCCGTAGTAGTCCGATGCCTGCGGCTCCGTCGCCTCCTGCAGCGGAAGCACCGCTTGCACGACGACGAGCACGAACAGCGAGGCCGCCAGCGCCCCGGCGCCCAGCCGCCGCAGATCGCGCGACTCGCGCAGGGCCCCCGGCGCGGCCAGGTTCAGCAGCATCAGCACGAACAGGAACAGGACCATGATCGCGCCGGTGTAGACGACCACCTGGATGATGCCGAGCATCTCGGCCCCGAGCGTGAAGTACAGCAGCGCCAGGCTCAGGAAGTTCGCGATCAGGCACAGCGCCGACCGGACGGGGCTGTTGAACGCCACCACGCCCACTCCCGAGGCCACCGCGACGGCCGCCAGAACCGCGAACAGCAGCATCGGTCCGCCGACCTGCGTCGGCGCGAGCTGAGCCACCCCCGCTCCCCAGTATCCTTCCATCCGTCCCCTCGCCGCGGCCTACAGGGCCGCGCCCTCCTTCGGCTTGGCCGGATCGACCAGCCGGATCTCCCTCTTCGGCAGCGCCTCCCGTCGGCCCCTGCCCGCCCGGGCCAGGCCTGCGAAGAAGACGGCCAGCAGCGCGAACGCCGCGCCTGCCGCGATCCAACCGCCGGCCGCGCCGTACAGGTCCGTGCAGAGCAGGTAGAGCCCGACGATCAGGAAGTTCACCACGGCCAGCGGCAGCAGCGAGCGCCACCCCAGCGCCATCAGCTGGTCGTAGCGCAGGCGCGGCAGCGTGGCGCGCATCCAGATGAACAGCGTGATCCCGAACGCGCACTTGCCGACGAACAACAGCGGAGAGGCCCAGTAGTTCACCGAGGCCATGACCCGGCCGAAGCCCTCCAGCGCGGGCGCGAGCTGGCCGACGGCGATCCAGTCCACCGGAAGCATGTTGGGACCGCCCAGGAACAGCGTGGCGAACACCCCGCTGAACACGAACATCGCCGCGTACTCGCCCATGAAGAACGAGGCGAACTTCATCGAGCTGTACTCGGTGTGGTATCCCGCGATCAGCTCGTTCTCGGCCTCGGGCAGGTCGAACGGCGCGCGGTTGGTTTCGGCGACCATGCAGATCAGGAACACCACCGCGGCCACCAGACCCATGGGGGTCAGGATGTTCCAGTTGTCGAACAGCGGCGCGACTCCCCACAGCGGCTCGGTCTGAGCCCGGATCATGTCGGTCATCTTCAGCGACCCGGTGGCCAGCACCACGGCGGCGATCGACATGCCCATGGCCAGCTCGTAGCTGATGAGCTGGGCCGAGGCGCGCAGGCCGCCCAGCAGGGAGTACTTGTTGTTCGACGCGTAGCCGCTGAGGATGATGCCGTAGGCTCCCAGCGAGCTGACCGCCATCAGGTACAGCACGCCGATGTTCACGTCCGCGATGGGGGTCAGCAGGCCGTAGACGCCCTCGGGCGGGGCCCAAGGCAGCGTGCCGCCCAGGGCGAAGGCCGGGAACAGAGCGATCGCGGGGGCCACGAAGTACACCGCGCGGTCGATCGCCGCCGGGGTGATGTCCTCCTTCAGGAACAGCTTGACGCCGTCGGCGATCGGCTGGAGCAGGCCGAAGAGGCGGGTCTTCCTCCCCCTCAGGAAGGGCGGAACCCACCGGGCGTCCTTCGGCCAGGTGATCGTCGCCACGCGGTTCGGGCCGATGCGGTCCTGCATCCAAGCCAGCAACCGGCGCTCCCACCAGATGAGGCCGGGAACGACCAGAAGGAGCGGCACCACGAAGAGCAGAACGCGGATCAGCGCCAGCCACGCCGGATGGAGCTGCTGCAGGAAGTCCATCATCCCCGCGGCTACTTTACCCGAGCGCGCGCCCGCCGACCGGATCCTCGCACCCGAATCCGGCATCCTTGGTGCAGGGGCGGCCGTTGTTACCTATAATGGGGTTGTGACCCAAGAGGGCGGGGCGCCCGAGGTCCGTCGTCGCCGATACGGGCCGCTTCATAAGGAGCAAGGATGGAGCTGAGAACCGTCGTCATGGCCGGTGGAGAGGGAACGCGGCTCCGTCCGCTGACCATCAACTGCCCCAAGCCTCTGGTTCCGGTCTGCAACGAGCCGATCATGGAGCACATCCTCACGCTCCTGCGTCGGCACGGGGTGCGGCAGGTCACGGCGACGGTCCACTACCTCGCCGACGAGATCCAGGCGTACTTCGGAGACGGGACGGACTTCGGAGTCGAGATGGCCTACAGCCTCGAGACAAAGCCGCTCGGCACGGCGGGGGCCGTCAAGAAGATCGAGGGGTGGCTGGGCGACGGCACGTTCCTGATCGTGTCCGGGGACTCGCTGACCGACTGCAACCTGGAGAAGGCCCTCGAGTTCCACCGCTCCAAGGGCAGCCTCGCCACGCTGGTGCTGCACCGGGTGGCGGCCCCGCTGGAGTTCGGCGTGGTGATCACCGACCAGGACGGACGCATCCAGAGGTTCCTGGAGAAGCCCAGCTGGTCGGAGGTCTTCAGCGACACCGTGAACACCGGCATCTACATCCTCGAGCCGGAAGTGCTGGAGTACATCCCGCCGGACGAGTTCGTGGACTGGAGCCACGACGTGTTCCCCGCGCTTCTGGAGAAAGGGATGCCGATGTTCGGCTATGTCATGGAGGGGTACTGGACCGACATCGGCTCGCTGTCCCAGTACCGCGAGGCGCAGGAGCACCTCCTGGCCGGGCGCCTCGACCTGCCCGTGCGGGGCGAGCAGGTGCAGCCGGGGGTCTTCGTCGGCCCGAACTGCACCATTTCGGAGAGCGCCACCATCGTGCCCCCGGTGTGCATCGGCCGGAACTGCAAGGTGAAGGCGGGGGCGCGGGTCGGGCCGTACACGATGATCGGCGACAACGTCTTCGTGGAGAGCGGCGCGATCCTCGAGCGCTCGGTGGTGTGGGACAACGCGTACATCGGCCCGAACGTGGTGCTGCGGTCGGCGATCGCGGGATACCGCACGACCATCAAGAAGGACAGCGTGCTGCACGAGGACAGCGTGGTCGGCGACCGCTGCCTGATCGACGTGGGCTGCGTGATCCGCCCGAGGGTGAAGATCTGGCCGGACAAGGTGGTCGAGCGGGGATCCACCGTCACCATGAGCCTCATCTGGGGCAGCAAGTGGCGGGGGAACCTGTTCCGCGAGCTCGGCGTGGCCGGCCTCTCGAACATCGAGATCACGCCCGACTTCGCCTGTCGCCTGGGCTCGGCCTACGGCAGCATCCTTCCCAACCGCTCCACGGTGGTCACCTGCCGCGACAGCACCCGCAGCTCGCGGATGATCAAGCGGGCGATCATCTCCTCCCTGCTCAGCGTGGGCTGCAACGTGGTGGACCTCCAGAGCACCGCGCTGCCCATCGCCCGGCACTTCATCCGCAACCACAGGGTCGCCGGCGCGATCAACGTGCGCAAGCTGCCGGGCAATGCCAGGGTCACGCTGATCGAGCTGCTGGACCATCGCGGCGCCTACCTCACGCGTGGCACCGAACGGAAGATCGAGTCCGCGTTCAGCAGGGAGGACTTCATCCGCGTGGACCCCGACGACCTGGGCACCATCGACTTCGGCAGCGAAGCCACGGACCTCTACCGCGCGGACTTCCTGGCCCGCCTGGGCGACAGGGTGGGCCGGCGCCGGTTCCGCGTGGTGTGCGACTACGGCTACTCGCCCCTGGGGTCGCTCTATCCCGCGATGCTGGCGAGGCTGGGCGCCGAGTCGATCAGCCTGAACAGCTACAACGACGCCAAGCTGGCCCCCCGCACCGAGGACGAGATCGCCCGGCACGTGCAGAACCTGCGGCACATCGTTCGGTCGCTCGGCTACGACATGGGAGTGCTGTTCACGGACGAGGGCGAGCGGATGACCGTGGTGGACGACCACGGCCGCGAGCTGGAGAGCCACGCGCTGTTCGCAGCGATCGCCTGGCTTCTCAGCCGAACCTCCGAGCGGCCGCGCATCGCCATGAGCGTCACCGCGCCGACCCGCGTCGAACAGGCGCTCAGGGAGGCCGGAGCCGAGATCGTGCGCACCAAGGCCGACGTGCGGTCGATCGTCTCGGAGAGCCTCGACGCGGACGTGCGGTTCGCGGGCGACGGGCGCGGCGGGTTCATCTTCCCCGACTTCCACGCCGGCTTCGACGCGGCCTTCTCCTTCGCCAACCTGCTGGCGCTGCTGCAGACCGTGGACTGCCGCCTGAGCGACGTCGCGGCCCGCCTTCCCAAGTACGAGATGGCCTACGTCGCGGTGCGCTGCCCCTGGGAGCACAAGGGCACCGTGATGCGCCGGATCTCCGAAGAGGGCCACAACGGGGCGAACGTGGAGCTGCTCGACGGCATCAAGATCGTGGAGCCGAACGCGTGGGTCCTGGTGCTGCCCGACGCCGTCGAGCCGGTGTTCCACGTCTATGCCGAGAGCGACGCCGCCCTGGAGAGCCAGGAGCTGGTGGAGCGGTTCGCCCGGAAGATCGAGCAGTACCAAGGCCTGCCCTGAATCCTCCGGGCGCGCGCGAGCCTCTACCGTGTCGGAACCATGCCGACCTACGTGTACGAGTGCGAAGCGTGCGGCGCCGTCTTCGAGGTGGAGCAGCGCATCACCGAGGAGCCGCTGAAGGAGCACGACTGCGAACAGAGGGGAAAGCTCCGGAGGCTGATCACGTCCGTCGGCCTGATCCTGACCGGCTCGGGCGGTTCCTCCTCGTCCGGTTGCTCCACGGGCTCCTCGGGCGGAGGGTGAAGGCCGTTCTGACGCGGCCCGCCCGGAGGGCGGGTCCACAGTGGCGTCACCAGCGGATCAGGTTGGCTCCCCACACCAGGCCGGCGCCGAAGCCGACCGTCATCACAACCATGCCCTTCCGCAGGCGGCCGGTCCGCTCCGCCTCGTAGAGGCCCAGCGGGATCGATCCGCCGCTGGTGTTGCCGTACTTGTCGATGTTGAGGAACACCTTGTCGTCCGGCAGGCCGATGCGTTTGGCCGCCGACTCGATGATGCGGATGTTCGCCTGGTGCGGAACGAACAGGTCGACCTCGTCCGCGGACATCCCGGCCTGCTCGAGGCACCGGACGCACGCGTCGCCCATCGCCTTGACGGCGAAGCGGTAGACCTCGTTGCCGTTCATATAGATCTTCGTGCGGCGACCCTCGGCCTGCCGCGAGCCCGCCGGGAAGCGCGAGCCGCCCACCTCGAGGTCGATGTGCGGGATGCCGTTCCCGTCGCAGAACAGGACCGTGTGGAGCACGCCCCGGTCGGTGTTCTCCTGACCCTCCAGCACGAGCGCGCCGCCGCCGTCGCCGAAGAGGATGCACGTGGACCGGTCGGTGTAGTCGGTGAACTTGGTGAGCGCGTCGGCGCCGATCACGATCACCCGCTTGGCGTGGCCGGCCTCGATCATCGCGCTGCCGACGCTGAGCGAGTAGATGAACCCGGCGCAGGCGGCCCCCACGTCCATCGCGCCCGCGTTGACCAAGCCCAGCGCGCGCTGCACGTGCGCCGCCGTCGACGGGAACCACATGTCCCCCGTGACCGTCCCGCAGACCACCAGGTCGATCGCCTCGGGCGCCAGGCCGGACCGCTCCAGCGCCTCCCTCGCCGCCGCGATGGCGATCGTGCTCGTCGTCTCGTTCTCGGAGCAGACCCGGCGCTCCCTCATGCCGGTGCGCTGGACGATCCACTCGTCGGACGTGTCGACCATCTTCTCGAGGTCGGCGTTGGTGAGCACCCGCTCGGGGGTGTAGTGGCCTACGGCAAGGACGACGGCTCGCGTGGACATGGTTCTTCTCTGCGTCAGGTTCGGTTCTTCGCGCTCTCGCGCATGCACTCGACGACCCCGTGCTCGACGCTCCTCTGCGCCTGCAGCAGCGCGTTGCGAATCGCCCGGGCGTTGCTGCGGCCGTGGCAGATGATGCACAGACCGTTCAGACCCAGCAGCGGCGATCCGCCGTACTCCGCGTAGTCCAGCCGCTTGCGCACGTTGCCGAACAGCCTGCGGAGCGGCAGGTACGGGACCCTGGCCAGAGGGTTCTTCGGCACCTCGTCCCGGATCATCCGGATCAGAAGCTCGGCCACGCCCTCGCTCGTCTTGAGCACGACGTTGCCGACGAACGCGTCGCAGACGACGACGTCGGTCTCGGCCTCGAACATCTCCTTGCCTTCGATATTGCCCCGAAACCAAGGGTGTTTGCTCAACAGGCGGTACGCCTCCTGGGCGAAGCGGTTCCCCTTGCCCTCCTCCTCGCCGATGTTGAGCAGGTGCACGCACGGGTTGGACCGCCCCATCGCCCGCTCGGCGTAGGCCCGGCCCATCAGGGCGAACTCCACCAGATGTTCGGGGTCCACGTCGGGGCTTGCTCCGGCGTCCAGCAGCAGGAACGTGCCGCCGCGGCGCGGCATGGTGCAGGCGATCGCCGGGCGGTGGAACCCGGGGATCTGCCGCCAGGCGAGCAGGCAGCCGGCGGCCGCGGCGCCCGTGTTGCCCGCCGACACCATGGCGTCGGCAGCGCCCGCCTTGACCAGCTCGGCCGCCACGACCAGCGAGGAGTCCCTCTTCTTGCGCAGGGCCTCGATCGGCTTGTCCGACATCCCGATGACCTCGGTGGCCCCGTGCACCACCAGGTTCGGCGGGCACGGCTTCGGCAGGAGCGGGTGGATCCTTTCGGGAACGCCCACCAGAGTGACCGTCCCGTGGATGTCGGGGCTGGCCAACACGGCTCCGGCAACGATCTCGTCGGGGGCGTGGTCGCCCCCCATGGCGTCCAGCGCGATGTTCACTCTTGCGCGTCCTCGGGCGGAAGGAGTTTCTTGAGGGCGGCGAACGGCGTCTCCGCCGCTTCCTGCCGCCGGCGGAGGAGCTGGGCCGCCACGGGGCATGGGCCGTCCCAGCCGAAGTCGCACAGCGGCTGGGTGGGAAGACTCACGATCAGCCACTGGCGCAGCAGGGCCTCGACCATGAGCTGGTTGCCCTCGAACAGCGGATACGGCTCTTCGGCCTTCACGACGGCGTGCTCGCGCGGGTTGAAGCTGCTCGGCACGCCCTCGACCGGGAACTGCTCGTCCAGCTCGAACTCCACGTCCTTCTCCAAGGGAGCCGAGCACCGCGCGCACTCCACCACCACGCGCGCCCGGAATCGGCCGCTAATCAGCAGCAGGTTTCCCGTGCTGACCGCGGTGAGGCTGCCCTCCAAAGGCGAGACGAGGTCCAGGTCCTCCTCCTCGCTGAGCTCCGTGGAGATCTCCGCTTCGATCGTCCGGCCCGGATGCTGCAACGCCTCGTTCAGGTCGAGGAGGTCCTGCCGTCTCATGTTTGGGGCAGTTTACCCCCCTCGCGCCGAACCCCCGGGCTTGGCGGGCTTGTTCATCGGTTAACCCATCGGGCAGAATGCCGACATGATGACGACGATGGCGATCGGAATCTCGGCGATGGTGCTGCTGGCGATGCCCGAGCAAGCCGACGGGCGCAATGGCGTTCCCGCGGCCCGCATCGCCCGCTTCCAGAAGGGCGTCAACATGAGCCACTGGTTCAGCCAGTCGGGCGATCTGACCCCCGCCCGGTTCACCACCTACGTGACCGAGCGCGACATGGACCTGATCCGGCAGGCCGGCTTCGACCACGTGCGGCTGCCGTTCAACCCGGAGCCGTTCTGGAACGACGCCGACCCCTCGAAGATCCGCCCGATCCCGCTCTCGCACTTCAAGAAGGCCGTCGAGGGGTTCCTGAAGAGGGGCGTCGCGGTGGTGGTCGACATGCACCCGGAGGACCCGTTCAAGAACCGGATCGCAACCGACGACGCTTTCGTGGAGGAGGTCGCCTCCTTCTGGCGCGCGTTCGCCAAGGAGATGGCGGCCTTCGACCCGGAGCGGGTGATGCTGGAGGTGATGAACGAGCCCTCGATCGACGGCCGCGGCGCGAAGGATCCCGTCCGCCGCTGGCACCGGATCAACACCAGGCTGGCCAAGGCGATCCGCGAGGGAGCCCCGCGGCACACCATCGTGGCGGCCGGCGGTGGGTGGACCGGCGTGGACCAGTTCGACACGCTGGAGCCGATCCCGCTGAACAACGTGGTCTACAACTTCCACTGCTACGACCCGTTCGTGTTCACGCACCAGGGAGCGACGTGGGGCTGGGAGATGTCGCGCCTGATGAAGTCCGTTCCGTACCCCTCCTCGCCCGAGGCCGTGCGGCCCGCCCTCGCCGCCAGCGACCCCAAGGTCCGCGACATCCTGATCGGTTACGGCAACGAGCGCTGGAACCGGGAGCGTCTCCGCGCGCACCTGAAGAAGGCCGCCGACTGGGCGGAGAAGCACGGCGTGTACCTGACCTGCAACGAGTTCGGCGTGTACATCCCGCACGCTCCGCGGGAGTCGCGCCTGGCGTGGATCCGCGACATGGTCTCCGTGTTGCGGGAGTACCGCATCGGCTGGACCATGTGGGACTACGCCGGCGGGTTCGCGGTCGCGCTCGGCGAGCCGGGCAAGCGCACCCCGGACCGGGACCTGTTGCAGGCGCTCGGCCTGTGAGAGCCTGGGATCGCACCCGGCTCGGCGCGAACTACGTGCCCCGCCGAGGCTGGTACGACCGCTTGTGGGGCGAGTTCGACGCTGCCGAGGTTCGGGAGGACTTCTCGGCCCTGGCCGATCTCGGCTGCGACCACGTCAGGGTTCAGCTGATCTGGCCATGGTTCCATCCGGAGCCCAGGGTGGTGAGCGCGGCCCACCTCGGGCGCCTGGAGCGGTTGCTGGACGAGGCGGATCGCGCGGGGCAGGGCGTGTGGCTCTGCCTCTTCACGGGCTGGCTCTCCGGCTTCGCGTTCGAGCCTGCGTTCGTTCCGCGGGAGGCGTTCTTCGAGCCGTCCTCCCGGCGGCACCAGGCGGACTACATGATCAAGGTGGCGCGCGCGACGGCCGGCCACCCCGCGCTGGAGGGGTTCGACCTCGGGAACGAGATGAACGTCGTCTGGAGCGCGCCCACCGAGACGGGCGACGAGTGGCTGCGGTGGGCCGTGGGGGTTCTGGGCGACGCCGCGCCGGGGCTGCCCGTGGTCTGCGGGATCGACCACCAGCCGCTGTTCGGATCGGCCACGTTCAGCCCCCGAGGCGTCGCGGAGGCGACCGGCGTGGGCATCGTGCACGCCTACGCCTACTGGTCCGGCGCGCAGCGGCGGTACCCGCCCGAGCATCCGCTGGTGCGCCGGCTCGGGGCCTATCTCGCGCGCCTGTTCCGCTCCCACGCGGGCGATCCGCGCCTGCCGGTGTGGCTGCAGGAGTTCGGCCAGAGCGGCAGCTGCTGGCCGGCGGAGGACATCCCCGCCCTGCTGGACGAGGGCGTGCGGGCCGGCGTGGCGGAGGGAGTCTGCTGGTTCACCTGGTGGGCCAGCCACGACGTTCCGCCGGACCGGGGCTTCGACCCGTTCGAGCTCGACCTCGGGCTGCTGGACCTTCAGAACCGCCCCAAGCCCACGGGCCTTCGCTTCCGCGAGCTGGCATCGGGCCTGGCCGGGCGTCCGGTTCGGAGGCCCGGGGACTGCCCGCCCGCGCCCGCCGCGCACCCGGAGGCGGTCTGGGAGTGGCTGGAGCGGCAAGCGGACGAGGCGCCGATCCTACTAGACTAGCGCTCGGCGAGGCATCGCCAGGAGAAGGAGGAAAGCCCAACCATGCAACCGCTTCGGATCGGCATCGTGGGATGCGGCAACATCAGCGGCATCTACCTGAAGAACCTCACCGGCTATCCCGACACCCGCGTGGCGGCGTGCGCGGACCTCGACCCGGATCGCGCCAAGGCGGCCGCCGAGCAGTACGGCGTCCCCAAGGCCTGCTCCACCGACGAGCTGCTCGCGGACCCCGAGATCGATCTCGTGCTGAACCTGACGGTGCCGAAGGCGCACCACGCGGTCGCGAAGGCCGCGCTGCTCGCGGGCAAGCACGTCTACAACGAGAAGCCCCTGACCGTCGGAAGGCCAGAGGCGCTCGAGATCCTGGCCCTGGCCAAGGAGAGGGGGCTGAGGGTCGGTTGCGCGCCGGACACGTTCCTCGGCGCGGGCCTGCAGACCTGCCGCAAGCTGATCGACGACGGGGCCATCGGCGAACCGATCGGGGCCAACGCGTTCATGATGTGCCACGGCCACGAGAGCTGGCACCCCTCGCCGGAGTTCTACTACGAGGTGGGAGGCGGCCCGATGTTGGACATGGGGCCCTACTACCTCACGGCCCTGTGCACGCTGATCGGCCCGATCCGGCGCGTCTCCGGCTCCGCTCGGGCCACCTTCCCGACGCGCACGATCACCAGCGAGCCCAAGCGCGGCAAGGTCGTGCGGGTGGAGACGCCCACGCACATCGTCGGCGTGCTGGACTTCCAGAACGGGGCCATCGGCCAGATCACGACCAGCTTCGACGTGTGGGGCCACCACATGCCGTGCATCGAGATCTACGGCACCGAGGGCACGCTGCTGGTTCCCGACCCCAACGGCTTCGGAGGCCCGGTGCTGGCGTGGACCCGCCAGAAGCCGGAGTGGACCGAGGTTCCTTTGACGCACGCCTACGCCGAGAACAGCCGCGGACTGGGCGTGCTGGACATGGCCTACGCGATCCGCAACGACCGGCCGCACCGCGCCTCGGGCGCGCTGGCCTACCACGTTCTGGACGCGATGCTCGCCGTGACCGACGCCTCCGACCAGGGCAAGGCGGTCGTTCTGGATTCGGGCGTCGATCGGCCGGCGGCGCTTCCCCCGGAGACGCCCCAGGGCCGGTTGCTCGGCTGACGGTACGGTCGGGCGGGGCCGCTCTGCGGCCCCGCCCGCTGTCGACTCTCCAGAGCCGCCCGAGGAAGCCGAGACCGAGCGGCGGCGGATGCTCGCAACCCCGCGCAGGAGCCGCGGGCCGAGCGCCGGTGACCGGGCGGCGGGGCGCCGGCCCCGCCGCCCTCGCTGGCCGCCCTCAGTCGGCGAACAGCCCGCGCAGCAGCGGCATGTACACGCCGCCGATCACCGTCCGCGCCTGGAAGCCCACCTGCCGCCCGGTGTCCACGTCGTACCAATCCGTGAACGGCACCCGGCTCGGCGACTCGTTGGCGAAGGCGTACACCGGGTCGACGAGCGCGTCGAACGTCCGCCGGTCGTCGGCCAGCGTCGCCGTCCAGAGAATCCAGTCTGTCTTGGTGTAGCGCGCCCGGTTGTCCAGCGGCAGGCCGTACTTGCCCTGGTGCGCCAGGTACCAGGCCAGCTCCCGGTCCACGACCTCCTTCGGGAACAGGCCGAAGCCGAACAGCTTGTCCCACACCAGGTTGTACTTCTGGCTCCAGGTGCCGGGCTTGTCGAAGGCCAGGCGATAGTGGTCGCCGTCGTCCGCCATGCGCACCCACTCCTGGGCCATCCGGCGCGCGGCCTCCAGGTGGCGGGCGGCATCCTCGTTCCGGCCGAGCCGCTCGCACAGGCGGGCGTAGCACGCGATGCCCAGGATCGCCTTGATCGAGAGGTTGGCGTTGTGCGCCAGATGCCCCGCGAAGTCATCGGTGCACAGCTGGTTCTCCGGATCTAGGCCCTTCTCCAGCAGGTACTCGGCCCACCGGGTGAGCACGGGCCAGAACTCCTTGGCCAGCGACGGGTCGTTCTTCCTCTCCGCCAGCGCGGCCAAGAGGATGAGCATGTTGCCGCTCTCCTCGACCGGCATCTGGTTCTCCTCGGTCCGCTCGCCGCCGCCGTACACCTGACCGTTGGCGAGCGGGTAGGTGCCCAGGTCGTGCGGGGCGAACGGCCACCTCCAGCGCGGGCTGGACGCGTACACGAGGATCGGACGGAGCTGCGCCTCGAGCAGGTCGGGGTTCAGCGCGAGGTAGAGGGGGGACCCGGGATAGGTCACGTCCACGGTGGCGATGCAGCCGTTGCTGAAGTTCTCCTTGCTGAACATCAGAAGCTTGCCGTCGACGTCCCGGACCAGCTTGTGGCCGGCGATGCTCTGGCGGTAGGCCAGCTCGGCGAGCTGGGCGTACTTGGGGCCGCCGGCCTCCTCGAGGCGCCTCCTGAGCTCGGCGTCGAAGGCACGGCAGCGCTCACGAATCCGGGCGTAGCGCCGTTCGGCGGCTCGGATCAGGTCGCCGAAGTCCTGCGTGCACTCCCGCCAGATGGGCGGCAGCCTCCGCCCGAGGAACTCAATGGACTGCACGTCGTCGTAGGCGAGCGTCACGCGGCGCGACACAGGCTCGGCGCCGACCTCGGCGTCGCGCAGCGTCAGAGCGGCCACCGGCCATGCGTCGTGCGCGGGCCGGGGCATCCGAAGGTCGTCGCCAGGTGGCAGCGAGCCGTCGGCGGCGAAGCCCTGCCTCAGCCGGGCCGCGGGTCCGAAGGCCGTGCGCCACGCGTCCGGGGACGTGAGCAGCATCCGGCCCCAGTCGATGCGGAGGTCGTCGCCCTTGCGCGCCAGCACCCGCTGCTCGCTCGAGGCGATCAACAGAACCGGCTGGCCGTCGACCAGGTACCGCGCCCACTCGACCGGCTGGTGCGGACGGTCGACGCACCACTCCCCCGTGACGTCGGCGTACAGCTCCACCCGGTGCCTCGAGCCGTCGGTCGACCTGGCGGTGAACGTCAGGTAGCTCGCCGGCAGCGCCAGCTCCGCGACGTCGTCCGCCAGCAGCGGCGACAGGAACTCCAGGCGGAACTCGACCGGCCCGGCCTGCATCGCGTACTCGGTGGTCGTGGCCCGAACGCTCAGGCCGCGCATCTCGGCCGGCGGAACGCCCGAGGGCTCGCTGCCGACGAGCCGGTACGTCTTGCCGTCCACCCTGGCCAACACGGCCAGCGCCATCGTCGCCCCCGTCCAGTGCCGGGTGTGGCCGTCCGTCGGCGCGTCGTCGAACGACCAGACGCTGAAGTAGGGGTCGTGGGTGACGAGCGGCACCGCCGGCGGTCGAAAGGATGCGCCCAAAGACATGCTCATTATGATAACCGCAAGCATCGCGTTCCTGCCGGGGGCATTCTGCACCAGCCAGCGGGCAGAAGGCAAGCGCGGTCAGCCGATGAGCCGCTCCAGGCGCTCCGCGTCCTCCTCGGTGCCCCAGACGAGCAGCATCACGCCGTCGGTGCCGATGGCGTCGAGCAGCGGCCCTACCTCCTCCGGCTTCGGGGCCAGCACCTGCACCGACTTGCCGGCCGAGAGGATCCGCCGGTACAGGTCGTACCAGCACGGGTCGCCGCCGCCGGGCACGGTCGGCTCGGGGGTCCACTCGATCGCATCCAAGGCCTCGATCTCCAGCAGGGCGTCCAGGTGCTTCATGCAGTGCGTGCCGTCCAGGTGGAACATCGAGTAGTCGAGCCACTCGCACTGAGCCCGAAGCGGCGGCACGACGAACCGCCGGAACATGGCCTCGGAGAACATCGCCGACTCGTCGCACTGCACTTTGGCCGTCTTGCCCGGCCCCCACAGGCAGAAGGCGCAGAACGCGTTGCCTCCCTCCTCGTCGCGGATCACCTCGTAGAGCGCGTCGAACGCCTGGAAGTAGGCCTCGTTGATCTCCCACAGCCTGCGCTCCACCCACTCCGGCCGCTCGATCAGGTCCATCATCAGCTCCTCGTTCCCGCGGAGCTGGGCCAGCGTGTCGATGTTCTCGATCAGATCGGGCATCCCGGCGTAGTAGCGACCCTGGGCGCGGTCGACCGTGGCCTGCAGGAGCTCGCGGTGCTTGAGGAACCAGCGCTGTCTCGGCTCGAACCGGATCGGCGGATAGGAGTCCGGGTCGGCGATGCAGGGCCGGTACCACACGGTCTCGGGGGTGAACTCCGGCTCGGAGCCGAGCATCGTGCCGAGGCTTCCGGGGCCGAGGTCGAGGTTCGCCACAGGGACCGTCTGGGCGCCGTGCCAGGTCCTCGAGCGGAACCAGTGCTCGCGGGCCGAACGGTACTCCGCGTCCAGGTAAGCCCTCTCGAGCGACCCGGGCTCGCCGGGGTCGGGCGCGTCCTCCCACGGCTCGGCCTTCGCCGCGAGCACCTGCAGGCAGACGCCCTTTCGGCTCCACCAATCGGCAAGGCGGCGCTTGGCCGCCGTCCAGTCCTTGTGCCACACGCCCGGCATGCCCCCAGTCTAGCGGATGGAGGCGGCGCGGGGAAACCCGGCGGCGCCTTCCCAAGAGCCGGCCCGGCCCAGCTTGGGTTGCCGGGTCCGCCCGCCGCAAGCCATACTGCCTGTCAAGATCCGGGTGCCACCATGTCCGCTTTCCGCGAAGGCCTCAGTTTCGACGACGTCCTGCTCGTGCCCAAACACACCGAGGTGCTGCCGAACGAGGTGGACATCTCCACCACGCTGCTTCCGGGCGTGCGGCTGAAGGTGCCGATCGTCTCGGCCCCGATGGACACGGTGACCGACGCGCGGATGGCGATCGCGATCGCCCGCGAGGGCGGCGTCGGAGTGATCCACCGCAACATGCCGATCGACGTGCAGGCCGAGCAGGTGGACCGCGTGAAGCGCTCGGAGCACGGCGTCATCACCAACCCGATCCAGCTGACGCCCGAGAGGCCGATCCAGGACGCCGTGGACCTCATGGACCGCTTCCACATCAGCGGCGTTCCGATCGTGGACGCCGAGGGGCGGCTGGTCGGCATCCTGACCAACCGCGACATCCGCTTCGAGACCGACTACAGCAAGCGGATCGACACCCGCATGACCTCGCGGAACCTGGTCACGTCGCACGTCGGCACCACGCTCGACGAGGCCGAGGAGATCCTCGCGGAGCACCGCATCGAGAAGCTGCCCATCGTCGACGAGGAGGGCAGGCTCAAGGGGCTCATCACCATCAAGGACATCCTGAAGGTCAAGCAGCACCCGAACTCGACGAAGGACTCCAAGGGCCGGTTGGTGGTCGGCGCCGCGATCGGGGCGCTGCGCGAGCCGTACGAGCGCTCCAAGGCATTGATGGACGCCGGCGTGGACTTCGTGGTGATCGACGCCGCGCACGGCCAGAGCAAGGGGGTCATTGAGTGCGTGCGCATGCTGAAGAAGCGGCTGCCGGACCTGAGGGTGATCGCCGGCAACGTGGCCACCAAGGAGGGCGTGCGCGAGCTGTACGAGGCTGGCGCCGATGGGCTGCGGCTGGGCATCGGGGCCGGTTCGATCTGCACCACGCGCATCGTGGCCGGCGTCGGGGTTCCTCAGTTCACGGCCGTGCTGGAGTGCTGCGAGGAGGCCAACAGGCTGGGCATCCCGACCATCGCCGACGGCGGCATCCGCAGCTCCGGCGACGTGGTGAAGAGCCTCGCCGCGGGCGCCAGCGCGGTGATGATGGGCAACATGTTCGCCGGATGCGACGAGAGCCCGGGCGAGATCGAGATCTACCGCAACCGCGCGTACAAGGTGTACCGCGGCATGGGCTCCATCGGCGCGATGAAGCAGGGCTCCAGCGACCGGTACATGCAGATCAAGGACACCGGCGCGGTGATCGTGCCCGAGGGCGTCGAGGGCCGCGTGCCGTACAAGGGCCAGCTGGCCGACACCATGGCCCAGCTGGTGGGCGGCATCCGCTCCGGCATGGGCTACGTCGGCGCGGCGAACCTGCAGGAGCTGCGCGAGCGGGCCGAGTTCATCCGCATCACCAACGCGGGGCTGCGCGAGAGCCACCCGCACGACGTCTGGATCACCAAGGAGCCGCCCAACTACTGGTCGCCCTTCGCGGGCGGAGAGGGCGAATAGCGCCCGAGCGGCGCCGAGGACGGAGCCGACCATGGGCCTGCTGCAGTCGCTCCGTCGCGTCTCGCTCTGGAAAGGGTACGTCTCCGACCTCATCCGGGACGAGCGGAAGTACCCGGGCCGGGTCCGCCTTGCCGAGCGGCTGCGCGCCTGGCGCCACGGCCTCCTGAGCGAGTCGTACCTGGGCTACGGCCGGGGCGAGACCGACCTCCGGCTGTACCTGAACGACGTGGAGCGCTACGTGCGGACGCCCTTCGTCAACGGGGCCGGCGTCAGGCTGGTGAACGACAAGCTTCTGTTCCACGAGGTGGTCGCGCCGCACGCCCGGACGCCCGAGATCCTCGGGTGGGTGCTCCACGGTCGGTGGCACGCGGTCGGATCGCCCTCGAACGCCGATCCCGTCAGGCTGCTGCTGGGCGCGCCGGACGGAACCCGGTTCGTGCTGCGCCTGCGGACCGGCGGGGGCGGGCGGGGGATCGCGTTCCTGCAGGTCCGGGACGGCGCGCTCGCGCTGGACGGCCGCGCCTACGGACCGGGCGAGCTGGACGCGCTCTGGGCCGGATTCCAGGACCACATCCTGACGCGGTTCGTCGAACAGGGCTCCTACGCGAGGGCCATCTTCCCCGAGGCGACCAACACCCTGCGGGTGCTGTCCATGAGGGATCCCAACTCCGGCCGCGTGTTTCTGGCCGCGGCCATCCACCGTTTCGGGACGTCCGGCTCCGCGCCGCTGGACAACGTCGGACGCGGCGGGCTCTGGTGCGATGTGGACCTCGCTTCTGGGACGCTCGGCAGGGCCGTCACGCGCGTGCTGGACGGAAGGCCCCGGTTCCGCACCGACCACCCCGAGACCGGGGCGGCGATCACGGGCGCGGCCCTTCCCTGCTGGCCCGAAACGGTCGAGACGCTGCTGAGGCTGCACGAGGCCCTTCCGTTGGTCCAGCAGGTGGGCTGGGACCTGGTGCTCGCCGACGACGGCCCGTGGATCATCGAGGGCAACAACTACTCGGGGATCGACATCTTCCAGGTGTTCGGGCCGTTGCTCACCGACCCGCGGGTGGAGTGCTTCTACCGGTTCCACCGGGTGCTGCGGCGGCGCGTGCCGGGTGCAGTCGCCACAGCTCGTAGCGGCTGAGCCGACGCACCGGCTCGAGAACCAGCCCCTCTCCGTTCGCCCGGCCGACCCGCGCCTCCTCGATGCGGCCCCGGCGGGTGAGCACCCACGCGTCGCGGAGGGCCAGCAGCCGACTCCAGTCCGAGGTCTGCACCACGTCCCGCCGCACGTAGAACACCACCGAGGGATGTTCGGTTTCGCTCAGCCCGCGAGTCGGCACTCCCCGCTGCTTCCCCATCTGGAACGAGACGATCCGCCCGGGCCGCTCCCGGACCCAGCGCGCCAGCTCGTGGACCTCGGAGTGGGGCGGCACCCCGCCGAGACGCCCGTGGTACCAGGCCCAGAACGCCCCGTTCGCCAGAAGGCAGACGGCCGCCGAGGCCACCCAAGCCCACCCCGGGCGCCAGCCGGCCTGGCCCGCGCGCGCACCCACCAGGATCGCCAGCGGCGGCAGCGCGGGCAGGATGTAGTGGGGCAGCTTCGTGCCGCTGAGCGTGAAGAACGCGAACACCACCCCGGCCCAAGCCGCGCAGAACCGCAGGAAGGGGTCCGAGGCGCCGCCGCGGGGCCATGCCCGAGGAACCCAGAGGCTCCACGGGAACATCCCCACGAGCAGCACGGGAACGAAGTACACAAGACCCGGCAGGAAGGGAACGCGGTGGGCCTCGTCGCCGCCGCCGAAGCGGGCCAGGTTCTGCTCCACGAGGAACTTCTGCACGAACTCGCCGCGATGGACCCACCAGGCCGGCGCGTACCACAGCGACACCACCGCGACGAACACGAGCACCGAGGCCAGCCAGCCGCCCCGGAAGCCCGGGCGCAGCTCCGGCTCCCGCCAGAACGTCCAAGCGGCGATCAGCAGAAACAGCGCGCCGGCGACGGGACCCTTGGCGAGAACGGCCAGCGCGAGGCACGCCGCCGCGGCCGGCCGCAGGCCCGGCCTGCCCTGCAGGGAACCCCAGAACAGGAGCAGGCACGCCGTGAAGGCGAGGGCCATCGGCATGTCGGTCATCATCATGCGACCCAGACCCACGGCAAGCAGACTGGTGGACAGAACCGCGGCCGACCAGAAGCCCGCCGCCTCGCCGTGACGCAGCGCCGCACGCCGAACGAGCAGCGCCAGACCCACCGCGCACAGAACCGACGGCAGCCTGGGGCCCCAGTCCTCGCCGAACCAAGCGACCGTCGGCTTGGCCAGCCAGTACAGCAGAATCGGCTTCTCGAACCAGGGCCTGCCGTTGTACCAGGGAGTGACCCAGTCGCCGCGCCGGTTCATCTCTCCGACCACGGCCGCGTAGAAGCCCTCGTCCAGGTCGAACAGGCCGGTCGCCCAGAACCCGAGCAGCGGCACCAGGGCGACGCCGAGCGTGGCCAACCATCCGGGGATTCCGGGCTTGCGTTCGGACCGGTCCATCGAACCGGGAGGATACCGCCCTACCCCTCGCGGAAGAGGGTTGCCAAGGCCGGCAGGAAGGCCTCCTCGAACCCGCACTCCGCGAGGGGAGCCAGCCGGGCGTCCCGCTCGGCCAACCTGCGGAGGGCGGCCTTCCAGTTGCCGTCCACGTACTCGCGCAGCGCCTCGGGCCGGTCGCGCAGGGCCTCGGCGGCCAGCCGATCGCGCCCCGCCTCGTCGGCGAGCGCCAAGCGGTACATCGCTGGCTCGCAACCCAGCAGGCGCGCGGCCCCCAGCAGGCAGCGGAAGCGGGAGATGATCGATGCGGACCGCTCGGCCTCGCGGAGGATGAGCGGCAGATCCCCGAGCGTCCCCACGGCGCCGAGGGCGTAGGCGCTCTCGCTGGAGGCCTCGTCCTGGAAGCGCTCCAGGGAGCGGCGCAGGGGATCGGCGGCCTCGGTGAGGCCCAGGTCGGCGGCGGCCTCGGCGGCGGCGATCCTCACGCTCGGCAGGGGGTCCTCCAGCCCGGCCAGGATCGCGGGCGCGGCGCGGGGATCGGCCAGGGTGCGGAGCGCCTGGAGGCTGGCGCGGCGCAGGTCGGGGTCGCTCCCTGGCAGGGCCGCGCGGACCAGCGGCTCGACGGCGTCCGGGTGGCCGATCCTTCCGAGGGCCTTGGCCGCGGCCCTGCGCAGCGCGGAGCGGGGACTGTGCAGCAGAGCGATCAGGTGCGGCGTGGCCTCCTTGGCGCGGAGCACGCCGAGAGCCTCGACCGTCTCCTCCTCCACCAGATCGGGATGGTCGACGAGCTGGTGGATCAGGTCCGGCACGGCGGACTTCAGCCCGAGTCTTCCGAGGGCCTCGGCGGCCCGGCGCCGCACGCGCGGCGACGGGTCGTGCAGCGAGCGGATCAGGTCCTCGGCGGCCAGCGTCATCTGCGCCTCGCCGACCTCCTCGATGGCCCTCTCGCGCTGCTCCACGCTGGGGCTGCTCCGCAGGGCGCGCATGGCCGACAGGCCCTTGGGGGTGGCGCGCCGAAGATGCCGCAGGGCGGCCACGAAGCCGTGCGCGCCGGGCTCCCGCACGCGGGCCAGCGGCAACAGCGCGCAGGCCCGGAGGCCGATCGTCACGACGAACAGCGTCTTGTAGGCGAGCGCGACGTCCATCGGTCCGAAGGCCCCGCCCCGCAGGGCCTGCATCAACGTCGCGCCCAGGATCGGCGACACGCCGCCGATCAGCGCCTGCAGGGCCATTCCCAGCCCGAGGTAGCTGGACCGCTCCTCCGGCTTGGAGGTCGCCAGCAGCAGGTTGAACTGGCACACCGCGATGCCGCTCCAGATCGCGCCCATCGGCAGGTGGGCGGCGATCAGCAGGATCGAGTTGTACGTCTCGTGCTGGGCGCCGGGCTTGGCGAGCAGCCAGGGGACCGGAGTCAGGCACATGCCGGCGGCCGCCAGGAAGAGCATCGGCTTGTTGCCGTAGCGGTCGCTCAGGAATCCCCAGACCCTCGAAGCGGCGATGTTGCCGATCGAATGGGTGACCCCGGCCAGCTGCAGGGTGAGGAACGGGATCTTCAGGCTCTCCAGAGCGAACGCGCTCCAGAAGTTCCCCGCGAACGCCTGGCTGAACACCGCGGCCCCGAGGAACACCAGCACCGTGCGGAACCCCCGGTCGCGCAACGGCCCCGCCATCGCCTTCAGGCTGGAGCCCAGGCCCTCGCGCACCGGCGCGCCCCTGGGAACGTCGCGCATGCGCACGAAGAAGCCGAAGTGCCCCACGAGCGCGCAGGCCACGCCGATGCCGAAGATCCATGCGAAGCCCAGCGGGTCTTGGTGCCGGCTCCGGAAGTGGTCCAGCAGAAGGCCTCCCAGCACGCCCGAGGCCGCCGCCACGCCCGCCGCCAGCGCGTTCCGCCGGCCGAAGAACTCGCCCCGCGACTGAGCGGGCACCAGCTCGGCCAGCCAGTCGAAGAACACCGGGTTGACCAGGAACGTGGCGCCCCAAGCGAGGATCACGCACGCCGCCAGCACGGCCAGCTTGGCCGAGGGGTCGATCGCCACCAGCGGCAGCATCGCCACGGGCACGTAGAACAGGCGCCACAGCAGCCAGCCGGGCGCGACGAACGGCTTGTAGGACGGGAACCTGCGGCCCAGGATCCCTCCGACGATCTGCAGCGCGCCGAGCAGGCTGGGGATCGCCGTCAGCAAGCCGATCCAGGCGTCGCTGCCCCCGCACAGCTGCACGAAGCCCACGAGGAAGGACCCGGAGGTGAGCGTGATGAACACCGTGTAGAACGCCATGTCGGCGTTCGCGAGCCGCAGCGTGGCCAGCGCCTCGAACCGGTTGGGTCGATCGGGGGTGCGGCGGGAAGCCATGCCTGGGCCAGCCCTCCGGGTCACAGGTCCAGCGAGAGCTGCTCCTTCGAGACGGCGGCCATCTGGCCCACGTCGGGCGGCTTCTCGAAGGCGTGCTTCTCCAGCCCGGGGGGCACGGGGATCGGGTAGTCGCCGTTGAAGCACGCGAGGCAGAAGTGGTTGGCGGGCTTGCCCACGGCCGCCACGGCCCCGTGGATCGACAGGTACCCGAGGGACGTGGCGCCGAGGTGCTCGCAGATCTCGGGGATGGTCATGCGCGCCGCGGCCAGCTCGCCCTTGGAGCACATGTCGATGCCGTAGAAGCAGGGGAACATGATCGGCGGGGCCGTGATGCGCACGTGCACCTCCCTGGCCCCCGACTCGAACAGCAGGCGGACGATCTGCTTGGTCGTGGTGGCCCGGACGATCGAGTCGTCCACGAGCACCACCCGCTTGCCCTCCAGGTGCTCGGCCATGGGCGTCAGCTTCATGCGCACGCCGAGCTCGCGCAGGCGCTGGTCCGGCTGGATGAACGTGCGGTGGATGTAGCGGCTCTTCATCATCCCCTCGCGGTAGGGGATGCCGCTGACCTTGGAGTAGCCGAGCGCCGCGGGAATGCCGCTGTCCGGAACGGGCACGACCACGTCGGCCTCGACCGGATGCTCCCGCGCGAGGTTCTCGCCCATCCGCTCCCTCACTCCGTACAGCAACTGGCCGTAGATGTGGCTGTCGGGCCGGGCGAAGTAGATGAACTCGAACAGGCACATGCTGGGCCGGATCGTGGGCACGCCCTGGGTGAACCGCATTCCGCCCTCGTCCACCACCACGATCTCGCCGGGCTCGAGCTCCCGCACCGGCGTGGCGGCCACGGGCGAGAAGGCGCACGTCTCGCTGGCGATCAGGTAGCCGTCCTCCCCGAGCGTGCCCGCCACGAGCGGCCGCACGCCGTTCGGGTCTCGGAAGCCCACGAGGCAACGGGGCGTGCACACGACCACGCTGTAGGCGCCCTTCAACCGCTCCATAGCGAGCGCTACAGCCCTCTCCGGACCTTGATCGATGTTGGCGACGATGAGCCTGGCGATGATCTCGCTGTCGCTGCTGCCGTCGAAGCGCACTCCCTGCGCCTCCATCTCGGCCCGCAGCTCCGCCGTGTTGATCAGGTTGCCGTTGTGCGCGACGGCGATGTCTCCCACCAGGCTCTGGCAGAACACGGGCTGGGCGTTCCGCAGCACGCTGGCCCCGGTGGTGGAGTAGCGGGTGTGGCCCACGCCGACGTGCCCGGGCAGGCGCCTCAGGATCTCCTCGTTGAAGACCTGGCTGACCAGGCCCATGTCCTTGTGCATCCGCACGCGCGACCCGTCGCCGACCGCGATGCCGGCCGACTCCTGGCCCCGGTGCTGCAGGGCGAACAGGCTGAAGAAGGCGACTCTGGCCGCGTCCTGCTCCGGCGAGAAGACGCCTACGACCCCGCACTCCTCCTTCGGGTGGTCGTCCGCGGTGGGCGCATGGGGATCCTGCACTGCCCGATTATAGACGCTGG
>CALGMO010000049.1 GCA_937961665.1 uncultured Fimbriimonadaceae bacterium
GGGAGGAGGCGCTGGCGCTGCTCGAGGCGATCACCGGCGCGAGGCTCACCTACAACTGGATTCGTGTGGGCGGTCTCCCGGACGACATGCCGGAGAACTGGGACAAGGGCGTGCTCGCCTTCTGCGACCTCCTGGAGTCGCGCCTCCCGGAGTACGACCGGCTGGTCACGAACAACCCGATCTTCCGTCGGCGGACCGAGGGCGTCGGGGTGGTCTCGGCCGAGGACGCGAAGGCCTACGGCCTGACGGGGCCGACCCTGCGGGCCTCCGGCGTGAGCTACGACATCCGCCGGTGGGCGCCCTACGAGAAGTACGCCGAGGTCGACTTCGACGTGGTGGTGCTGTCCCAGGGGGACACCTTCGCGCGGTACCTAGCGAGGCGCCTGGAGATCCAGCAGAGCATCCGCATCCTGCGGCAGGTCTTCGACAGGCTCCCGGAGGGTCCGATCGTGTCGAAGGTGGGCAAGGTGCTCAAGCCGCCGCCCGGCATCGCGTTCTCGCAGGTGGAGTCGCCGCGGGGGGAGCTATCGTTCACGATGGTGTCGGACGGGTCGCCGAACCCGGTCCGGGTGCACATCCGCGCACCCTCGTTCGCCAACCTGACCGTGTTGGCCGACCTGGTCGTTGGGAACAAGGTGGCCGACGTCGTGGCGATCCTCGGAAGCATCGACATCGTCCTGGGAGAGGTGGACCGGTGATCGCTCAGGCTCTGGAGAACCCTTGGATCCGTCAGCTCGCGAACGCCGCGATGCTGCTGGCGGTGATCAACCTCGGCGTGCTGGTGCTGATCTACCTGGAGCGCAAGGTCGCGGGATACATCCAATCCAGGCTGGGGCCGGTGCACGTCGGGCCGAGGGGCTGGCTGCAGTCCGTGGCCGACGCGGTGAAGCTGGTTCTGAAGGAGGACATCATCCCGGCTCCGGCCGACCGGTTCATGTTCGTGCTGGCGCCGTTCTTCGTGTTCGTTCCGGTGCTGGCCGTGTTCCTGGTCCTACCGTTCAGCTCGGGGTGGGTCGCCTACGACTTCAGCCTCGCGGCGCTGTACGTGATCGCGGCGGGCACCGTGGCGATCATGGGCATCGTGATGGCCGGCTGGGGCACGAACAACAAGTACTCCCTGCTCGGGGGTCTCCGCTCGGCCGCGCAGCTGATCAGCTACGAGGTGCCCGTGGTGCTGGCGATCCTCGCGGTGGTTTTCTTCGCCCAGTCGATGAGCCTGACGGAGATCGCCGAGGCGCAGAGCGGGTTCCGGTGGTTCATCTTCCAGCCGCCGCTCCTCGTGGCCGCGTTCGTGTACATGATCGGCCAGCTGGCGGAGACGAACCGAACTCCGTTCGACCTGCCGGAGGCCGAATCCGAGCTGGTGAGCGGCTTCCACACGGAGTACTCGGGCATCCGGTTCGCGATGTTCTTCCTCGCCGAGTTCGCGAACACGTTCTTCGCCTCCGCGCTGGCCGTCGTGCTGTTCTTCGGTGGCTGGGACGGCCTGCCGGGGCTCACCGGCGCCCTGTGGCTGGTTCTGAAGAGCTACGTGCTGGTGTTCGTCCTGATGTGGATCCGGTGGACGCTGCCGCGCGTCCGCGTGGACCAGCTGCTCGGGTTCGCTTGGAAGGTGCTGGTTCCGATCGGCCTGATCGTGGTGCTGTGGGCCGCGGCGACCGTCGTCTACGCGGGAGGTGTGTCCCGATGAACGCTCTCAAGGCGCTGTTCGGCGGGCTCTGGAGGATCTTCCAGGGCATGGGCCTCACGCTGAGGACCTTCTTCCGCCCGAAGGTGACCGTGCGCTACCCCTACGAGCGCAGGCCGGTCAGCCGGCGCTACCGGGGGATGTTCTATCTCAAGTGGAACGAGGAGAAGCAGCGGCTGAACTGCGTGGGCTGCACGCTGTGCGCCCAAGCCTGCCCGACCGACGTGATCTCGATGAACAAGATCGGGAAGGGCACCACGGCCGGCGTCGACGAGTTCGTCATGGACCTCGGGCGATGCATGTTCTGCAACCTCTGCGTGGAGGCGTGCCCGTTCGACGCGATCTACATGGGCGATCGGTACGAGTTCGCCGTGACGGAGAAGGAGGGTAGCGTCCTGAGGATCGTCGATCTGGCGCAGGGCGGTCCGGAGAACGCCCGGCGGAACGTGGAGACGCTGATGCGGCTTCAGGCGGAGGCGGCGGACAAGGCCAAGCCCGGGGAGGGGCCCAAGCCGCAGGCCCGACCGGCGGAGGAGGGCGCATGAGCCAGGAGGTGGTGCTGTTCGCGCTGCTCAGCCTGATCACGCTGGTGTCCGGCTACTGGGTGGTTCGTTGCCGGAACCTGGTGCACGCCGCCTTCTGGCTGATGCCCACGTTCTTCGGCGTGGCCCTGCTGTTCCTGCTGCTGGGCAACGAGCTGCTGTTCACGGTGCAGCTGCTCATCTATTCGGGGGCGATCCCGATCACGGTGCTGTTCGTGCTGATGCTGACCCGCGAGGTGATGAGGCCGGACCGCACCGAGTTCAACCGCCTCGGGGCGTTCGGCGCGGCGGCCGCGGTGCTGTTTCTGGGTCTGTGCCTGGCGGGCGCGCGCACGGCGGGCAACCCCGTTCCGGCCCCGTCCGTGCCGGCGGACCTCACCCGGCGGGTGGGGGAGGCGTTCCTGACGGAGTACCTGCTGCCGTTCGAGGTCGCGTCGCTGATGCTGCTGGGGGCGCTCGTCGGGGCGGTGTACCTGGCCCGTTCGGACAAGAAGGCTCGGTCGGAGGTGGTGGGCTTGGAGAGGAAGAAGCTGATCGATCAGGCGAGGGAGGAGGAGAAGGGTGCAGACGCTGCCGCTTCAGGCATGGCTGGTCGTCGCGGCGATTCTGTTTAGCCTCGG
Source organism: uncultured Fimbriimonadaceae bacterium (assembly GCA_937961665.1). Taxonomy (GTDB): domain Bacteria; phylum Armatimonadota; class Fimbriimonadia; order Fimbriimonadales; family Fimbriimonadaceae; genus UBA8783. The sequence continues at coordinate 2,850 of CALGMO010000049.1, forward strand.
GCTCTACGGGGTTCTGGCCCGGCGCAACGCGATCGCGGTCCTGATGGGGCTGGAGCTGATGTTCGCGGCCGCGAACCTGAACCTGCTCGCCTTCTGGCGCTACAAGTGGGTCCAGAGCCTGGAGGCGCCGGTGTTCGTCACGGTGATCATCCTGGTGGCCGCCTGCGAGACGGCCTTGGCTCTGGCCATCGTGCTCAACGTGTTCCGACGGTTCCGCAAGGTCGACATCGAGGAAGTGGGAGGGATGAGGGGCTGATGGTCGCGTGGATTCCGCTCCTTCCGGCTTTGGCCGCGGCCGTCACGGCGCTGCTGTTCGTGGCGAGGCGGGACAACCGCCGCTTGGCCGCGTTCCCAGTGATCGCGGCGACGGCCGGAAGTCTGGCGCTGTCTCTGCTGGCGTTCTCCACGGTGCGCGAGGTCGGCGCGCAGACCGGCCAGCTGGAGTGGCTGGCGATCGGGAGCTTCCGGGTGTCCGCCGGCTTCCTGCTCGACGGCCTGAGCGCGCTGATGCTGCTGGTGGTGGCGGTCGTCGCGCTGCTCGTGCAGGTCTTCTCCGTGGGCTACATGGAGGGCGACGACGGGTTCGCCCGCTTCTTCACGTACCTAGGGCTCTTCGCTGCCGCGATGCTCGGCCTGGTGCTGGCCGACAATCTGCTTCTGATCTACATCTGCTGGGAGCTGGTGGGCATCTGCTCCTACCTGCTCATCGGCTTCTGGTATCGGAACCGTGCGCCGGCCAACGCGGCGAAGAAGGCGTTCATCGTGACGCGCTTCGGCGACTTGGGCCTGCTGCTCGGCATCATTCTTCTGTGGAACTCGGCGCAAACGTTCGAGATCGCGGCGCTGGAGAAGCTGGTTCAGACAGGCAACCTCAAGCCCGTGTTCCTGGCGGCCGGCGCGTTCACGAACCTGGTGCCTCTGCTGGTGTTCCTCGGCGCGGTGGGCAAGAGCGCGCAGTTCCCTCTCCACGTGTGGCTGCCCGACGCCATGGAGGGTCCGACCCCGGTCTCGGCGCTGATCCACGCGGCGACGATGGTCGCGGCGGGCGTGTTCCTGGTGGCCCGGCTCTTCTTCCTGTTCCAGGCGTCGCCGGCGGCGCTGGCGACCGTCGCGTGGGTCGGAGGCATCACGGCCCTCATGGCGGCCACCGTCGCCCTGGTCCAGACGGACATCAAGAAGGTGCTGGCCTACTCGACGATCAGCCAGCTGGGCTACATGATGCTGGGTCTAGGCTTGGGCGGGATCACCGTCGGTATGTTCCACCTGACGACGCACGCGTTCTTCAAGGCGTTGCTGTTCCTCTGCGCGGGCAGCGTGATCCATGCCTGCCACCACGAGCAGAACCTGCTGAGGCTCGGCGGTCTGCACCGCCGGATGCCGTTGACCTCTTGGACGACCATCGTCGGCGCGCTCGCGCTGGCCGGCGTGTTCCCGTTCGCAGGCTTTTGGTCGAAAGACGAGATTCTGGCGAGCGCCCGCTCCCAGCCGCTCCTGTTCGGGCTGGCGGTGGCCGTCGCGGCGATGACCGCCTTCTACATGACTCGGCTCTGGTTCCTGGCGTTCGCCGGGGAGCCCCGATCGAGCGAGGCCTCCCACGCCAAGGAGTCGTCTTCCTGGATGACCGCGCCGTTGGTCGTGCTCGCCGCGGCCGCCACGCTCGGCGGAGCGCTGAACCTCCCTGGGCGGCCGTTTCTGAACTCCCTGCTGGAGCCGGGGCGGCACGCTCACGGCTTCGACCCGGCCGTGGCGGCGCTCGGCCTGGTCGCGGCCCTAGCGGGGATCGCCTTGGGCGCGAGCCTCTACCGGAGGGAGCCGGCGAGCGACCCCGTCACGCGATTGCCGGGTCCTCTGTACAGCTTTCTGGCCAACAAGTGGTACATCGACGACTTCTATGAGAGGGGCGTGGCCCGCGCCGCGGTTGCCTGGGGCGGCCTGGTCGCTTGGTTCGACCGCAACGTCGTCGACAACCTCGTGAACCTGGCGGCCTGGATCTGCGCGCTGTTCGGCCGGCTGCTGGGGAGCTTCACCAACGGTCAGCCGCAGTTCTACGCCGCGGTGCTCGCGTTGATGGCTGTCGTCGCCGCGGCGCTGGTCGGCTTGGCGGCGACCGGCGCGCTGGGGGGGATCATGCCGTGAGCTGGGTTCTGGACCACCTACTGTCGATCATCGTGCTCGCGCCGTTCGTGGGATGTCTGATCCTGCTCGCGATCCCGCCCGAGCGGAAGACGGCGGCCCGCCTGGTGGCCTTGGCATCCGGCTCGGTGAGCCTGGTTCTCTCGTGCGTGGCATGGGCTCTGTACGACGGCAACGCGGGCGGCTTCCAGTTCCGCGAAACCTACGCGTGGATCCCCAGCCTGAACATCCGCTACAGCCTCGGCGCGGACGGCATCAGCATCTCGATGCTCCTGCTGACGGGCGTGATCATCGTCACGGGAGTGTTCGCCTCTTGGACCCTCGAGGAGCGCTGCAAGGAGTTCCTCACGCTGCTGATGTTCCTCGTGACGGGCGTGTTCGGCGTTTTCGTCGCCCTCGACCTGTTTTTCCTGTTCCTGTTCTACGAGATCGCCGTGCTGCCGATGTACCTGCTGATCGGCATCTGGGGAACGGGGCGCAAGGAGTACTCGGCGATGAAGCTGACCCTGTACCTGATGCTGGGCAGCGCGTTCATCCTGACGGGCATCTTGGCGCTCTACTATCTGGACCCGCGGCGGACGTTCGACATGGTCGAGCTCTCGGGCGGCTCCCAGCTGGGCCTCGCCGTGCAGAGGGTGCTGTTCCTGGCGTTCTACGTCGGGTTCGGCGTGCTGGCCGGCATCTTCCCGTTCCACACGTGGTCGCCCGACGGCCACGCCTCCGCGCCCACGGCGGTTTCCATGCTGCACGCCGGCGTGCTGATGAAGCTGGGCGCCTACGGCGTGATCCGCACGTGCGTCGCGATGTTTCCGGACGTCGCGCCCGGCCTGATGCCGCTGGTGGCGACCATCGCCGCGATCAACATCGTGTACGGCGCGTTCTCGGCGATGGGCCAGACCGACCTGAAGTACGTCATCGCCTACTCCAGCGTGAGCCACATGGGCGTCGTGATGCTGGGAATCGCCAGCCTCACGCCGGTCGGGATGGCCGGGGCCGTGATGCAGATGGTGTCGCACGGCATCATGACGGGGCTGTTCTTCGCGCTGGTCGGTCTCGTGTACCAAAAGGCGCACACCAGGGACATCCTGGCGATGGGCGGCTTCGCCAAGAGGATGCCGGGGATCGCCGTCGCGTTCACCGTCGGCGGCTTGGCCTCGTTCGGCCTGCCCGGCACCAGCGGGTTCGTGGCCGAGACGCTGGTGTTCCTCGGCACGTTCGGCCGGTATCCGGTGGTGGTCGCCGTCGCGGTGACCGGCGTCGTCATCACGGCCGTGTACGTGCTTCGGCTAGTGCAGAAGGTGTTCCTCGGCCCGCTTTCGGAGAAGTGGCAGGACCTGACCGACGCCTCCCGCACCGAATGGGTCGCGCTGGTGTCGCTCGCGTCGTTGCTGGTGATCGTCGGCCTGTGGCCCAAGCCGCTCGTCGACCTCATCAACCACGGTCTGAGAACGCTGGGGATGGAGCTGTGAGCATGACGCAAGTCGACTGGTCGTTGCTGGCGCCCCAACTGGTGATGACGGGCTTCTCGCTCCTCGTTCTGCTCCTGGCAGGAATCAAGGGAGAGCGGCCCGGACGGCATCCGGAGGCGGGGTGGGTGGCGTTCCTCGGATCGTGCCTTGCGCTGGCGACGTGCTTTCTCGTTCCCCGAGAGGGCTCGCTATGGAACGGCATCTACGTCTGGGATTCCGCCGCCGCGTTCTTCTGCGCTCTGTTCGCGGCCGCCTGCGCGCTGGTCTGCCTGGCCTCGACCTCCGGGCCGTACCGCGGGGAGTACTACGCGCTGCTGCTCATCTCCACGGTTGGTCTGATGTTCCTGGTCGCCTCCGGCAGTCTCCTGATGCTGTACCTGAGCCTGGAGGTGTCGACGCTGACCCTGTTCGTGCTGGCGGGCTATGACCGCAACCGGGACCGCTCGGCGGAGGCCGCCCTCAAGTATCTCGTGGTCGCGGGGACCTCGAGCGCGGTGTTCCTCTTCGGCGTGAGCTGGGTCTTCGGAGCCGCCGGATCGACCCGGTTCGACGACCTGAACCAGGCTTTCCAGGGCCTCGCGCCGGGCTACGCCTGGATCGGCATGGCTTTGATCCTCGTTGGGCTGGCGTTCAAGATCGCGGCCGCACCGTTCCACCTGTGGGCGCCGGACGTCTACGAGGGGTCGCCGTCGCCGATCGCGGCGTATCTGTCCACAGCCTCGAAGGCCGCCGGGTTCCTGGCCATCGGGCGCCTGTTGCTGCTCGTCCTGCCAGCGCGCAGCGAGGCTTGGATCGTGTTCGTCGGGGCCCTCGCGGTGCTGTCGATGGCGTTCGGAAACTTCGTGGCGATCGTTCAGACGAACGTCAAGAGGCTGCTGGCGTACTCTGGCATCGCCCAGGCGGGCTTCCTGCTGATCGCCGTGGCCGCCGCCAGCGGCGAGGGGCTCTCCGCCGTGGGCCTCTATCTCCTGCTGTACGTGTTCGCCAACGTCGGGGCCTTTCTGTGCGTGTACGCCGTCGGGGAGGCGACGGACTCGCACGCTCTGGAGAACTACGACGGCCTGTCGCGCCGGGCGCCGCTGCTCTCGTTCGCGATGCTCGTGTTCCTGCTGTCCCTCGCCGGCATCCCTCCGTTGGCCGGGTTCGTCGGCAAGTTCCTTTTGTTCGCCGCCGGCATGAAGTCCGGGCTGTGGTGGCTGGTGCTGCTCGGGGCCGTGATGAGCACGGTCTCGCTGTACTACTACCTGCTCGTGGCCAAGAGGATGTACATCCACTCCGCGCCGGAGAACGTCGGGAGGGTCTCGGTTCCGGCGCCGGTGGCCGTCGCGATCGGCGTGTGCGTGGCGCTGACGGTTCTCATCGGCCTGTACCCTGGACCGTGGATCGCCTGGTCCGAAACCGTGGGCGCGTTTCTGGTCGGCCTGTGAGCGGCCTTCTCAGCGGTTGGCTGGCAGCACGCGGGCGAGCTTCGGCACGGTAACCTCGCGGAAGTCGCGGATCACGAGGTCGACCTCCGGCCAGCCCCGCAGCTCCTCCGGTGGATGAACGGTGGCCACCGCGACGGATCCCATTCCCGCCCGCCGCGCCGCCTGAACTCCGGGTCGGCCGTCCTCGAACACGACGCACTCGGCGGGCTCCACGCCCAGCTTGCTGGCGGCCAGCAGAAAGATGTCGGGCTCGGGCTTGCCGCGCTCCACTTCGGAGGCCCCGGCGACGGCGTCGAACTCCTTCTCCAGCTCCAGGTGCCGCAGGGTGAAGCGGATGTTGCGGTCGCCGGCCGCCGTGGCGAGTGCGAGCTTGCACCCGTGGGCACGGGCATCCCGCAACAGCCTGCGCAGTCCTGGGACTGGTTTGATATGGTCTTTGTACAGGAACCTGTACAGAAACTCCTTTTGGCGGGCGAGGCAGCGGATCTCCTCCTCCGGCAGGTCCGGCGAGATGAAGTGGCGCACGACCTCGGCGGAGGTGAAGCCGGCCGTCTTGTAGAACTCCTCCTCGGTTGTCGGGCACCCCTGATCCTCGAACAGGGCGAGCCATGCGATCGCGTGCCACCGCATGTTGTCGACGATGGTGCCGTCCATGTCGAAGATCAGGGCCTGGGGGATCCGCATACTGGAACGGATGCTACCCGCTAGGGTTCCAGGAGAACCGTCGGCCGAGGTTCGACCGGAGCCTGGGACAGCTCAAGGCCATGCAGCAGGCTCTCCCCGGCACGGACGGCGTCCACGTCCGAGGCGGCGTGCACGCCGAACACGGGCTGAGAGGGCTCCACCCGGTCTCCGACGGCGACCAGCGACTCCACACCGACGCGCGGGTCAATGCGGTCGGATTTGTGCAACCTTCCAGCCCCCAACCGCATCGCAACGCTTCCGACCGTTCGGGCGTCCACGCGCCGGACCCACCCCGAGGTGGGGGCCGGAACCTCCCGCACCACGGGCGCGATGGGGAGACCGCGTCCCTCGTCGAACCGTCGCAGATCGGCGCCCTGGGCCTCGAGCCACCGCACCGCCTTCTCCCAAGCGGAGCCGGAGCGGAGAACTCTCTCCGCCGCGCCTGCGTCCAGCCCGCAGAGGGCCAGAGCCCGGCCGGCGAGATCCAGGCAGAACCGCGCGAACCGGCTGTCGGCTCCGCCCCGAAGCACCTCCAGCGCCTCGCGCACCTCCAGGGCGTTGCCCACGGTCCGGCCGAGGGGCTGGTCCATGTCGGTGATCACCGGGCGCACTTGGAGGCCGACCTCGGAACCGACCGTCCGCAGGGCGACCGCCAGCTCGGTGGCCTCCTGAAGATCGCTGCGGAACGCGCCCGAGCCGCACTTGACGTCGAGCAGCACGCGGGGCGATCCTCCGGCGAGCTTCTTGCTCAGAATGCTGGAGACGATCAGCGGCAGAGAGCCCACGGTGGCTGTCACGTCGCGCAGGGCGTACAGGACGCCGTCCGCGGGCGCCAAGTCCGGCGACTGGCCGCAGAGCGCAAGGCCGATCCTCCGAGCCTGCTCCTTGGCCTGTTCCGGCGTCAGGTCGGTGCGGACGCCGGGAACCGACTCGATCTTGTCCAGCGTGCCGCCGGTGATGCCCAAGCCCCGCCCGCTCAGCTTCACGATGGTGACGCCGCAGGCGGCCAACAGCGGCAGGAGAACGAGGGAGGTCTTGTCGCCGACTCCGCCGGTACTGTGCTTGTCCAACAGCGGTTCGGGGAGGTCGGAGAGGTCGATGCGCCGCCCGGAATCGGCCAGGGCGACGGTCAGGGCGGCGGTCTCCGCAAGGGTGAGCGGTCGCAGGTAGGCCGCCATCAGCCAGGCAGACAGCTGATAGTCCGGAATCTCTCCCGTGGCGGCGCCCCGGGCGAGGAAGCGCAGCTCCTCCGCATCGTGGACGCCGCCGTCCCTGCGCTTGGCCAGAATGTCCAGAATGTTCATGTTTGAAAAAGAAAAGGTGGACGAAACACGCCCTGTTCCGTGACGATCGCCGCAAGGAGCGAGCCCGGGGTCACGTCGAAGGCGGGGTTGCGGACGGGGCAGCCGGCGGGCGCGACCCGCACTCCCTCCACCTCGGTCAGCTCCTCGGCGGCGCGCTCCTCGATCGGGATCGACCGGCCGTCGGGCGTAGCAGGATCGACCGTCGAGGACGGTGCCGCGACGACGAACGGAATCCCGTGGTGGCGGGCCGCCACGGCCAGCGCGTAGGTTCCGATCTTGTTGGCCGTGTCGCCGTTGGCGGCGATGCGGTCCGCCCCGACGACGACCAGGTCCACCTCGCCTTGGGCCATGAGCCACGCCGCCGCTCCGTCCGCGATGCTGGAGAACGGGATGCCGTCCTTCAGCAACTCCCACGCCGTCAGCCGGAGGCCCTGCTGGCGGGGCCTCGTCTCGCACGAGTACACGTGGCGGAGCTTGCCTTGGGCGTGGGCGGTGCGCACGATGCCCAGCGCCGTTCCGTGCCCGGCGGTCGCCAAGGATCCGGTGTTGCAGATAGTCAACACGCGGGCTCCCTGCGGCACCAGCGACGCCCCGTGCTTGGCGAGCCGCAGGTTCATCTCCAGATCCTCCCGCTCGATGGCCTGCGCCTCTGCAAGGACGGTCTCGAACGACCATACCGGAAGCCTGCCGATCCGATCCAGCGCCCAGAAGAGGTTCACGGCCGTGGGGCGCGCGGCCGCGAGCAGGGCCGAGGCCGTCTCGCGCGGCACGCCCGACTGGGCGGCCAGGGCCATGCCATAGGCCGCCACGATGCCGATCGCGGGGGCGCCGCGCACGGCCATCTCGCGAATCGCCCCGGCGGCCTGCTCGTAGGAACGAATGTCCAGCCAAACTTCCCGATTGGGAAGGGTGCGCTGGTCCAACAAGCGGAGGCGGCCGTCCTCCCATTGGAAAGCTCGCACGGGCATGGAGCGAGGGTACCAGAGCATGAAGGTGGCGCTGTTCGAACCGAACCTGTTTTGGGACGCCAAGGCGCGGGCCATTCTGACGGGCGCCGGGTGGGAGTGCGTCGCGGCGACCGAAGAGCGGTTGCGGGACGCGGGAGCCTTGGTCGTGGGACTCTACGCCGCCGAGGAGGATCTCCGCCGGGTGGTGGCGGAGGCCAAGCTGCGCGGGGTACCGGTGATCGGCCACGCGGGCCACAAGGAGAAGCCGCTGCTGAACCTCGGCCACGAGCTGGGCTGCGACCGCGTGCTGACCAACGGCGAGCTCGCACACCGACTGAAGGCCCATCTGGAGGCGTTGTTCTCGGCTTCCACCCGCGATCCCGGGCAAACCGACGGATAATGGATACGTGGGGGCTTCCTGGAGCCTCCCGCCATCCGATCAAGCCATCGAGTCTTGGGGGTTCCACGGAGGTGGGTCCCCCTTTCTTCGTTCAGCGCTTCGCCCCGAACCGGCCCAGGGTCTTGTACACGTACGCCAGCACCTCGGCTACGGCCTGGAACAGCTCGCGAGGGATGAAGTCTCCCACCTCGCAGGCCGAGTAGAGTTGGCGGGCGAGCGGAGGGTTCGGCACGATCGGAACGTCGAGCTCCCGGGCCAGCTCGCGGATGCGGAGCGCCAGCAGATCCTTGCCCTTGGCGACGACCATCGGCGCGTGCATCTTGTCCTTGTCGTACTTCAGGGCGACCGCGTAGTGCGTCGGGTTGGTGACCACCACGTCGGACGACTTCACGGCGTCGCGGGTGCGCATCTTCGAGAGCTTGCGGCGGCGCTGGCTCATCGCCGACTTCAGCTCGGGGGCCTGTTCGGACTCGCGGAACTCCTGCTTGAGCTCCTCCTTGCTCATGCGCAGCATCCGGTCGATCTTCTTGCGCTGGTACAGGTAGTCGACCGCCGCGACCACCAACCAGGCGACGGCGACCTTCAGCACGATGGAGTGCGCGAGCTGGCCGACGGCCACGACCGCCGCGTGCGCGGAGGTGAGGGAGAGCCCCAGAATCTGGTCCCAGTTGGCACGGATGGCTGTCCAGGCGACGTAGGCGAACGCCGCAGTCTTGACGGTGGCCTTGGCCGCCTCGAACAGCGCGTCCCGGGAGGCCAGCCTCTTGGCGCCCTCGAGCGGGTTCAGCTTGCCGAGGCTGGGCGTCAGCGTCTCGGCGCTCAGGACGAAGCCGACTTGGGCGAGGTTGCCGAGGAGCCCAACGGCCATCGCCACGGCGATCAGCGGCGTGAGCGCCGCCAGGCAGGGAAGGGCCAGCGACCACCAATAGCCGGAGACCGAAGCGAACGAGGCGTCGCGCGGCATCGCTCCGACTCCCGACTTCAGCGCCAAGGCGAACGCTTGGCCCATCGCACCGACGACGGAGGGCAGCAGCAGGGCCAGCGCCAGCATCACCAGCGCGTGGACGAGGTCCGTCGAGCGCACCACCGTTCCTTTGCGGCGGGCGCGCTCGCGCTTCCTGGGTGTCGCTTCCTCTGTCCTTTCCTGTGCGTCGTCGGGCATGAGGGGTTCTCCTTATCCCGCGGCCAGGACGCGCCACAGCGCCTCGAAGCCGACCTCGACCGCGTTCCGAACGGCCACGGTGAACGCGGGCAGGGCCACGCTCAGCGCCACCAGGCCGGCTAGGATCTTCGCCGGGAGGCCGACCAGGAAGATCGGCATCTGCGGCACCGCCTTGTTCACCACGCCGAAGGCCGTGTCCACCAGAATGCTCACGCCGAGCACCGGGGCCGCGATCTGCAGCGCGATCAGCGCGAGGTGCGCGAGCAGCGCCACGCCGCCCGTTTGCAGGGCCTCCATGTGCTGCCATCCCCAAGACGGCGCGACCTGGAAGCTGCGGGCCAGGGCCGCCAGCATGAGGTGGTGGCCGTTCGCGCAGAGGAACACCACGGTCGCCAGCAGGTGCTTGTACTCGGCGAGCAGGGTGTTGCTGGTGCCGGTGGACGGGTTCATGATGTGCCCCATGCTCAGGCCCATCTGCAGGTCCAT
>CALGMO010000050.1 GCA_937961665.1 uncultured Fimbriimonadaceae bacterium
CAAGTACGCCGGCAAGGTCACGTTCATCGGAGTGGACGCCTACGAGCGCGGCGAGAGCACCGAGGCCATCCAGGCGAACGTGAAGAAGTTCGTCGAGGAGATGGGCGACAAGATGGACTACAACGTCGCCATGGACCAGCCCAGCGGCAAGATGGCGGAGACGTACATGACCGCCGCGGGCCAGGACGGCATCCCTACGGCCTTCGTCGTGGCCGACCAGAAGGTGGTCTGGATCGGGCATCCGATGTCCATGGACGAGCCTTTGGCGAAGATCGTGGAGGGCTCGTTCGACGTGCCGAAGTTCCGAGCGGCCTTTCTGGAGCAGGCCGCCGCCGAGCGGAAGCAGATGGAGGCCAGGCAGAAGCTCGCCGCAGCCCGCGCGCAGTACGCCAAGGGCGAGAAGGCCGAGGCGCTGAAGGCGCTCGACGACCTCGCGAAGGATCCCGCCGTCGCGACGATGGCGAAGGTCGCCAAGCTCCAGCTCATCGCCGCCGACGACCCCAAGGCGGCCGAGAAGCTGATCGATGAGCTGGGCAAAGCCAAGGGAGAGGACGCCTCGGGGCCGCTGATCACCTTCATGATGAGCCAACCGCCGAAGGACGAGGCCAAGAAGGCGGTCTTCGAGAAGCTGGTGGACCGTGCGATCGCCCGCGCGAAGGCCATCGAGAAGGACAGCGGACCGTTGTTCTACTACTACGAGGCCTTGGTGTACCAGCGGCGGAACGACAAGAAGAACGGCATGGCGGCCGTCCAGAAGGCGGAGAGCCTGCAGGGCAAGATTCCCGCCGAGGAGGCCGAGCGGTTCAAGCCGTATCTGGAGCGCCTGAAGAAGTTCTTCAGCGCGGAGTAGGCGCGCACCGGGCATCGGGCGGGGCCGGGGTCGATCCGACCCCGGCCCCGCCTTCGTTCCGCCCGGCCCGGGCTCAGCGGATCCGCACCGTCAGCGACACCATCAGCTGGTTCTGCCCGAGGTTCCTGCCCACCGTCCCGCCGTTGGAGAGGTGCAGGTAGTCGACCCCGACGCGGATCTCGGTCCGGAAGCGGAAGATCATCCCGAACCCGAGCACGGGGGAGGAGTTGAGCTCGCTGTCCAGGTCGTTGCTCGGCTTGTTCTGGAGCTGCAGCCCCCAGCCGACCCGGAGGTAGGTTCCGACCTCCTTCGTCCACATGTCCTCGTACGACGCCAGGGCGAGGATGCCCACGGCGTCGGTCGCCACGTTGGGGATCGACTCGCGGGCGGTGGACCAGGACTTCTCGTAGTACAGGAACAGGTCCAGGTTGCCCGGTCGCGTGCCGGCCTTCATCTTGGGGTCGGGCCGGCTGTAGCCCAGCCCGAAGGCGATTGCCTCCCGCTTGTCCTCGCTGCCCAGGGTGAGCTGGGAGCGGCCCGTGTGGGCGCTGAGGAACCACTTGCCCTCCTCCGCCCACAGGCAACCGGTCGCGAAGACGAAGGCCGCCGCAGCCGCGATGCGCCTCATGGCGGCGGTATACCTGTTTCCCGCCGCAGGCGCTTCTCCCCGAGTCCTCTTCGGTGTAAAGTCGGATAGTCCCATGCACCGCCTGGCGAAGTTGCTCGGGGTCGGCCACCGCGAGGGTGCGGTGCGCGTCGCCGTGCTCGCCGCGGCGGTTCTGGCCCTCGGGCTCGCAGGATCGGCGGCCATCGGGTGGCGGGTGCGCACCCTCGAAGCCGAGCGGTTCGCCGATCGCTTGGCTAGGCTCGCCGATGCCAGGGTGAGGCGCGCGGTCTCCGACCTGAACCTCGAGCCGGCGCTGAGGCAGATCGCGCTGTTCTTCGCGAACAGCGACGCGGTGACGCCGAGGGAGTTCGAGAGCTTTGTGGCCGGCTACATGGATCGGCACCATCTGGTGGAGCTCTCGTGGAGGGACGCGAATCTGAGGCCGATGATGCGGCTGACCTCTCCTTGGGCCAGGGAAGTCGACGTGCGGCTGGACCGGCCGGCCGAACCGATCCCCAGCGGGGGTCGCCCCATCGTCGTGCGGGCGCGGACGCCGGGCGACGATCGCTTGGTTGCCGTCTGCCGAGCGGCGAACACCGGATCGGGCGAGCAAGGCGTCCTGGCGGCCGTGATCGACTGCGAGCGTTGGATGCTGGCCGAGGGTGCAGGGCGGGGCGTCGACTTCGATCTGGCTTTGAACCTCCAGACGCCCTCCGGCGTCCTGCGATTCGGCTCGCCGAGAGGGGAGAGGCACATGGCCGTGCCCCTGCGGCTCGCAGGGATGGAGGGCACTCTGGAGCTCTGGGCCTCGGAGGAGTTCCTGCGAGGGCAGTCGCGCGGCGGTGCGACGGCGATTCTGATCGGCGGCTTGGCCGTCTCGGCGCTGATGGCCGGCCTCATGTGGTTCGCCTTCACCGAGGGTCGGAGGCTGGAGGTCTTGGTGCGGCAGCGGACCGAAGAGCTCTCCTCGCAGGCGCGGAAGCTCGCTCGGATCATGGACGCCAGCCCGGACGGGATCGTCGTCCTCGACGCCCAACGCCGGGTTGTGCAGGCCAACCGAAGGATGGGTGAGCTGCTCGGACGCTCTCCGGACAGCCTCGTCGGGGAGGACGCCGTCTGCTGGCTGGAGGATCCCAGCGATCTGGAGACCTTTCGGCATCGTTGCGAGGCGGGCGCGGAGCCGGTCACCGTGAGGCTGACGACCGGACATCGGGCGTTCGACGCGGAGATCACGGTGGCTCCTCTCGGCGGCACGAGCGACGGCGGCCTCTCGGTGTGGGTGGTGCGGGACGTCTCGGATCGGTTGGTGACGATGCGCGCCCTCGAGGCCAGCCAGCGGCGCTTCGCCGACGTGGCCGAGGCCGCGGCGGAGTACATCACCGAGTTCGACGCCGAGGGCAGAGTCACGTACGTGAGCGAGCGGATCCGAGAGATCCTCGGCTACGAGCCGGAGGAGGTCGTCGGACTCAAGCTCGACGCCTTCATGACGAGGGGGCTGTTCGAGGAATGGGAGCCGGTCTTCGACCGAATCCTCGAGAAGCCGGCTCCCTTCCGGAACCTGGAGACGCCGTTCCTGAGCAAGGACGGACGCATCGTGTGGCTGTCCAGCAGCGGCAAGCCGATCTTCGACGAGGAGGGAAGGTTCGCGGGCTACCGCAGCGTGGCCACCGACGTGACCGAGAGCCGGCTCCACCGGGAGCAGATCGAGCGCCTGAACGCGGAGCTGGAGGAGCGGGTGCGTCAGCGGACCGACCAGCTGCAGGCGGCGATCCAGGAGCTGGAGGCCTTCAGCTACTCCGTGGCCCACGACCTCCGCTCGCCGCTGCGGTCGGTGGAGGGCTTCGGCGCGATCCTCGAGCAGGACTACGGACCGAAGCTCGACGACGAGGCCCGGAAGATGATCGCCCGGATGCGCGCCGCCAGCCGCCGCATGGCCGACCTGATCGACGATCTGCTCGCCCTCTCGCGGGTGACGCGCCAGCCGATCCAGCCCCAGCGGGTGGACCTCAGCGAGATGGTGCGCCGGATCGGCGGGGAGTTGTGCTCTCCGAGGGCCGCCGCTGCGGGGGAGAGCCTCGAGGAGATGGTCGAGCGGATGCGCCAATCCATGGATGCGAGCCGCTCTGTGGAGCTCTTGGTGGAGGACGGCGTTTCGGTCCGGGGCGACCCCGGGCTCCTCCAGGTTCTGGTCGGGAACCTGCTGTCGAACGCTGTCAAGTACTCCTCGAAGAACCCAGCGCCCAAGGTGGAGTTCTTCACGGTGCGGCGCAACGGGCGCCTCTGGTTCGCGATCCGCGACAACGGCGTCGGCTTCGACCCTCGGTTCGCCTCAAACCTGTTCCAGCCGTTCCATCGATTGCACTCGAGCGAGGAGTTCGAGGGCACCGGGATCGGCCTTGCGCTGGTGCAGCGGATCGTGCAGAGGCACGCCGGGCAGGTGGTGGTGGAGAGCGCGCCGGGGCAGGGCGCCACCTTCTACGTGTGGTTGCCGGAATGAGGGCAGGACCGCAAGGCGCCGGGAGCGAATAGGCGCTTGGGATGCGGATCCTCTACTACGACATCGACACCCTGCGGCCCGACCACCTCGGTTGCTACGGGTACCACCGCGACACCTCGCCGAACATCGACCGCTTGGCCGCCGAGGGCGTGAGGTTCGACCAGTGCTACGTTCCGGATTCGCCCTGCCTTCCTTCCAGGGCGGCCCTCCTCACCGGCCGGTTCGGCATCCGCAACGGGGTCGTGAACCACGGCGGTGCCTGCGCCGATCCTTGGGTCGAGCCCGAGGAGCGCGGGTTCCGCTGCTGGGGCGACCACCTGATGGTCCGCTTCCGGCAGGCCGGTTTCCGCCCGGCGTCGTTCAGCCCGTTCCCGGAGCGGCACACGGCCTACTGGTTCCTCAACGGGTTCTGCGAGTGGACGAATCCCGGCAAGGGAGGCCTCGAGCGGGCCGACGAGGTGGTGCCCCTCGCGCTGGATTGGCTCGACCGGAAGGGGAGGGAGGACGGCTGGTTCCTGCACGTGAACGTCTGGGATCCCCACACCCCGTACCGGACGCCGGAGGAGTACGGCAACCCGTTTCGGGACGATCCCCCGCCGGCTTGGATGACCGAGGAGGCGCGCCGCCGCACTTGGGACACCTATGGCCCGGGCTGCGCCCAAGAGCCCGGAGGCGCCTACCTGAATCCGGACTACGCACGGAGCCATCCTCGGATGCCGAACCAGATCGACTCGCTCGAGGCCTACCGAAGGTGGATCGACGGCTACGACGCGGGCATCCGGTACGCCGACGACCACCTGGGCCTGCTCCTGACCAAGCTGGAGGAGCTCGGCGTGCTGGACGACACGCTGATCGTCGTCAGCAGCGACCACGGCGAGAACCAGGGCGAGCTGGCCGTGTACGGCGACCACCAGACGGCGGACGCGATCACCAACCGCGTGCCGATGGTGGTGCGGTTCCCCCGATCGATGGGCGGGGGGCCGCGCGTCGATTCCGGCCTGTACTACCAGTTCGACGTGTTCGCGACGATCCTCGAGCTGGTCGGCGGCACGCCGTCTCCCGGCTGGGACGCCCGATCGTTCGCGGGCGACGTGCGCGAGGGCCGCTCGCCGGGGCGCGAGTTCCTGGTCTTGTCGAACTGCGCGTGGGCCTGCCAGCGCTCGGTGCGGTGGGACCGCTGGCTGCTGATCCGCACCTATCACAGCGGTTTCAAGAACTACCCCGACGCGATGCTGTTCGACCTTGAGAGCGATCCGCACGAGCAGGAGAACCTGGCGGAGCGGATGCCGGAGGTGGTCGGCCGGGGGCTGGCGCTCTTGGAGCGGTGGCACGCCGAGGCCATGGCCCGCTCTTCCCGCGCGGTGGACCCCCTGCAGGTGGTTCTGCGCGAGGGAGGCCCCCACCACGCCCGGTACGGGACCAGGGAGTTCGAGGGTTACGTCCGCCGGCTCCGCGAGACCGGACGGGAGCGGTTCGCCGAAGAGCTGCTGGCCCGGGCGCGGTCTGCCGGCTTCGGGACCGAGGTGCCATAATCCCGGCGGATCCTTCAGGAGACGACCTCAGACCATGAAAGTCAGCATCATCGGTGGAGCCGGTCGCGTCGGGGCGGATGCCGCGTACGCGCTTCAGTTGGGCGGCTTGGTCCGCGATATCGCGATCGTCGACATGAACCGCGACATGGCGGACGGCGAGGCGCTGGATCTGCGCCACGGCGCCGCGCTCACCGACGGCACGCGGATCTTCAGCGGCGGCTACGAGGTGGTCGACGGCAGCGACTGCGTCGTGATCACGGCGGGCCTGCGCCGCAAGCCCGACGAGAGCCGCCTCGAGCTGATCAACCGCAACGTCGGCCTCTTCAAGAGCATCCTCGGATCGCTCAAGGAGTGCGAGCTGAAGCCCGAAACGACGATCTTGGTCGTCTCGAACCCGGTCGACATCCTGACCTACCTGGCGGTGAAGTCCGACATCCTCCCGCCGAACCAGGTGTTCGGCCTCGGAACGGTGCTGGACACCTGCCGGTTCCGGTCTCTGCTGGGTGCGCACTTCAACGTGGGCGCGCAGCACGTGCACGCGCTGATCCTCGGCGAGCACGGCGACTCGATGGTGCCGATCTGGTCCTCGGCTACGATCAGCGGCGTGCCGCTCAGCAGCATCCCAGGGTTCTCGCAGGACCAGGCGCACGAGATCTTCGAGCAGACCAAGAAGGCCGGTGCCGAGGTGATCCGTCTGAAGGGCGGCGCGGGCCGGGCGGTCGGCGTGTCCATCATGGCCGTCGTGCACGCGCTGTTCCTGGACCGCGGGACGATCCTGCCGATTTCCACCTATCAGAACGGCACGCTGGGCATCGAGGACGTGTGCCTCTCGATGCCGACCAAGATCGGCCGCCGGGGCGTGATCCGCGTGCTGGAGCCGGTCACCAACTTCATCGAGCAGGAAGGCCTGCAGATGTCGGCCGAGTCGCTGAAGAAGGTGATCGAGCAGGTCGGAGTTTAGGCGTGGCGCCACACCGGGGCCGGGCGGGTTGAAGTCCGGCCCCGGACCGGGTAGAATGTCCGTCGCTGAGGGCCCATAGCTCAGTCGGTTAGAGCGCACCCCTGATAAGGGTGAGGTCACAAGTTCGAATCTTGTTGGGCCCACCAGCTCCCATCGCAGAGCCCTAGGGCAGCGTGTTCGGGATTCGGCGGGGCCGGCCGTTGTCGCTGAGCAGATAGACGGTCGGGGTTTCCACGATGCCCAGCCGCTTGGCGAGCTCCTCCTGCCGGCGGGCGATCCGGCGGGCGCGCTCCAGCTCGGCGGGGTCGGTTTCCCTCGCGCGCCGAACGATCCAAGGCCGGACGTCGCCCTCGGTGCGGAGCGCCTCGGCCAAATCCCGCACGAACTCCGTGAATCTTCCCGATCGGTGGGCGCACACCATCAGTGCTCCGGCGTCCGACGTCCCGTGCACGGACGCCGCCAGGATGCGCATCCGAAGCCTTCCGCAACGGATGAGGGGTTCCTGCGACTCCAGAAAGCCGATGCAGACCTCGCACAGCGGATCGATGAACGCCAACACCTCGCTGGGTGCGCGGGCCGACCCCCACACGACGCCGTCCGGGCCGAGGGCCTCGGGCAGGGCTTGCGCTTCTACCGCCCGGTCCACTTGGAACGAGAGGCGCAGGGCCGCCAGCCAGTGGGCGGACGCCACTAGGCAGGCGAGGGCGATCGCCAGGCCGAACGGCGCCACGGGCCGGCGCGCTCGCAGCTCGAGGGCGGGGGAGCCGCTGAGGGCGGCGAGACCGTACACCAAGCCGGCGCCGGTCAGGGTTGCCGACGCCACCAGGCAGTGCCCGCAGGCCGCCCTCAGCACGAGGAGGCTGTAGCTTGTGGCCGCGAGCGCGCCCAGCACCCCCAAGGCCTGTCCGCCTGCAGTCCAGGGGTCCAGGAACGGGCTGACGCCGCGGCGCAGGGCCGACAGCCCCGCCAGGACGGTCGCCAGGCTGAGGCCCGCCCCCCAAGCCGACAGCGGAACCCCGAGCGGGCGGGCGAGTGGCGAGGCCTGCACCACATGGCAACCGTCTGTGGAGCAGGTGGCTCCTCCGAAGGTGCTCCACCAAGTTGCCATCGCGCCGAGCCACACCGCCGCGAAGACCAAGGCGCCGAGCCAAGCGGCCTCGGTCAGGGCGGGCCAGATCGGGGCGCAGCCGGCTCGACTCACGGCTCGCGTCGCAGCCTGCGGATCAGCACGAACCCTGTGGCGAACAGACCCAGGCCCGCCACCGTCACGGCCGTCCCCGCGCTCGGCCACCTCCACGTCCACGCCCTTCCGTGCTCCACGTGGCCGCCCTTGCGCCGGAAGTAGGCCTTGGATCGGCGCTTCGCCTCGTCCAGCAATTTGGCCAAGTCGAGCGTCGGGTCCTTGGCTCTCAGCTTGGGGATCTCGCCCTCCTGAAACAGCGCGGGGGGACTCACGCGGCGGTCGACCACCAGCACCCCATCCTCCCGCCAAGGCGCCTCCTCCGCCGTGATCGGCGCGGGCCGGTCGGTGACCGACAGGAACTCGTACCGCTCGACCATCTTCAGCGAGCCTCCCTCCGTTCGCATCGTGGCGACCTTGGGAAGGCTGAGGTTGCCGGAGGAGACTCTGCCCTCGTACGTCCACACCGCCGAACGGCCGAGGCTGAACACCCGCCGGACCTCCGATGGGAGGCCGTCCTCGGCGAGAGCGACTTCGTACCGCGGGCGGGCGCTCTGCGTCGCGTAGCGCCCCGGCGCGGTCTGGGTCCACGCTCCGTTCACGAACGACAGGCCGCCTGCGAGCGGGAGGCACGGCCCCGGTCGGAGGCCGAGGTCCCAAGCCCTCGAGGTCTGAGACTCGAACGGCCGGTCCTGGATCTCCACCACGCGTCGGACCTTCCCGTCTTCTCCGGTTGCGGCGGATTCACGCAGGTAGGTGCCGCCGAGCCGGACGAAGAGGGTCGACGTGGGCTGGCCCCAGCGAGCGTTGCCGTCCAGCTTGCGCGTTCGAGACAGGGTTCGCCAAGCGTAGCGCTCCCGGCCGTCCCAGCGCAGGTCGCCCTCGGTCCAGGTCTGGAGGTCCGGGAGGTCCATCTGGCTGCGATACTGGATGCCGAGCCGCTCCAGCCGCCGATCTCTCGCGCTCCAGTCCTGCGCGCAGGCGGCGGTGGCGGCGAGAGCGGCGGCGATGATCCAGAAGGTTCTCATCTTCGCGAGTGCTGCGACCCGCCCCAGGGCTGGCGGGGCGGGCGCTGGTCAGACCGGCCTCAGAAGCCCTCGGCCATCTTGCACGAGCCGAACGGAACGAACCCCGTGTCGGCGATTTTGCAGCCTTTGCAGTACGGGTTCTCGAACTCGATCTGCTGTCGGTAGAGCGTCACCTGCCACTCTCGGCAGCGCGAATCCCGATAGGCGACGAACCCGCAGTAGGTCTCCCGAGGGGGGCTCCAGTAGGTCATCAGCCGCAGGCCGCTGCCGCCGCACGTGCCGTTGGGAGGGACGAAGTCCCGATCCTTCGGCTCGCTGTAGGAGTCGTAGACGCTCTGCGCGCCGCCGAGAACGGCAGCAGCGAAGGTCAGCGATAGGGCGAAGGTCCTAAACCGGGGGGGTCACTCCAGCGCCCCCTCGCAACCCGGAGGGACCTGGTCCGAGTCGGCGGCCTGAGCCTCGAGCGTCGGGCCGAGCGCCATCAGCGTCAGCCCCGCCACGGAGATCAAGGCCAGCAACAAAGCCAGCAGAGGCTTTCTCATAGGTCCTTCTCCTGAAGTTTGTTTCGAGGCAGAGGCTCCGAAGAGCCTGCCTCGCTACCATTATAGGCCGGAAGATGCCGAAGTTGGCGCGGAAACCTTGCGAATCCCCTCGCACACTGCCTTCGAGGGTCTTGCGAGGTCCGGGGACTTAGGGACGCCGGCGCGCCGGCAGGCACTCGAGCCAAGGGCGCCGCCGGAACCGCCCGTCCGGGCCCAAGGCGAACACGGTCGGCGTCTGCACAACGTTGAGCCGACGCGCCAAGTCCGCCTGGCGGGCGACGATGCGGGAGACCGCGGCCCCCCGGCGCCCTCGGATTCCCGGCCAGCGCGCCTCCGCCCACTCCCAAGGGCTCCGGCCCGGCTTGCCGGCTTCCTCCAATTCCGCCACCAGCCGGTCGAAGCGACCCTCGAGCGCGACGGCGTGCGCCACCTCCGCCAGCTCCGAGTCGGCGTGCAGGGGAGCGTGCAGCACCGCCAGCCGCAGCAGGCCCGCCCGGACCGGCTTCTCGGCTTGGCGCAACAGAAGCTGACAGGCCCAGCAGCGGAAGTCGAGGAACGCGACCATGGCCGACGGGGCGTCGGGCTTGCCCCACACCAGCGCCTCCGGCCCGCGGGCCTCGGGCAGAGCCAGCGCCTGGAACCGCCGCTCCAGGACGAGCCGCTCGCGCAGCGCCGCGCCCCGCACGCACGCCACGGGCAGGGCCGCGAGCGCCAGCGCGGCGAGCAGCGGCGCGACGCCCGCGCCGGAGCCGCCGACCTCGGCCAGCGCCGCCACTCCGTACAGGAACCCGGAGAGGGCGATCGCTCCGGCAGCCACCAGACAATCGGCGCAGGCCGCCCGCAGCCAGAAGCCGGAGTAGGCCGTCGCGGCGACCGCTGCCGCCACGGCGACCGCCTGCGCCAGCGCCGCCGGCCCGTCGCTCCAAGGCGCCCTCCGGGCGCGGAGAAGGACGAACGCCCGCGAGGCCAGCAGGCCCATCAGCGCGCAGCCCCACACGCTGAGGGGCGGCCCGCCAAGCGGCCTGGCCCACGACGAGGTCTGCACCGCCAGACAGCCTCCGGTCGCGCACGAGGGCTCGGCGAACCGGGCGTCCCAAGCGGCCATCGCACCCAGCCAAAGGGCGGAGAAGCACACCAGGCCGAACCAAAGGGCCTCGAGGAGCGCCGCGCGTCGACTCACCGTCTCACCCGAAGCCTCCGGAACGCCACGAAGCCGATGACGAACATCCCCAGGCCGAGCGCGCCTGCGGCGACCGCGATGGATGCGGCGCGCTCCCTGGCCTTGCGGGCGCGCTGGCGCTCGTCGGCGCGCCGGGCCGCCTCGTTCTGCCGAGCGACCTTGGACGAGCGGGCACGGGACTCCTCGAGCAGGTCGTCCAGCGTCAGGCGGCCGTTCCTGCCGGCCTTCAGCCTTGGAATCTCGCCTTCGAAGTAGAGGGCGGCCGGTTGGACGCGCGAGTCCAGGACCTCGACGCCGGGCGCGTCCCAAGGCACCTCCTCCAGGCGGATCGGCTCAGGGCGGTCCGTGCCGGCCGTCAGCTCGAGGCGGAACTCGACCCGCACCTCGCCGCCTTCGGTCTTGTGCTCGCAGACCCGCGGCAGGAGGACCGACCCTGCATTGAGCCGACCCTCGTAAAGGAAGGTGGCGACGGTGGCGGCGCCCTCCGCTCGGGCGGACTCCGGCACGCCGTCCGGGGCGACCCGCACGGCCCAGCGCACGCTGCGGTCGGTGCCCTCCCAGGTTCCGGGGGCGGTCTGCGTCCAGGCCAGGCGCGGGAAGCCGGCGGCCAGCGGCAGGCACGGTCCGGGCCGGAAGGACGGGTCGATCAGCGCCTGTGGTCCAACCTCGGACGGGGCGGGACGGATCTCCACCACCGGGTGCCCGCTCGTCGCAGAGGTCTGCACGAGCAGGAGACTGCCGAGGCGAAGCTCCTTCATCTCCGCCGGCGAGCTCCAAGCCTGCTCGCCGACCTTGCGGTGGCTGACCTTCCAGGCGCGGACGTAGCGGTCGGGAGCCTCCCAGCGCCAAGAGCCCTCCTCCCGGTTCTCCGCGTCTTGCTGGACGCTGGTCCTCTCGTACGACACGCCGAGCTTGCGGAGGGCGGCGTCCCTCGGGCCGAGCCAGTCCTGGGCGGCGCAGAGCGCCGGAGCCAGCGCGGCGGCGATCCACACGGTTCTCATGCCTCTAGGATTCTGTTGGCGGGCCGGGCTGGGAGGCCCGGCCCGCCGGTCGGAGAGGGCTCAGAAGCCCTCGGAGATCGTCGTCATGCCCAGGTACTCCTGTGCCGTGGTCAGCTCAACGTACCCGGTGCAACCGGGGTTGCTCCACACGCGGTACCAGCGGTACCAGGGCGTCGCGATCGTTCGGCAGTTGGAGCTCGTGCTGAGCACGTACTTGCAGTAGCCCCGATGCGCCGGCGAGTAAAGAACCTCCCAACGGAAGCCCCCGCCGCCGCAGCTGCCGTAGGGCGGGTCGAAGTCGCTGTCGTCGGGGGTGTGGCACCCGGTCCACTGCTGGGCGGCGACCGTGGTCGCCAGCGCCGCCACGAGGCTAGCGATCAGGATGAAAGTGCCGATCCGGGGGTCACTCGGCAACCCCCAGGCACCCCGGAGGGATCAGGTTGGGATCGTTCGAGCCGTTGTCGGCGAGGGGCGCCAGCGCAACGAGGGCGAACCCCGTGGCCGCCAACGCCGCCAACAACAGCCCGGCGAGAGCCTTGCTCATCAGCCTTACCTCCGTTTGAAGTTCGGGAGCTTCAGCTCCCATTAGTATTATGGGATAGTTCTTCCGGATGCTGTCAAGAGGTTTTTTTGGAGTGTCCAGAAATGGCCGAGCCAGGGGGCCGCTCCCGAGGGTGGCGCTCCACTCCAGTCATAATGGGGGCGGGATGGCTTGGGACGACGCTCTCTGGCGGCGCATCGCTGAGCGAGGGGTCCACGACGCGATCGCGCGGTGGACCGACGAGCAGGCGATCGAGGCGACCGAGCGCTTCGGTGCGCACAACTACCACCCGCTGCCGGTGAACATCGTCCGGGCCAAGGGCGCGCGCGCCTGGGACGCCCAGGGCAAGGAGTACCTGGACTGCGTCGGGGCGTACTCGGCCGTCGCGCACGGGCACCTTGCGGAGGCGCTGGTGCGCGAGGCCAAGGCCCAGCTGGAGCGCTCCACCCTGGTGAGCCGCGCGTTCTACACGCCGGAAATGGCGTTGTTCGTGCAGGCCCTGGCGGAGTACTCGGGTCTGGACGCCGTGTGCCCGATGAACACGGGCACCGAGGCCGTGGAGACCTGCATCAAGCTCGCGCGCAAGTGGGCCTACACCGTGAAGGGCGTGCCGGAGGACCGCGCCGAGATCGTGGTCTGCGAGAACAACTTCCACGGCCGCACGACGACGATCGTCGGCTTCAGCACGGAGGAGCGGTACCGGCGGTTCTTCGGACCTTTCGCTCCGGGCTTCCGGATCGTGCCGTTCGGGGACGCGGAGGCCCTGGAGGCCGCCGTCACCCCCAACACGGCGGCGTTCCTCGCCGAGCCCATCCAGGCGGAGGCCGGCGTGATCGTGCCGCCAGATGGCTACCTCGCCCAAGTCCGGCAGGTCTGTAGCCGCCACCGCGTGCTGCTGGTGTGGGACGAGGTGCAGACCGGGTTCTGCCGAACCGGACGGCGCTTCGCTTGGAACCACGAGGACGCCCGGCCGGACCTCATGGCGGTGGGCAAGGCCCTGGGTGGTGGGTTGCTCCCCGTGTCGGCGGCCGTTGGGACCCGAGAGGCGATGGCGGTGTTCCAGCCGGGCGACCACGGGTCGACGTTCGGGGGAAACCCGCTCGCGTGCGCGGTGGCCGTGGCGGCCATGGCCGTGATGGAGGCGGAAGATTACGCCGGGCGGGCGGAGCGTTCGGGGGCCTTCCTGCGCACGGCGTTCCTGCGGGCCGGCGGCGGCTCCATCCAGGAGATCCGCGGCAAGGGCCTGTTGCTCGGGGTGGAGTTCGTGCCGGAGTTGCCCGCCGAGCGTCTGCAGGAGGCGTTCCTGCGCCACGGGCTGCTGACGAAAGAGACCCGGCGCCGCACCTTCCGCTTCGCTCCCCCGATTGCCACCGAACAGCCCGAGCTGGAGGAGATCGCCGAGCGGTTCGAATCCGCGGTGCGCTCCGTGGCCGGGACCATGTGAAATCCCCGTCTCTTTGCGGAACAACCCTCTTGCCGGGCGCTCCCGGCGGGAGTTGGCAGGGGCATGGCGGAACAGGCCGAAGCGGCTGCGGGCAAGAAGGGCGGCGGAAAGCTGCCGATCCTCATCGTGCTGGCGCTGGTCCTCGGAGCCGGCGGCTTCTTCGCGATGAAGATGAAGGGTGGCGGAGAGGCCAAGGCCGAGCCCGAGGTCAAGCTGGGCAAGATCGAGGAGCTGGACGAGTTCCTCGTCAACCTCAGTGGCGGCACCAGCTACCTACGGGCGCGCATCGCGCTGCACCTGGCCGAGGGAACCAAGGAGGAGGAGATCAAGGCGAACCTGCCTGCGATCCGCGACGCCATCATCCTCACCCTCACCAACAAGACGCTGCGCGAAGTGGAGACGCTCGACGGCAAGCGCAAGCTGAAGAGGGAGATCGCCGCCAAGGTGAACGGCCTGCTCGAAGGCCTCTCCCACGACGAGTCGAAGAAGAAGAAACGGAAGAAGTCGAAGGAGGATGAGGAGGAAACGGAGCCGGAGCACCCGGATTGGGACAGCGACGAGGGGCCGGTGCTCAAGGTGTACCTCACAGACTTCGCGACTCAGTAGCAAGACGCTTTTTGGGGAAGTGCCGGGTTGAGGGGGCCTGGCACGGAAGGGGACCGGGGGCTCCGCATCGCGGGGCCCTCCGGGTTTTTCGGGCGGCCCGGCGGGCTGTGACGAACGAAATGGCCTCGCCGATCCGTCCTTTGCGAGGACCATGACGCTCCTCATCGGCCTTCCGCTGCTCCTCGCCGTGTCCGGCGCGCCGCCGAGCGCGCCCGATCGCCGGACTCTGGGGGTCTGGACCGAGGAGACGGCCGCGAAGATCGAGTCCGCCTTCTGGATGCCCGAGCGTCGGCTGTATGCGGACTACGTGCATGCCGACGGCAAGCCCGGAGACGACCCCTGCTTCATGTGGGGCATGGGCGTTCTGCTTTCCGCCTACGCCGCGGCGATCCCGGCCAACCCCGGTCGGTTTCGGCCGTTGTTCGAGCAGGCGTTCCGGGCGATCGAGCCCTACTGGTCCGAGGCGCGCGGCATCGGCGGATACGCGGTCTGGCCCCGGCAGGACGACCCGGACCGGTACCACGACGACAACGCCTGGGTGGCCCTCGCCCTCACCGAGGCCTACGAGGCCACGCGCCTGCCCGCCTACCTGAAGCGGGCCGTCGAGACCCACCGCTTCGTGATGAGCGGCGAGGACGACAGGCTCGGCGGCGGCCTGTACTGGCACGAGAGGAACCGCAAGAGCAAGAACGCCTGCTCGTGCGGCCCGGCGATCGTGACGGCGCTCCGCCTGCACCTGCTGACGCAGGACCGAGCCTATCTGGACCAGGCGCTGCGCCTACGCGAGTGGACCCGGCGCAACCTGCAGGATCCCGAGGACGGCCTGTACTGGGACAACATCGGCCTGGACGGCAAGGTCGAGAAGACCAAGTGGACCTACAACACGGCGCTGATGATCCGCGCCGAATGTCTGCTGTTCGACGCGACCGGCAAGGAGGAGCACCGCGCCGAGGCGCTGCGCGTGGCCGAGGCCGCCTGGAAGCGCTGGTTCGATCCGCAGCTGGTCACCCTGAAGGATGAGGCGCAGTTCGCGCACCACCTGTTCGAGGCGTTCCTCGAGGTCGCCAGGGTCTCCAAGGACCCGAGCTGGGCCAGCCGCGCGCTGCCGGTCCTTCGCTTCGTCCACGAGCGCACGCGGGACGCGAGGGGCCTCTACGGCCACCGTTGGGATCGCGCGCCCGAGACCGACCGCAAGCGGTTTCAGCTGCTGCACCAGGCGAGCGCCCTGCGCGCCTACGCCTACGCTCTGGTCCACAGCGGAACCTTGCGATAAACTGGCCGCATGAACGCCAACTTCCAGAACTGGCTGCACCGCCAGATCGAAGAGCTGAAGCGCCAGAACCTGTACAAGGTGCCGAAGATTCTGGAAACGCCGGCCGGCGGCCGCGTGCGCATGAACGGCAAGGAGGTCGTGAACCTCTCCAGCAACAACTACCTGGGCTTGGCCAACCACCCCAAGGTGCGCCAGGCCGCCCTCGAGGCGATCGAGCGGTGGGGCGTCGGCGCGGGGGCGGTGCGCTGGATCGGCGGGACGATGGAAGTGCACGACGAGCTGGAGCGGCGCCTGGCCCGCTTCAAGAACGTCGAGGCGGTGCTCGTGTTCACCGGGGGGTTCACCGCCAACAGCGGCTGCATCCCCGCGGTCGTGACCGAGAAGGACGTGATCATCAGCGACGAGCTAAACCACGCGAGCATCATCGACGGCGTGCGCCTGGGCGCGGCGGCCTACAAGAAGTCCGACGGGTACGTCTATCCGCACAAGGACATGGAGGCCCTGGAGCAGATTCTGAAGCGAACCCAGGGCTTCGAGAAGCGGCTGATCATCACCGACGGGGTGTTCAGCATGGACGGCGACATCGCGCCGCTTCCGGACATCGTGCGGCTGGCCGAGCAGTACGACGCGATCGTGTACGTGGACGACGCGCACGCCAGCGGGGTGCTGGGCAAGAACGGCGCGGGCACGACCTCGCACTTCGACCTCTATGGCCGGGTGGACATCCAGCTGGGCACGCTGAGCAAGGCGCTCGGCGTGATCGGCGGGTACATCGCCGGATCCGCGAAGCTGAAGGAGTGGCTGATCAACCGGGGCCGGCCGTACCTGTTCAGCACCGCGCACCCGCCGATGGTCGCCGCGGCCCTGATCGCCGCGCTGGACATCATGGAGAACGACCCCGAGCCGATGCGCAGGCTGTGGGACAACACCCGCTGGTGGAAGTCGGCGCTGCGCTCGGAGGGGTTCGACACGATGGGCAGCGAGACGCCGATCACGCCGGTGTACGTGGGCGACGAGGGCAAGGCCCAGGAGCTGGAGCGCGCCCTGTGGGACGAGGGCGTGTACGCGCTTTCGATCGTGTACCCGACGGTCGCGCGGGGCAAGGCGCGCATCCGCACTATGCCCTCCGCCGCGCACACGCAGGAGGACCTCGCGTTCGCGCTCGAGGCCTTCAAGAGGGCTCGCGACCGGATCGGCGGCTTGGGCTGAGGGACTTGCGGAATCGGTTGCGCGGCGATAAGCTGGTGGCATGCTGGTGCCTCTGCTCGCAGCAGCCGCCCTCTCGCCGGGCGTCTCGACGTGCCGCCTCGGCATCCACTTCCTCGACGACCGCTACACGCCTGGCGCGCGCAGGCTCGTAGCCGCCGGACCGCGCGTGATCAAGCTGTTCGACCTCGGCCCCGGCATGCGCGAGGCGCTTCGCGACTACAAGACCCGCTGGCCCGACGGCACGGTGGTGGTACGCATCTGGTTCCAGCGCCGGTGGTCCCGCACCGACGACCCGGCGGAGGCCGGACGGTCGTTCTGGCGCGAGATCCTTCGGCCGCGCTTCGAATCGCTCACCGATCAGGAGCGAGCCTGGATCGACTACTGGGAGGGCCCCAACGAGGGCGACAGCACGCCCACGTGGGAAACCGTGGAAGACGCGAGGTGGTTCGCGCGGTTCACGGTCGCGCTGGCCGACGAGATGCGGCGGCACGGAGCAAGGCCATTGGTGGGGAACATCGCGGTGGGCAACCCCGGGGGCACTCCGGAGGAGTTCGCCGCCAAGGTGGAGGCCTTCCTGCCGGCCCTGGAGGCCGCGGCGCGCGCCAAGGGGGCATGGAGCTACCACGCCTACACGCTGGACTACACGACGGATCCGGAGAAGGAGTCGTGGACGTCGCTTCGCTATCGGAGGATCTTGGAGGTCGTTCGCAGGCAGAGGCCCGATCTCGCGAAACTGCCGCTCGTGCTGAGCGAGTCCGGGGTTGACCGTGCGGGGAACAGCCACGAGGACGGCTGGGTGAGCCGCGGCAGCGCGGACGACTTCGAGCGATGGCTCCGCTGGTTCGATTCGGAGCTGCGGAAGGATCCCACGGTGATCGGTGCGACGCTGTTCGCGAGCGGCGGGTTCGAATCCTGGCCGTCGTTCGAGCTGGAGGCTTTCCTGCCGAGGCTCGCCCGGATGGTGGAACAGGCGCGCCGGTGAAGAACCGACGGGGGCTCCTCTCAGAGCCCCCGGTCCGGTGTCGATGGTGGTCGGTCAGCGTCCTTGGGGCGGAGCGTTCTGCTGCATGCGTTGGATCTGCTCCATCACCTCGGGCGGAGGCTTGGGGAACCGATCCGGGTCCGCCTTGGGGCCGCTGAGCGACCGGTAGCCCGAGTAGATGGCGAGCACCAGCGCCACGACGGCCAGGATCAGCGCGCCCGCCAAGCCGATTCGCTTCATAGCGGTCCGGGCCTCTCTTCGTAGTCGAGCTTCGCGCCGGTCTGCAGCACCGCGTGCCCGTCGACGTACACGACGTGCTTCTTGCTGGTGTTGCTGTTGCCGGTGTCCCACATGTAGTACC
>CALGMO010000051.1 GCA_937961665.1 uncultured Fimbriimonadaceae bacterium
TCGGCGAGGAGTCCGAAGGCATCGACCGGATCGCCAGCGACGTGTTCACGACCCGTCTCGGAGGCTGGTCGAGCGCCATCGTCCGGCTCTGGCCGAACGGGTGGACCCCCGGCGGGGCCTACAACGAGGCGTTCGTCGACCCCTCCGGATCGGTTCTCTGGACGAGGACTCCGGGAGGCTCTGCGCCCACGTTCGACCTGGGCGCCTACCTCGCCGCCTCGAGCGCCGGCGCCGAGTACGCCTTCTCGCGCGCCCTGAACCCGGTGGCGCTCAGCGACCCGAACATCCGTGCGGCGTTCGCTCCGTTCTGGGTGGAGCCCGAGTCGGGCCGGGTGATCGCCAGCTTCGACGTGCGCGAGCTGGGATCGGACGAGGGGGCGCCGTTCGACAACGCCCCGACCAAGGAGTGCGGCCCGCAGGAGACCCCCGGGACGGCAGGGCCGCTCCCGGGCCAGCTGTCGGACTACAGCGACATCAACAGCCTCTTCAACAAGGTCTGGCAGGAGAACCCGTCGCTGCGGCCGAACATCCACCGCTTCATCGACCTGAGGGTGACGCCCAACGCGGACGGCACGCCCAGCCCGCTGCACCCGGACCCCGCCATCGGCTTCCCGCGCGCCACGATCGTGCCCGGCTCCGAGGTGGTCATCGGTCCCGACCAGAACCCCGGCCCGCACTACGGCCAGCCGATCCGCTACTCGAGGACGACCGGCGAGCCCGGACCGAACCAGTACCGGATCAACTACACCAACCTGCGCGAGCCGGACGACTACGGCCTGCTCGGCCTGCCGAACCCGCCGGCCAACTACGACCCGAACGACCTGGTCTCCGCGGTGATCCAGCCCCGGTACAAGGCGGGCTACCTGCAGCTGAACTCGGACCCGAACGTGCCCCTGCCGACCGGGAACATTCGCGTGACGTACCGCTTCCAATTCACCGCGCCGGGCGATTCCGTCACCGTGGACTACGACTCGCGCCGGATCGTGGAGATTCTGCTGACCATGCGCAACTTCCCGCAGACCGCGGAGCCGAACCCGCAGTCGGTGACCCTCAAGGCGACGGCGACGGTGCGCAACTTCCTGCGATAGGGGAACCATGAGACCGGGCAAAGGAATGGCAATGGGTGTCGATCGGAGAAGGGATGCGGGCCAGACGCTGGTCATGGCCCTGATCATCCTGGGCGTGCTGCTCATCCTGGGCTTCGTGTTCGTGGGCATCGTCAACCGCGGCATCGCCACCGCCTCTCGGAGCAAGAGCAGGACGCTCGCCGCGGACCTCGCCGAGGCCGGCATCCGCTACGCCCACTCCAGGCTGCTGTACAGCGAGCTGGGGGCGGACTGGCGCGGCGTGCCCACCCCGCTGAACCAGGACGGCGGCGACTTCACCTCCGATCCCGACGCCCTCTACCTCAGGCCCGGCACGGGGCTCGGCCTCCGCTACGACGGCGACCCCCAGATCGACCTGGGCGGGCCGGACGGGCTCGGTCCCTACACGAGGGTGAACTTCGAGAGCGGCCGGGCTCTGGTGCGGGTCCGCTTCGCCCCGAGCGACTTCAACGTCTTCTCCTCCGATCCGAGCGGAAGCCTGCGCATTCCCGGCCGCGCGCGGCACTACACGATCATCGAGAGCGTCGGCCGACCCGGCCGCGTGAACCCGAACGACCCGACCACGCTCGCGTCCAGCCAGCCGATCCGGTTCCGGAACTTCGCCTCGGGCGACGACTTCCGCCGGACGCTCGGCGAGATGAAGAACCGCGACAACCGCTTCGTCGGGTCCCGCAAGCTGATCGCCTTCGCGTCGATCGGCATCATCGAGAGCGCCCTCTACATCACGAACCTCGACAACGTGAGCCGGCCCGCGGAGATCGGCGTGCCCAGGGAGCTCGGGGCGATGTACGAGGGCAACCCGGTCCAGGTGCCGATCCAGCTGGGAGGGCTCGACTCGGTTTACACCATCGGCCCCTCGCCGGCGCCCTTCCCGAACCCCGTCGGCGGCGGGGGATCGATCGTCAGCAACGCGGACCTTGTGGTGCACGGCGACGTGAACCTGTACCTCAACCCGAGGCTGGGCGACGGAGTGCTGGTGAACGGCCTGATCCGGGGAGCCGACGACGACAGCCGGCTCAACATCCTGGCGGCCGATTGGAACGGCTCGTCCTGGGTCACCGGCGGCTTATCGGTGGGCAACGGCACCTCGCCGAGCCTGAACAGCCGCAACCCGGCGTTCTCGACGCTCGGCGGACTGTTGCGCGACCGGCTCCAGCAGGCCGACGCGGACGGCAACATCCGGGCGATGATCCGGAAGGAGCCCCCGCGCGTGACGATGGTGGATCCGGACACGGGCCTGAACCGCTACCTCGTGGCGACGCGGAACAGCGGGCGAATCGTGGGCAGCGGCAACAGCGGGCGCTTCGGGCACGGCCGCGGCGTTTACGTGAACAACAGCTACGACGTGCAGGTCCGCTCGACGGCGGACGCACGCGAGGACGTCGGCACCGAGGAGTCGCTGGTCGACGACTGGCTGAACCCGAACAACGGCAGAGCCGGCTCCGCTTGGAAGGGTCCGTTCTACGTTCCCCCCGGGGCCTTCGTGCAGCTCCTGCCGGACGGGTTCATCATCGTGCGCGACGGCACCAGGCGGCCCGCCGGCGCCCGCGACAACCAGCGCACCTGGCGCAACGAGGACGGCAGCGATTCCGGCCTCACGGGCATCCGCTTCCGCATCGGGGACGTGGGCGGCGTGCCGTACATCATCAACTCGCTCACGCCCGGCGCGAACTTCAACTCGGACACGCCCAACTACGCCGCCGGCTTCCCCTTCAACGGTCTGCTGTTCTTCGAGGGGAACGTGCGGATCCGGGGCGTGATCCCGACCGACCGCCAGCTGACGGTCGTTTCGATGGGAACGATCTACATCGAGGGCAGCATCACCAAGGGAGTGGTCACCCCCTCGGGCCGCCTGAACCGCCCCAGCCGCTCCGCCCTGATGCTGATGGCCAAGGACTACGTGGCCGTCAACACGACCCAGTTCTTCGGACCGACCGTGGGTCAGGAGCTGGAGGAGGTCAACGAGGCGGCGGCGGCCACCGCGCTGAACCCCGTGCGACTCCGCGCCGAGGACGGCCAGATCACCCTTCGAACGGAGTTCCTCCTCTCGCCGGACACCCCGGGCGGCAACCGGCGCGACCCCGGCTCCTGGAGGCCGTTCGCCGAGCTGTACCGCGAGTTCGCGGGAACATCCGGCAACAGCGGCGACCCGATCCCCGTGAGTCTGCTGCTGACGCACACGATGGACGACGGCCCCGCCCCGACCACCTACATCCGGGCGGACGTGAACTACGGCCTCAGTGACTCGGCCCTGCTGTTCCCGCTCACGCCCACCAACGCGGCCACGAACGTGTTCGGGCCGAGCTACGTCACCCCCGGCTACACCACCCCGGGCTGGGCGCCCCTGTTCGGGCTCGGCGTGGAGAACTGGCAGCGGTACAGCAAGTTCGAGACCACGGACTTCCGCTTGCTCGACGGCACCGCGCTCACCGTGGGAGACGCGCAGATGACGGTGCAGGAGCCGATCGGGCGCTTCACCGCCTTCCTGCAGGGCACCAACGACGTGACGATCCGGACCGCGGCTACCGCCACCGAGGCTACGAACGACTACCTGCTGGCCCGGGCGGCCGTGGTGCCGCACGACGTGCGCATCGAGGCCTCGGTGTACGCGGAGCAGGGCTCGTTCTTCGTGATCCCCGGCCCGTGGTTCAACCCCAACCCGAACGACACGAGGGAGCGGTACCAGGCTCTGGGGGCGACGCAGGCCGAGCGCGACCAAGCCCGCTTGGAGGCCTTCGGCGCGATGCCGGGAACGCCCTTCTACGGCGAGCCGCTCGACGTGCGCGTGGTGCTGGTGGGGTCGGTGAGCCAGAACATGCCCGTTCCCATCAGCCAGCAGGCGGAGTGGCTCCGCAAGTGGGGCTGGATCCCGCGCGAGATCGGGGCGACCGGGCGCAGGATCCCGTGGGTGCACGTCCCCGAAGGGTTCGACCTGAGCGATCCGGACACGTTCGCCGTACCGAACCTGATCCTGGCCTACGACCCGGCGCTGGCCACCGGGCGGGCCGGCGGCTTCGACCCCAGCTCGCCGTACGTTCGGTACGACGAGTTCGGCCGGCCCCTGCCGCCGATGCCGCGCCTGCCGGTCAGCCCGACTCTCGCCTACTTTGGAGAGGTGAATCCGTGAAGCTGAGCACAGCGCTGACGACGATCGGGGCGCTCGCCGGGGCGTTCGCCTTCGGCGGACCGACGAACTTCGCCCAGAAGTCGGTTCCCATCCGGGCGGGCGTCGTGCTGCTCGACAGCCAGAAGATCGCTCCGGGAAACCCTCAGCCCGCGAACTACGCGCCCTTCGTCTGGTACAACCTCGACTCGAACACGACGGTCAAGCCCGCCGGCTGGAACATCCACAACCCCAGGGCGATGGGCTCCATGACGCAGGCGGCCTACGACCGCTGGGTGAGCGTCTCCTCCGTCGTCGGCGGCGTCGTGCCGCCGGTGGGCAGCACCCTCACCAAGCGGGACGCCGCCTACTGGGAGTTCCGCCTCTCCACCGCCTCTGACGAGATGCTGGCGGAGTACGACGTGCTCCTCGTCGCGGCGCACGGGCGGGTGAGCCTGAACCCGCTGGAGCGCGAGAAGCTCCGTCGGTTCGTCGACAAGGGCGGCGTGCTGTGGATCGACATGACGTCGGCTCCCGGCCCGAACGCCCCGCTCGGCACGTCCGTGGACCCGATCAACGGGCTCCCGCTGACGGTCGTCGAGAATCGAACGAACCTTGGGCTGAACAGCGGATTCGACCCGCTGCACCCGTTGCTCAGCTATCCCTACGGACTTACGCCGGAGAACCTGAACGCCATGCAGTCGAGCAACGGCCTCGGCCTGAAGGCGCTCAACCTCGGCGACTACGGCATCTCGGGCTTGGCGGGAATCCTGGCCGCGCTGCCGGGCGAGTACGCGTTCTTCAACCGCGTGGCGGGCGACAACCTGGGCCCCGTGATCCTCTCCGGGCACATCGGCGACGGGTTCGTGGTGGTGACGGCGCGCGGCGTGGCGACCACGCTCAACCGCGTGCTCGTCGGGGCCTCGTTCGCGCCGAACCTGCAGGAGCGGGCGCTGGATCCCACGTTCGACCGCACGTTCGTGTCGGCCGCGAAGCTGGTGGTGAACATGATCCACCTGCCGTCGGGCAGCCGGCAGTTCCGCCAGGGGGCCCGAAAGACCAACTCCAGCCCGGTAGACGTGAACGCGCCGCTCCTCAAGCGGTTCAACGCCGAGCTGCCGCTCAACCCCGGCTCCGGCAACTTCGTCCCGCCCGCGGTGTTCAAGAACCTGCTGGTCGCCGTGGACGACAACCGCGTCTACGTGTTCAACGCCCGGCCGGGCACCGACCTGGACGGCGACGGCGTGGCGGACGAGGGCATCGCGGATCGGTCGCTAGGGATGAGGGCCGACCTGATTTGGCACAGCGCCGCTCTGAACGGTCCGATCAGCCCCCCGCTCTGCATCGAGGTGCCGAGCGGGCCCTTCGCCGGCGAGCAGATCCTCGTGCAGGAGGCGAACGGCCGCATCGTGGCGTTCCGCGCGGTGACGCTGGACGGCGCGGGAAGGATCGTCGGCTCCGGCTCGATGGCGCCTCTGTACACGGTTCAGCCGCCGGACGGCGCCTCCGTGACCGACACCTCCGTGGAGGGCCGGGGGCCGTACGCGCCCACCTACCACGAGGGCTTCGTGTACGTCGCGGACACCACCTCGAACAACGCCGGCCGCCTGTGGGTGCTGAATCCCGGCACGGGGGCGAAGGTCTCCAGCGCCAACGACTGGGTCATCGGCAAGTCGGCCAGCCCGGTGATGTTCACGGTGGGAGCCAGCCCGACGGTGGGCTACATCCCGATCGCCGACAACAGCGGCGGGGTCGACAAGGTGGCCTACGTGGTCTCGCGGCCGAACCCCGCCAACGCCACCCCGAACGGAACGGCGAGCGTGACCAGCGTCTGGATCGGAGCCAAGGGCGAGAAGCCCGTGGCCTTCCAGGTCGCCGGCGGAACCCAGCTGCGCGTGACGCTCCGCTGCTCGCAGAAGGGTCTGAGCGTGTATCTGCCCGGCGCCGGCAACGCCCTCGGCGTGCGCCTGACCCTGCTGGACGCCGCGACCGGCGACCCCTACACGCCGGCCCAGATGGACGCGATCTTCGACGGCACCGTGTCGCAGATCGCTCCGGGGCTGCTGAGCTTCGGCATGAAGAGCGGGGCCTCGCTCGATCCGAGCGCGGTCGGGGTGCGAGTGGACTACACGATCGACTGGGGCCAACCCACGGCCAGCGCCAACGCCGTCCGCGGCAACCTCTTTCTGCCGGACGACAGCAGCCGAAGCCGCCGGATCTTGGACGGGGTCGCCCTCGGGCCGGAGGGGATCTTCTACCTGACGTTCGGCAACAGCCAGGGCGCGGGCAGCCTGTTCGCGTTCCGCGAGCAGGGGCAGGGGTCGTTCGACCTCGTCTACCGGTACGACCTGTATCCGCAGCACACGATCAACCTGAACCAGGCCTCGGCGGTCACCTACCGGGAGACGCTGCTGGACAAGGATCCGATCGTCACGACGCTGCTACCGTTCCTCAACCAGCCGCTGACGAACCTGCGCTTCGTGGGCGGGCCCGCGGTGCGGGGCGACACGGTGTACGTGATGGCCAAGGGCACGAAGCTCGGGGTCGTCCAGAACGCCATCCTGATGGCGTTCAAGGCCAAGCCGGGGAACGTCGAGATCCGTCTGCCGGCGATCGAGGGCGCGTTCACGCTCCTTCAGCCCGACCTGCTCCGCAGCGCCGACCCGACGAGCCCGAACGTGTACACGACGGTGCAGCCTTCCCAGTACCGCTTCGACAGCTTCCAGAACCAGTCGAGGGGAGTCGTCCGGTTCCTGTCGCTGATGTCCGGCAATCGCGGCCCGGTCACCAACGCGGTGAGTCTGAGCCAGCCGGTCATCCTCAGGCGCCAGAACCAGCCTGACGAGCTGATCGAGCCGGATCGGACGGGATCGACCTGGTCGCCGTTGCTGTTCTACGTGGTGTTCACGGGTCTGGACACCCTGAGCGCCCCCACGGTTCTGGGAGACACGGTGTATCTGGCCGGGGCGAGCGTGCTGCCGAACATCCTCTCCGGGCCGCCCTTCCCGCCGCTGCAGCCGACCGGCGTGGTCACGGCGCTCAACGCCACGATCAGCCCGAACGACCCGTTCCTGGTGGCCGACCCCGACCGGCCTTGGAACAGGCAGCTGTACCAGCTCAGGGTCACGCCCAGCTTCCAGGGCAATCCGAACTGGGTTTGGCCGCAGACGGTCGGCGTGACGTCCTTCGACGACTACCGGGTGCGGGTTCTGCAGACGACCTTGGGCGTGTCCCCGCAGGCCTATGGGGTCGTTGGCGGAGACGGCGCGCTGTTCGCCTGGAGCTCGCAGGGGATCTGGGGATTCAGCCGAGCGGACTTCCTGGTTTGCGACGAGGGGCGCGTGGCGAGGTTCGACCCCAGCGGGAACGCGCTGTGGTCCACCGAGGCGACGCTGAGCTCCGGCCCGTCGGTCGAGGTGGGCGCCGTCGGCAACGCGCGGCCGCTGGTCCGCCCCGTTCGAGCCTACCGATTCGGTTACGGCGACCTGATCGTGGTGGACGCCGGGTCCAACCGGATCGTGCGGCTGGATTCCACCGGCCGTGAGGTGCGGTCGATCGACCGCTTCGTGCTGGACCCGAACGGCATCCCGGAGGGCTACGTGGCGAACGCGCCCTTGCAGCTCCGCGACCCGCGGGACGTGATCTGGTGGACCGAGTACAAGGCCAACCCCAGCGGGGTGAGCAACCCCCAGGCGCTGGAGTACTGGGTGCACTACCTGGTTGCCGACTCGGGCAACAACCGGGTGGTGGAGCTGGTGGACCGCTATGCGGTGGACCCGGCCACGCGCGGCCTGCTCGGCGTGGTCTCGTTCACCGACGCCTCGGGCGGCACCCAGCCGGCCTTGGGAGTGCTGTACTGGCACTCGCCGAGCACCATCTCCGGCAAGGGCTTCCGCTTCACTTCGCTGGCCCGCATCTTCCGTCCGGACACCGGGCGGCACGCCTACGCGGCGGGCATCGGAGGGGCGACTCCGACCCGCGTCGATCTGGGCTTGGACGCGCCCAACCTCGGATCGCCCGAGACCGACCTGAGGGAGTCGCGCGACGGCAACGGCGGCATCGTGTTCTTCGACGGCCCGAACCTCGAGGTGATCAACGAGGTGACCGTCCCGGCCGTCGCGGCGAACGTGTTCTGGGACCCCGAGTCCGGCTCCTTCAGCAGCCCCGCCGTGCCGGCGCGGAAGAAGGTCCTCACGAACCTGAACTCCGTGACGATGCAGAACGTGTACCTGGACCTGGACGGCACGGGGCCGAAGACGCACACGGCGATCCTGTTCACGGATTCCTCGGGGGCGTACGAGATCGTGAAGTCCGGCTCCGAGTGGCGGGTGGTGTGGATGCTCCCTCGGAACGTGTATCGGGTGATGCGCCGGAACCCGGCCACCAACGAGCCCGCCGGCGACAACCCGCTGGACTTCCGGCCGATGTACGCCAAGCGGCTCGATTCGGGAGAGATCCTGATCGTGAACGGCTACTTCGGCAGAAAGCGGAACGGACAGCCCTTCGAGGGAGAGATTCTGCAGCTGAACGGCGACTGGGATCCCGGCGTGCTGGGCAGCGGCTTCCAGTTCACGCAGACGAACCTGGGCTTCAGCTCGATCAGCGTCCGGTTCGAACTGCCGCCGATCCAAGGGACGCGCGGGCTGACCCTGCCCGTCTTCGCCGACCGAGATTGAACGGAGAACGATGGTGAGCACCATGGCACGACGAACGCACCTCTTGGCCGGGCTCCTGGCGGCGTGCGCGCTGACCGGGGCGGGGGCGTTGTCCTGGGCGCAGGATTTCCCGACCTTCCGGGGCGACAACGAGAGAACCGGCCGAAACACGGGCGCAACCGTGAGCAGCCCGGGCCGCGCCAACCTGCGGTGGTGGCACCCGGCGGGCGTGACCGGGGCCTCGAGCCAGATCGTGAGGGATAACACGTCCAAGCGCGCGAGCAAGACCGGAGCGTGGTCCTCGCCGAGCACTGGCGGGGAGGCCTCGTCGGTGTTCGTGCCGAGCCAGACCGGCGACGCCGCCGTGGACGCCCTGATCTCGTCGTTCTTCGACCCGACCTCGCCGAACTTCGGCGTGCGGCCGATCGTGCCGGCCTACGAGTTCGCCATCTCCACGCCGAGCGCGACGTTCACCAACTACGACAACTACGACCCCACGGTGCCTGCGGCAGGGTCGGCGCGAACCTTCGCCTGGGACCTGACCCCGTCGGACGCCTCCGCGCGGAACTACGCGGTGTACGTGTGGATTCCGACCGGTCCGACCGACCTCGATCCGGGGCCCGGCGTCACCTTGGTCTACCCGCAGCGGTACTTCGTGTTCGAGGTGCTCTACAGCGGCAAGCGCCACGTGGAGATCGTGGACACCTCGGCGAGCGGCACCGGATGGGTGCGGCTGGGCAACGGCGGCCTGCCCACGGACCGTCTGTTCCCCTACGACGGGACCGGCTCGCTGACGGTGCGCCTCTACAACACCATCCCCCGCGACCGCAGCGGCAGCCTGATGGGACAGTCGGGCGGCACCACCATCACGCTGGTGTACGCCGACGCCGCCAAGGCCGAGCCGATCTACGGGTCCTACACTGCGAGCACGATCATCAACATGCTGTCGGACGCCGCCTCGACCCGGAACGTGGTGGCCGCCAGGAACGAGTACACGGTCGACGGGACGGGTCGGACCGTGGCGGCCGGAGTCGTCCGCTCGTTCGACGTGGAGACGGGCGCCGTGCGATGGACCTTCTCGCCGACCGACAACTCCGGCCGGCAGATCGTCGTCGACGCGCCGAGCAGCCAGGTCACGCCCAACCCGCCGGCTTGGTCGGCGCAGACCGCCGCAAGCGGCTACCTCGGCGCGGACTACTTCGCCGCGCCTGTGGTGGCGGACCGCGCCTCCGCGACCGACGTCCGGTACATCCCGAACCTGCCCGCCGGCGAGTACGCGATCAGCATGTGGCTGGCCGGCAGCAACGGCGGCCAGCTGTTCGCGCGCAAGACCATCGTGGAGATCCACGAGGGCGCGACCGTCACCGACGTCGAGGTGAACCAGGACTCGCAGTCGCGGTGGGTCCGCATCGGCAACCGCAGGTTCCGGCACAGCTCCACCGCCCCGCTCCAGGTGCGGGTGCTGAACTACAGCGCGGAGGCCAACGACGCGCTCGAGGGTCGGCTCGCCTACGCGGACGCCATCGCGTTCAACAGCGGACCCGATCTCGCCGTCAAGTCGACGCCCGTGCAGGTCGACGGCGCGCTGATCAGGATGGCGCCGGGAGATCCGCCCGTGCCGACCGACGTGACGCTGGTGGCGTCCGAGGACGGTCGCATCTACTGCCTGGAGTCTCAGGCGACCGGCAGTCCGCGCGTGCTGTGGGCCTATCCGAGCCTGCGCGACCCGCTGGACCCGTCGTGGAGCGACCCGAACCAGACGAGCGGCGAGGACGGGGTCGGCCCTGTGGCCGAGATGCCCACGGGCTTCGACCTCTCTTCGGCCTTGGTCAAGCGCATCGACGGCAACGACTACCTGTACGTCGCCGCCTCGAACGGCCGGGTGTACTGCATCGACATGGCCGGCCGCGGCGACATGAACCTCGCCACCGGCCGCGCAGGCACGACCACCCGCGTGTGGACGTGGCCGGACGATTACCCGTCGAACTCCAAGACCTCCAGCTTGGGATCGTTCCTCGGGTCGATCGCCTTCGCGGACACGGCCTCCGGCCCGACGATCATCGTCCCGGCCCGCCAAGGAAGGATCTACGCGCTGGACGCCCGCGGATCGAGCGGCAAGAAGACCACCGTGCGGTGGCAGTATCCCGCGCTGGACCAGCCGACGCTGGGCGAGATCGTGTCGACTCCCGCCGTCGCCTTCGGAAAGGTCTTCGTCGGCACGCTGCCCAAGGTCGACGAGGCGAACGGCGAGTTCCTCGCCCTCAACGCGGATGACGGCTCCGTCGTCTGGACCTTCAGCGGGACGAGCGCCCTGCCCACCGACGGCTGGGTCGCCAGCCCGACTGCCGTCCCCGGAGTCCTTCTCGGCGGGGGCGAGCCCGACACGGTGTTCGCCGCGAACGAGAACGGCACCGTCTACGCCTTCGACGCGAGCGGATCGGGCGGTTCGGCCGTCGTCCGGTGGCAGACCTCCGAGCTGGCCACCAGCTTCGCCGGCGGCGGCCTGACCTTCACGACGCTGCGCGTGCTGAACAACGTCGGCACGCTGACCCCCTCGCCGGTGCCGTGCGTGCTGGTTCCGACGGCCGAGGGCCGCCTCGTGGCTCTGTTCGCCCAAGCGGCCTCGACCAACCGCTATGGCGGCCGCAGGGCTTGGGAGTACGTGCTGGCCGGAGGCCTGACGGGCCATGCCTCGGCAGGCCGGAACTGGCTGACCGTCGCCGACGCCAAGGGCTTCCTGTACGCCTTCAACGACGACGTCGGGCTGCTGACGCCCGGCGAGCCGCCCGGGTCCGAGGGCGTGGTCGAGAACGACCCGGTGGCGGACAACTTCCGCAACGCCCGGATCAAGCTGATCGACCAGGCGACGTATCGCCAGCTGAGGGCCGGCACGATGGACTACGCCGCCGCCGAGGCCGCCACCGAGGTGGGTGGCAGCCCGCTGGCGTTCGAGTGGGGCGAGCGCATCTACGTGCTGGTCTACCGCTACCCGCACTCCACCCAGACTCCGGACGGCGACAGCGTGCCCCCGCCCACGGTGAACTTCCTGTTCACGGGGC
Source organism: uncultured Fimbriimonadaceae bacterium (assembly GCA_937961665.1). Classification (GTDB taxonomy): domain Bacteria; phylum Armatimonadota; class Fimbriimonadia; order Fimbriimonadales; family Fimbriimonadaceae; genus UBA8783. The sequence continues at coordinate 11,924 of CALGMO010000051.1, forward strand.
AGGGCTCGGCGGCCCGCACCATCTCGGTGGAGAGCCGCCAGTTCCCGATCGTGTCGGGCTCGAACCCGCCGACCGCGACGGACGGCACGCGCCTGGACGGCTACGCGGTGATCGACTTCGCGATCCAGCCCGGCGGCGCGAACGCGATGCCCCCCGGCGATGGGAGCGTCACGGCCACCATCACCACCCGCTCGCTGAACGACAACGGCCAGCAGCAGACGGTGAACCTCGACCCGACCCAGTCGGTCCGGACCTTCAAGGTGGCGAACCCGCTGGCCCTGGTCATCACCAACCCGGCCGACGCGCTCCGCACCGTCGGCTACTCGGTGAACCCGTCCGACGCCGAGAACCTGATCAACGGCTCGAACGTGCCGGGCACGCAGAAGAACCGCCTGCTGGCCAGCGTTGGGCTGGTCGCGCACGGACAGAGCGGCGGGGTGACCGTCTCCGTGGTCGATCGGAGCCTGATGCGGCTTCTGCGCGGACCGGGGCGTGGGCTGGACAACGTTCGCGTCGAGACCCGGCCGCTGGCTTGGCTCGGAGGCGTCGGCGCCGTGCTCTTTCCGCTGGACCAGACGCTCTTCCCGAACTATGAGGACCTGCCGTCCAGGTTCCCGAACGATAGCTTGGACTACCCGGACATCGGGGCGGGCTCGGTCAAGGTCACGAAGTCGGTGTTCGGTGCGGCCGAGAACCCCGTGTTCTCTGGGGTGAGCCTGAATCCGCCGTCGTTCCCGGATGAGGCGAACCCGGTGCCCAGCCAGCGCACGCTCAACCCGACGCCGTTCGACTTCGTGGTGGAGGTGCCCCGGTTCCAGCCGCCGAACGCCACCGTGCTGCAGGATTCGGCCGGGGCCGACGTTCCGGCGGGCTACGCCGGCAGGCTGTTCGTGCTGGTCGACAGCAACGGAAACGGAAGGCTGGACCTCGGCACGGGTCTGAGGGAGGCCTACCGCAGCTTCCGGCTCGCATCGCCGGTTGACGTGGACGAGCGGTTCGCGGTGAAGACGCCCGTGGTGGACGCCGGGAGCTTGCCGATCGGCGCGGGGTTCAGCCCGCTGGCGCCGTGGGATCCTTCTTCGCCGCTGAGCCCGCTCACGGGTCCGTTCCGAGACCTGTTCAAGCCGTTCACCGTGGTGAACGAGGGCAACGTCAACCTGCTGAACCTGCGCCTGGCGAAGGCCACCCAGCTGCTGGCGGGGCCGCTCAACCCGTGGCCGATCTACTCGACCACGAACCACGACGCGGCCTGGCTGGAGGCGGCGGCCAACGTGTTCTCCAGCCTGGATCCCGACTCCCGGTGGATCCTGACGGACGACGGCGGGAACCCGCACCCGAACGTGGTGCTGCAGAAGGCTCGGCCGGGCGACCGCGTCGGCACCGAGCTGAACCTGAACGCCACGAGGCGGGCCAACCCGGTGCTCGGCGTGCAGCAGGGCAAGCTCTCTTCCACCGCGCCCGACCCCTACCTTCCCAGCGTGGCGGTCACCGTTCCGCTGGGCATGCCGAGCGGCGTGTACCAGCAGGTGATGCGCGTGATCAACGAGGTGCGGACGCCGACCTATCCCGCGAACCAGGCGCTGAGCCTGGACCAGTACGGCGCGGGACTGGAGGCCTACTCCGACCCGACGCTCACGCTGCGCTTCACCGTGCGGGAGGGCCGCCTGACGAACGCTCCCACCCGCTACTCGGCTCCGCTGATCGAGGACACGGTGTCCGGATCGGAGCGGTTCCTGCACCCCAACGTGCAGCCGACCGTGGCGCGCGCTACGAACGGCAGCCTGCTGGTGGCCTGGGCCTCGCCGAGGTCCTCTTTCGCGGAGGCCCAGCCCGGAGCGGACGCCCCCTCGGACCAGCCGTACCGGATCTTCCTCTCCACGCTGCGGGGCACGACGCCCGCCGCGGTCACGGGACCGAACAACCTGCGCGACCTGAACTGGTTCGTCCCGGCGGCTCCCGACCGCTGGTTCAGCCAGCCCTCGGACGCTCCGTATCCGAACGTCCCGAACCAGGCTGCGGCTGACGCCCTGTTCGGCGTGGACACCGCCAACAGCCAGTCGGTCGTTCTCACCACGATGAAGTTCGGTCTGCCGACGCTCCCGTCGCTCGGGTTCGTGGATCCGTTCAGCGGCGGCGACCTCGGAACGGCGTATCTGGCGTTCGTCGGCGAGGCCCAGGTGCAGACGCTCAACGGCCGCGCGAACCAGAGCAGGATCTTCCTCGCTCCGGTGAGCGTCTCGGCGGCGGGCGTCCCGACCGTCGGAGCGCCGATCCGCGCGACCAAGGACGACCCCGGCATCCGGAAGACCCGCTTGAGCCTGGTGCAGACCGGCGACCGGGCGACGGTGTTCTTCGCCGCGAGTACCGGCGGAGGCTCGCAGGTGTCGTACACCACCTACAACCCGTCGGTGGCGAACATCGACGACCGGTGGTCGCCGATCCGATCGGTCTCCCTCGGGGCGGGCTTCGAGGAGCTCTCTTCGCCGAGCGTGTCGGCTCGGATCTACACCGGCGCACCGCAGCCCGCTGGCGGCTTCACCCTGAACCCCGGCACCCGGATTCTGGAGATGGCGTTCGTCGGCAAGCTGCGTGGGCGGCCGAACAGCGAGGTGTTCCTCGCCCGCATGGTCGCGGACGCCAACGGAGCCCCCGTCCGGCTGGCGGCCTTCGCGCCGCGGCAGAACGAGGTTCTGGAGGCCGTGGGGCCCGGCGTGTACCGCTCGCAGGGAGTCAGTTGGAACCTGAGGTTCGCGCCCCAGCTGTGGCAGAGCCTCAACGGAGTCGCCACCAACCTGGAGGTGCCCAACACCAGACGCGTGGACTCCACCACCGGGATCGTCACGTTCGAGACGAGGCTGGGCGGGCGCGTGACCCTCGATCCGAACTCGGGGACGGTGCGCTTCGGCACGGCCACCCCGAACCAGAAGGCCGTGCTGCTCCTGACCTACCAGCCGTACGCGATCCGGGTGAGCGGCGCGGGTCAGACGACCTCCCACTCCGCTCCGAACCTGCTCTTCGACAATCGGCTGATCGCCGACGCGAGCTACTGGGTGCGGCCGGGAGGCTCCGGCGTGACCAACGCCGACAGCGACCCGATCCGGACCTCCCGGTACGTCGTGGCCTACGGTCGGTCGGCCGCGGGCGGCGGCCAGTCCGCGCGGCCCTACCTCCGGTCCTTCCGGCTCGGCGTGCAGCTGCCCGCGGGCGTGCTCACGAACCCGGACGGCACGATCGTGTCCCTGGCCGTGGTCGGGGCGACGGGCGCCTACCAGGTCGACCCGGCTCGCGGCCGGGTGTACTTCACGGACGCCGACGAGGGCCGGAGCGTGTCCATCGCCTTCCAGGGCGCGACGGAGGACGGCGTGCCGGTCAACGTGCCGGCCGCGACCTACACCGTGGGCCTGGTGCCGGAGCAGGAGGAGTTCCCGGTGCCGATCGCCCAGCCGGTGAACGAGAGCTCCCCGTTCCTCAGCCTGGATCCGTTCGATCCGGCGGGAGCGATCGGGAGCCGCAGGCCGGGCCTGATCTGGATGGTGTGGACCAGCACCCGCGCCGGCGTGCCGGACATCTATCTGCAGACTCTGGCTCCGCGCTTCGCCCCGATCCCGGCGACGCGGTAGCATCGGTTGGAACACGGAACGTTGGCCGCGGGCGGTGGGACGGGTCGCCCGCGGAGGAGCTAGGGATGGCGAACCGAATCGTGCCTGGGCTGCGTCCAAGTAGGGTGAGGGTCGCCTTGGTTGACAGGTTGGACGGGCTGGTAGTAAGATTAGCTCGCCTCTAGGCAGGCGCAGGGATCGGGTTTATGGCCAAGAAGCTGAGCAGCGCGCTGGGCATTGATATCGGGAGCAAGACCATCAAGGTCGCCGAGGTGAAGAACCAGGGGCGGCAGGCGGTCGTCACCGCTCTCGGCGCCATCGAGACCCCTGCGGACAGCGTGGACCACACCGGCGTGTACAACGCCGACAACGTGGGCGCGGCCCTCAAGCAGCTCCTGCAGTCCATCGGCGCTTCCTCCCCCAACGTGGTCGTGTCGATCGCCGGCCAGGCCTCGGTGCTCGTGCGCACGCTCGAGGTGCCTCGGATGAACGACACCGAGCTCGCCGAGCACATGCAGTGGGAGATCAGCCGCAACATCCCGTTCGCCGAGAGCACGGTCCAGAGCGCCTACGCCAAGCTGGAGGACCAAGACCCGAACTCGGCCAACATGGACGTGCTGCTGGCGATCTCGCCGCAGAGCGCCGTGGATACGCTGATCGCGGCGATCAAGAAGTCGGGCAAGCAGCTGGCGGCCATCGACGTGGAGCCGACGGCGGTGGCACGCATGCTCGCGGTCGGTGGGGTGGACCCGACCGAGGTCTCCTGCGTGGTGGACATCGGCCACAAGACCACGGGCATCAACATCTACCGAGGCCGCAACCTACTGATGCCGAGGCAGGTGCCCGTGGGTGGAGAGTTGTTCGCCCAAGAGCTGTCGCGGAACCTCAGCGTGAGCCTGGAGGAGGCGGAGGAGATCCTGAAGACGAAGGCGGAGATTCCGCGCGGGTACGTTGCCGAGGCGCCGCCAGACCCGTTCGCGGTTCCGGGCTCGCTGTCGCCGGAACCTCTGCAGCCGTACAACCCCTTCGCGCCGGAGCCGGAGCCCGGCGGCGGCATGGATCCGAATGCCACCGGAGGGTTCGAGCCGATGCCCCAGCCGGACGCGACGCCGGAGCCCGTGGGAAGCCCGGAGACGATGCGCATCTTGGACGGCTTCCGGCCGGCCCTGGAGGAGCTGGTGGCCGAGATCCGCAGGTCTCTGGACTACTTCCGGAGCAAGGGCGGAGAGGTCGACCGGTTGCGCCTGTTCGGCGGCGTCGCCAGGCTGAAGGGGTTGCCGGACTATCTCGGAGCCTCTCTGGGGCTCGGTTGCGAGCTGCTGGACCCGTTCAAGGGAGTGTCGGTGAACGCTCGCAAGGCGGACCCCGAGCTGATGGACGGTCGGCGGGGCGAATTCGTCGTGGCGATCGGAAACGGCCTGTACATCCTGTTCTGAGTTAGGGAAGAAGAATGAAGCTCAACCTCCTGCCGCCATACGTCAGCAAGGGAAAGCAGTCGAAGGTGGCCATCGTTCTGATGGTGCTCATCCTTCTGCTCAGCGTGCTCGCCAGCCTCGGCATGATGGTCGTTTCGAAGCAGGCCTACGAGCGGGAGAAGGCCAGGGCCGACGCCCTCGAGAAGCCGGCGAGCGACGTGGTGGCGCTGAGCAAGCTCGCGGACACGATCACGGCCAGCGCCCAGACGGTGGTGCTGAACGTGGAGCTGGCGAAGGCGATGCAGGAGCACTGCTCGGCCTATCCCGACTTCTACGATTCGGTCCGACGGTACATCCCAGCGTTCTTCCGGGTGACCTCCATGTCCGCCTCGCCGATGGACGCGGAGACAGTGACCCTCACCCTCTCCGGCGTGCTGAAGACGCAGGAGGAGTACGCGAACCTGATGCTGGCGCTGAACCGCATTCCGAACGTTCGGTCCGTGAGCCGGTCCGGCTTCCAGCTGGTGGAGACCTACGTTCCGAACCTGACCCAGCTCGATCAGACGGGAAGGCCGATCCGACAGGGCGAGCAGCCGCTCCCCGACGACCCTTTGGATAGGTTGCAGGCCCTGATCTCCCGTGGAGGCCGAACCGACTACGTCGGCGTGGGCAACTTCGGATCCGGCGAGCCGGGCCTTCGGGGGGCGATGCCCGAGTGGTCGCAAGTCACCGTCACGGTCGTCATGCCGGGCAAGCTCCAGGCGCCGGACGTGAGGGGAACCTTGGCCAACGCCGCGAGGGCATCTTCGGCTGCGCCCAGCACGACCCCCGCAGGCGCGGGCGGCGGATTCGGCCCTCCGGGTATGTTCGGACCTCCCGGTGCCGGAGTGCCGGGCGCCGGGCCTGCCGGCGCGGGGGCCGGTCGCATGGAGGAGGAATAGGAGCAGGCGCTCATGAAGATTAGCCCCTACGTCTACATTGTGATCGGCGTCTCGCTCGCCCTCGTCGTTCTCTCGTTCGGCCTGTTCCACTTCTACCTGCCGAACATGAAGAACGCCGAGTACCAGCGGCAGCTGGCCGAGAAGCGCCAGGAGATCGTGGATCAGGCGAAGCGCGCGGAGAAGAGGGTCGAGGAGGCGCTGAGGCTCCGGCAGGAGAAGACCGAGCAGTGGCGGCGCATCGTTGCCGCCCACACGCCTCCGGCCTCGGTGGCGGCGGGTGGGATCGACGTCTCCGTCAACCCGTGGCAGCTGGCGATCGATGCACGGAAGTTCCGCAACAGCGTGCAGGCTGCGGTGAACCGCCAGCTGAAGAACGGAGGTGTGAAGGTCATCAACGGGCCGCTCGTGCCGTTCCCCGAGGCGCACTCCACCGGACTGCTGGCCAGCTATTTCAACTTCCCGGCGATCCCGTTCCCGGTGGTGATCTTCGACCTCGGCACGGTGACCGTACAAGGCACCTACGAGCAGATCAGCGCGAACGTTCGCGCCTGGCGCAACATGCCGGGGTACCTCGCGGTGGTTGATGGGCTCGCCTTCACGGGCACTTCGCCGGTGCTCACGGGAACCTATCAGCTGACCCTGGTGGGCTACATCCGAGGCCAGAAGCTTTTCGGTTCGGTCAACGAGGCCGGCGCGGGTGGCGCCGGAGCGGGCTTCGGTGGCGGCGCCGGAGCACCCGGCCCCATGGGGTTCGGCGCGATGTTCGGACCTCCCGGCGCGGGCATGGGTGGGCCTCCCGGTGGAGTGCCGATGGGTCCTCCGGCTGGCGTCGCTGGACCGTCGGGCCCAGGCGGCGGAAAGCCCCCGGCACCCTCCGCGGCACCGTCTAGGTGAAGGGAAAATGGCGATGGTTGCAGCAAGCAAGTTGGCTCTGAGTTCGGCGGCTGTTCTGGCGCTGGGGGGTTGCGGCCTGCTCGGCGGGACCGAGACCGCGGAGACTCCCACCGCGACGGTGAGCCTGGCGAAGTACCAGAAGCTCGCGGAGCAGAAGCCGGATGCCCCGGCGGGTGTTCCGGTCGAGCCGAACACCTCAACGGACAACCTGAAGAAGCTCGTCGCTTCGAAGACCTTCGCGAGTCGTCCGGATCCGTTCTCTCTCCTTCCCGTGGAGGCGAAGTTCGACAAGGACCAGGCCTCCGCAAGATTCCTTCAGACCGGAGGCTTCCTGACGGTCTGGACCCCGCCCGCCGAAGAGATGGAGGAGATCGTCGCCATCGAGCCTCAGCCGGTGCGGCGGCTCGCCGGGGTCGTGGTCAGCAACGGAGCCGTGCTGATTCTCATCGACATGGGGGACGGCAAGGGAGTCCAGCTTGCCCGCGCGGGCAGCAAGCTCGGTGAGTGGACGGTGGCCTCGATCGACACGGAGAAGGCGATCCTGAAGCGCGATCCGAAGAAGCGGCCGAGCGAGGTGCTCGTGCCCTTGGCCAGCCCGCTCGAACTTGGGTCGCCTGGCGGGGGCCCGAACGTGCCGGGCGCAGGCGGACGACCGGGCGGCGGCATGATGCCCCCGGGCGGACCGATGGGGCCCGGAGTTGGGGGGCCGATGGGTCCGGGCATGGGACCCAGCGGACCGGTCGACTTCTGAGGCTTTCGTAGAAAGATTTGGAGACTGTGTGAAACGAACAAAACGGACAAGCATCCTTCCTTTTGGAGGTTTGAGACAATGAGATTGAAAACACTCGCGTTGGCGACCGTCTTCGGGCTTGGTCTGTTCGGCGGGTTGGTGCCCTCGGCTTTCGCCCAGGACGATCCCCGCGACAGAAGGATTCCGAACTTGGAGCTGGAGTCCGCGGACGTGCGGGACGCCCTGAAGGCGCTCTTCCGCAGCGTGGGCGTCTCGTTCACGATCGATGCGGACGTCATGGGCACCGTCACGGTGAGCCTGAAGGACGTGCCGTTCGAGACCGCTCTGCAGGCGATCCTGAAGCAGGTGGACGCCACCTACCGCGTGGAGGCTGGCATCTACCGCATCATTCGCCGGCAGGAGCCCACGATCGAGACCACGCCGGGGGAGCAGCAGAACGTTCCCGAGGAGAAGAAGGTCGTCCGCCGCATCAAGGTTCGTAGTGCCGACCCGTACCTGATCATGCTCCTGATCCTGCAGAGCAGCACCGACACCACCATCGAGCCGGAGTGGAGCACCCTGTCCAAGGGTGGCGGCGGTTACGGTGGCGGTGGCTACGGCGGCGGCGGTTACGGCGGCGGCGGCTACGGTGGCGGTGGCTACGGTGGCGGCTACGGTGGCGGCTACGGCGGCGGTGGCTACGGTGGCGGTGGGGGCTTCAGCACCGGCGGAGGTTTCGGCGGCCGTGGCGGCGGCTATGGCGGCAGCAACCGTGGCTTTGGCGGCAGCAACCGCGGCGGCGGCGGCTTCGGTGGAGGATTCGGAGGCGGCCGAGGGTTCTAGGAGAGGGCTCTCGGCAACCTTGAGGAGAGGGTAAGGAGAAGAGCATGCGATTCGATTGGTCGAAACTCAGGAATGCTGGGGTGTTGGTCGCCGCGCTGGTCGGTGCGGCGGCCGGCGCTCGGGCCCAGGATCCGGCGTCCGACGTCCGGGTGGATCTGAGCCTCAAAGACGCCGATCTGGTGATGGCGACGATGATGCTCACCAAGCAGACCGGCGTTCAGTTCGTGATCGTGCCGAGCGACACGCCGTTCCCCCGGGTGACGCTCACGCTTCACCAAGCCACGGTGGAGGATGCGATCCGCTACGTGTGCCAAGCCGCGGGAGTCCACTTCCGCCGCGACGCGAACGGAGTGTTCGTCATCAGCAAGGAGAAGCCGACTGACCCGAAGCCGGTGGTGGAGCAGCCTACGGCTCCCGCCCCCGCGCCGAGGACCGTCAAGAAGATTCGGCTGATCCGGGCCGATGCCAAGGCCGTCTACGACCAGGTGCTGTTCGGCATTCCGGAGAGCACGACGCTGGCCTTGGAGCGGGCGGCCATGGCGCGCCGGCTCCGGCTGGACAAGAGGCCGGAGTACAAGAACCTCGTGCGCGGCCTCGAGCGGCCAACCTACACCGCCATTCCCACGACGCAGATCGCGCCGGACCCGACGCTGGAGAGCGGTCAGGACATCGCCCTTCCCGGTGAGGAGGGCGCCGGCCAGATCGGCTTCGGCGGTGGCGGCGGCCGCGGCGGCTTCGGAGGCGGCATGGGCGGAGGCCGTGGCGGCTTCGGTGGCGGCGGCTTGGGCCAGGGTGGCCGCGGAGGCTTCGGTGGCGGCTTCGGCGGAGGCGGTCTGGGCCAGGGTGGCGGCATCGGTGGCGGTCTCGGCCAGGGCGGCGGCCTCGGAGGGCTCGGTGGCGGCTTGGGCCAGGGCGGCCTGGGTGGCGGCAACTCGCTCCTCGGCGACTCGATCGACTACCTGAGCTACGATCCGACGGACAACAGCCTGATCGTTCGGGGCAACGAGGAGGACATCCGCGAGCTCCAGAACTGGATCAACATGTTCGATGTCGCGCCGAAGCAGGTGGAGGTCCGCGTCGAGTTCATCACGACCACCGACCAGTTCCAGAAGTCGTTCGGCGCGGAGCTGAACTGGCAACGGGGAGCGATCTTCGCCGGCTCGCAGCCTGGCTACTTCGCTCGGTCGGCGGACCCGATCTTCCTGAACTATGCGTCGGGGAACATCGTGGCACGCATCCGAGCCTTCCTGCAGGAGGACCGCGGCCGCGTGGTGAGCGCGCCGATCCTCCGGACCCTGAACAACCAGTACGCGGAGGTCTCCACCTCGATCAGCACCTGGTACTACGAGCCGATCGTGTCCACCACCGGTGGCGCGATCATCACGCAGTACAACCCGCAGGAGATCAACATCCCGACGTACTTGTCGATCGCGCCGCGCATCAACGACGACGGGACGATCACGATGTTCCTGCAGCCGCAGATTTCCGAGCTCGTCGGTTTCTCCAACGGCCCGGACGGCTCGCAGAACCCGATCATCTCGGATCAGTACATCAGCGTCGTCGCCCGGGTGAAGGACGGCGAGACCATCGTGCTCGGCGGCCTGACGAAGAAGAACGACAGCGTGACGATCAAGAAGTTCCCCGTGCTGGGCGATCTTCCGATCATCGGTCAGTTCTTCCGTGGCACGGCGCGGAACAAGAACAACAGCGAGCTGCTGATCTTCGTGACGGCGACGGTGATCCCTGACGACGTCGCGACCGGCATGACCGGTCCGTAGAGGGGGCGCGGCTCTTCTCCCCCGGAAAAGCGGACGGGGCGCCGCAGGATGCGGCGCC
>CALGMO010000052.1 GCA_937961665.1 uncultured Fimbriimonadaceae bacterium
CCTCCGCGCGGCGCATGGCCTCGAGGCGCGCCGCGTCGCGCTCGGCCACGGCCGCGCGGTACTCGGGGAGCGCGACCGCGAGCGAGCGGAGGATCTGTTGCTGGCTGCGCGAGAGGCCCAGCGTCGCCTTCAGCCGCGGCATCAGGTCGTCGAGGGTCGCCAGAAGCCGCTCGGACTCCGCCCGCCTCTCGTCGGCGACCCACGCCCAGACGGCGTCCAGCGGGACGGCCTCGCGCGGGGCTTCCCGGTCGGCGCAGCCCTGGAACGTCTCCACCCGGTTGCGGCCAGCCCTCTTGGCGCGGTAGAGCGCGGCGTCGGCCGCCCGCAGGAGCATCCCTGCGTCGCCGCCGTTCCGCGGGAAGGAGGCGCAACCGATGCTGACCGTGACTCCCCTGGGTCGGCCGGACGAGGTGGGTTGCCGCACGAGGGACACGGCCTGGCGGACCCTCTCGGCGACGGAGGCGCAGCGCGGGGCGTCGGCGTCCGGCAGCAGCACGCCGAACTCCTCTCCGCCGCACCGGCCGACGACGTCGTAGGGCCTCAGCGCGGAGCGGATCGCGTCCGCCACCTGCCTTAGCACCTGGTCGCCGGCGGCGTGCCCCTCTTCCTCGTTGAAGTTGCGGAAGCGGTCGACGTCGATCATCAGCATCCCCAGGGGCTTGCCCGACCGCTCCGCCTGGCTGATGCGGCTCAGCAGCTCGTCGTGGAAGGCGCGGTGGTTGAGGAGGCCGGTGAGCGGGTCGCGAGTGGCGGCCTGCTCCAGGCTCCGGCGCACGAGCGCCCCGTGCAGCCCCAGCGCCAGCTGCTCCGCGAGCATCGCGAACAGCCTTCTTCGCGAGGCCATCGACGAGTCGTCGGCGCGGCCGATCAGTTCCAGAACTCCCAGCAGCTCTCCTCCTGCTTCCAGCGGGTGGATGCTCGCCGGGCCGGGGCTGAGGTAGCACAGCCGCGCCTCCAGATCGCGGGTGAGCAGGTGTTCGGCGACGTTCGGAACGAACAGGCTCCGGCGGGTCTCCGCGACGAGCTCGGCGGCGCAGGAGGGGCCTCCGGGAACGTGCAGGCGCTCCAGGGTCCGGCAGGCCTGGCGGTTCGCGCCCATCGCGCCCTCGAGCGCGAACTCTCCCGGCGAGTCGGTGCGCACCCACAGCAGCGCGGAGGCTAGCTCGGCCACCGAGGCCAGTTCGAACACCGCGGCCCTCGCCATGGCCTCCACGGATGGGTTCATGGCGATCGCCTGGCTCAGGCGGCGCAGGGCCTCCGCCGTCACGCGGTGGCGGTCGGCCAGGGCGAGGGCCGACTGCTCGGCGGCGGCGTTCGTCACCAGCACGAGCGCCTCCCGCTCCCCGCTCCAGTCCAGCGGCGCGGCGTGGTACCGCAAACCGTCCAGGTGGAGCGAGCCCGGCGTGCCCTGCAGGGCGGCCTTCACCAGCGGACCGATCTCGGTCGTGAGCGCGGACCGCTTCACGCCGAGGCATGGGCTTCTGGTCGCCAAGCCCCACAGGCGGCGCGCGTAGCCCAGGGCGTCCAGCAAGGCCACTCCGGCCTGCGCAGGATCCAGGGCGCTCAGGAGAGCCGGCTCCGGCAGATCGAGCACCACCTCGGACCCGTCGCGCAGCTGGAGGCGGACGGGAAAGCCGGCCGGACCTTCCCGCTTCCGGTCCTCGATGGTTCGCACGCCGGAGGCCCGCAGAATCTCCTCCAGTCGGCGGGCTTCGGATGGCTCGCTCACTGCCTCAAGAAGATGATCGGTGGTGGGCCGGGCGGTCCTCACCGGATACTTGCAGGGGCCCTCGGAGCGTAAGCTGTCGTTGTGAAGCGTGCGTGGCTGATCGTTGTCGCGTTCGGAGCGGCGCTGCTCGCGGGTTGCGGCGGCGGGGGAGGGGGCGGCGGCGACCGAACCGTCTCCGACTTCGTCTACACCACCGACTGGGTCGCCGGATCGTCGGGACCGACGGGCCGGTCGCAACGGCTCTCGCTGGTGGACTCCAACGGCATCGTGCGCTGGGAGACCGTGATCAACCGCGAGGTGGACGGTCTGCAGGCTCAGCCGCTGGCGTCCGTGCCGACGGGCGACTTCCGGCTCGTCGCCCAGCTCTACAGCGAGCGGGACGCGGCCGGGGTGCAGACTGGACTGCTGACGGCTTCCGTCGAGGTCGCTCCGAAGGGCGCGTTCCAGACCGCGGTCGGTGCGCCGCCCGCGTCCCTGCGGGTGCAGCCGTCGTCGCTCGCGCTCCAGCCTCCAGCTTCGGCTCGGCTGGTCGCCACACCCTTGGCCGCCGACCAGAGGCCCGTGTTCGTCGCCCCCGACTCCTTGGGGTGGAGCTCCTCCGCACCGGCCGTCGCGACGGTGGACGAGGATGGCATCGTCCAGGCCTTGGCCGCGGGCGAGGCGAGGATCGAGGCCCGCCACATCCCTACCGGCGTCTCGGCGAGCGCGCCGGTCGTCGTGAGCCCTTCCTCCGCAGAGCGGACCAAATGGACGATCCTCGTGTTCCTCAACGGCGCCAACGATCTGGCCGAGTTCAGCGTGAAGGACATGAACGAGATGGAGCGGGCCGCCCAGAACCCGCAGGTGAGGGTCGTCGTGCAGTGGAAGGTGGACCCGTCGTACCTGTCCTCCGGCGGGTTCCGTGGCACCCGCCGCTACCTGATCAAGCCGGACTCCTCCTCGTCGATCCGGAGCGAGCTGGTTCAGGACCTCGGGGAGCGCGTGGACATGGGCCGAGCGACGACCCTGCGGGACTTCGTCCAGTGGGGGATGCAGAACTACCCCGCGGACCGCTTCGGGCTGATCGTCTGGAACCACGGCAACGGGTGGCTCCGGTCGGCGACGGCCGCCGCCAGCCGCGCGATCAGCTACGACGACCTGACCGGCAACGCCATCCAGGTGTGGCAGCTCGGCTCCGCCCTCCAAGGGGGGAGATTCGACTTCATCGCTTGGGACGCCAGCCTGATGCAGATGCTGGAGGTGGCCTACGAGGTGCGCGGCGTCACGGACTTCGTGGTCGGGAGCCAGGAGAGCCCTCCCGGGGACGGCTACCCGTACGAAGCGGTCCTGCGGAGGTTCCGAGACGATCCCGACGCGCCCACGGGGACGCTCGTCCGATCCTTCGTGGACGCGATGCTGGAGGAACCCGCCTACGCGAACCGCAAGATCACGCAGAGCGTCCTGCGAACCTCCGCCCTGGCCGAGGTGGCCCGGGCCGTGGACGTGCTGGGCGCGGCGCTGGCCGCGAACGCCTCGCAGCTGGGCGCGACGATGGCGCGCGTGCGCAGCACCACGCAGGCCTACTCTCCGAGCGACTACAGGCACTTCTACGACCTGCTGGGCGTGGCGAGGAACCTCGAGGATGCCGCGGGCGTTCCCGCGATCGTCGCGGCGGCGGGCGACGTGCGGCGGGCCGTGCAGGCCGCCGTGGCCTACGAGCGCCACAACGCGCAGTCCCCCGGCAGCAACGGCGTGTCGATCGACCTGACCCCCAAGGATCGCTGGAGCGCGTCCGCGCTGGCGGACTACCGCCGGCTCCAGCTGGGAGCGGACACGCGCTGGGACGAGTGGCTGGCCGTGGCGCCCTAATCGACCGCACAAGGAAAAGGGGCCGGCGCGTCGCCGGCCCTGGGCTGGAGGGGGGTGGTGGAAGGGGATTGGCTGTGAGGTTGTTGGTTGGGGATGTGGATTCTCTTGCAACCAAGGCATTCCGTGCGGCCAGACTCGGTTCGGCCTGAACTTGTACTAGGCTTGCTGCAAGCAGCCGAGAAACCCGTTGAGTTGCGCGCGAAGGATTGCCGGGACCCCGGGCGCGAGCCGGCGAAGGAGGGGTAGAGTGAAGGCGCCGAACTCGGACGCCCGTCCGGGACGGGGGAACCACGTATCAGGGGCGCATCGCGGAAACGCGTAGGATATCTCTTGGTCCGAGCCCGTCAGCTAACCCCGTAGGCGCAACAGGAGAGGACCATGGCTCCCCGGCGGGGCGGTGGCCTCCAAGACGACGGTCGATGGGAGGTCGAGGCATGTTGATGGAGGCGAGAATCCGGCGCGAGCTGGACGAGGCGCGGAGCGCCCCAGGATCCCGCTTGGGAAAGGTGCGGAGGTTGCTTAGGCTCTCCAGGAAGACGCGGGCGTTGGCGGAGCATCTGGCCGACCTGGGCTTCCAGGAGTTCCACAGGAACCGCGACTCGAGGTCGAAGAGGTTCTGGCGCACGGCCGCCAACCTGCTCGCTCTCGCGGACGTCGCGCGCCTGCTGGCTCGCAGGGAGCTGCAGGAGTCGAAGGTTCCGCGCGGCGCTTCGTAGGCGGACCTGGCGGCGAACGCCCGAAAGCGGGCCTGCCGCGAGAAGGAGGCTTCGCAGGCCGTCCGTTCCCATGCGTCGGCCGAGGAGGGTCCATGTCCGTTGAAACGCGCACCGAGTGCCGCATCGAGCTGCTGCCCGACCGGACCGTTCGGGTCTGGCTGGGGCACGGCGGGCTCTGGCTCCTGCTGGATCTGCACGGCCTGGCGGCCAACGAGTACCTGGTCGCCGTCTCGCTCCTGCGGGCGGACCCGATCGAGGCGCTCCGGGTGGCCGGACGGATGCCGACGTTGGTTCACGGAGTTCCACCGGACACCGCGCTCCCTGCGCACGATCCAGAGCTGGTCATGGACGCTTCGATGCGCGACATGAACCGGATCGACGACTTCATCTTCGTCCACAGCAGGGCGGAGATGCTCCGAATGGGCGTGCCTGCGCTCATTCTCGACGTCACAAGGCGCCTCGCGGATCTTGGCTATTGGACCGACCCTGAGGCGGTGCAGTCGGTCTGTCGCGGGTTTTGGGAGTGGGCGGCGAACGAGGAGGCCCTCCGCATCGCGGAGTCGCTTGCGGAGGCCGATCCCAGCCTGACGGAGCGCGAGCTCGTGGCGGCCACCGCCAGGGAGTTGCTCCGGCGGGGAGTCGGTCCGACGAGCGCGGCCAGGAAGTTCGCCGCGGATGGCGTGCGGCGGTACCTGGCGCGGTCGGAGTAGGCTTGTCCCGGCGAGGCGCCGCGTCAATCCCCGAACGAGGAGGCCAGCACGTACCGCGTCCGGAAGGCCCGCGGGTCCTTCTCGTCGATCTCGAACACCCTGGCCCCCCGCAAGCGGTCCTTTTCCTCTCCCTTCAGGCCGTAGGTCGCGTAGCCGATGCTGCCGGCGTAGCCCAGGCGCACGCCGTACCACGTGCCGACGTAGGTGTTGACGTGGTCGTGGCCCACGAACACCCCCGCCACGTCCCCTCGGGCCAGGATCGCGCCGAACATCCCGCTGTTGATCAGCGAGGGGCACTCGTCCTCGTTCCGCTCGCCGTCCTTGGCCAGACCCGCGGCATGCATCGCGCCGAACTCGGGCAGGGGGATGTGGAAGAACATCAGGCCCGGCACCTTGCGTCCGACCTCCCTCTCCAGAGCGTGCGACGTCTGGGCGTACCAGCCGATCTGCTCCGGCTGGATCCAGCCGTAGGCGCCGAGCTTCTGCCCCGCGATCTCCTCGGGCGCGTAGGCGTGCGAGTCCAGCAGCCAGACGGCGAGGGCCGGCCTGCCGTCCGCGCCCAGAACCCGCAGGAGGTTGTTGCCGACGCCCGGCACTCCGGCCGGATCGTCCGTGTTCCGGTTGTGGGGCAGGGCCCGCATCCAAGCCATCATGTCGGCCTTGGTGATGCCCAGCCGGTCCAAGGCGTCGCAGTCGTGGTTGCCGAACGTGGCGGCCCAAGGCACCCGGCGGCTCTCCATCGGCTGAGCCAGGGCCTCGAGGGAGCGGCGCACCTGGTCCTTGTTCTGGAACGCCCCGGTGCTCAGGAGGTCGCCGGTCACCACCACCAGGTCCGGCTTCTCCGCGTCCAGAATGCGCTCCATCGCGGCCTTCGTCTTCGGGTGGAACACCGGCCCGTCCTGTGGATCGGTGAACTGCACCATCTTGAACGAACCCTGCCGGAAGCGGAGCGGCTCGGCCTGCGACGTGGAGCCTGCGACCGGAGAGAGCGGCAGGAGGCAAGCCGCCGCACAGAATCCCAAACCCAGCATGGGACGGATTCTAGACGATGGTCGGGCTGGAATCCCCCGATCGTCAGCGCCGTACCCGGAACTGGTAACGACCGCTTAACAGGCCGACCGTGACCGCGCCCGGCCGGACCATGCGCACCCGCACTCCGCGCGCCTCGCGCAGGGGAAGGCCCGACTCCTCGACCGACTCGACCGACGGAGCGGGGATCGTCGCGATCGCGGTGGAGTTCGGCGGAACGACCACGGTCCACTCCAGCCCGTCGGACCTCTGGACGATCTCGCTGACGATCCGTCCGTAGGGGCCCTCGTGCCACGCCCTCACCTCGGGCACGCGCGGAGACAGCTTGGGTTCGAGCAACACCCGCTTGAAGCCAGGCAAGGACGGATCGGGCCGGATCCCGGCCAGCTGCCGATAGAACCACGCGCTCACGTCACCGAACATGATGTGGTTGCGCGAGGCGTTGCCGTCCCACGTCTCCCACAGCGTGGTGGCCCCCTGCTCCAGCCACCAGCCGTAGCTCGGTGGATCCGTGCGGGTGAGCAGGTCTAGCGCCAGCTCGTGGGCGCCCCGCTCGCTGAGCGTGTGGAACAGGTACTTGGCGCCGAGGATGCCGACGTCCAGCCGGTTGCCGTCCTGATCGATCCGCTCCAGAAGCCTCTGGAAGACGGGAGCCTTCTGCGGCCGCTTCAGCATGTCTTGGAACAGGGCGCACGACTGCGCCGTCTGGGTGCCGGGGCCGACCGTGCCGTCCTCGCGCAGGAAGGCCGACCGGAACGCGGCGCGGATGTTCTTGGACAGCGTGGCGTAGTGCGCCGCCTCGCCGGCCCGCCCGAGCAGGGTCGCCGCGAGCGAGACGATCTCCGCGTCGATCGCGAAGTAGGCGGTCGACGTGATGTCCGCGGGCGTCTCCGTCTTGGCCGGGACCCAGTCTCCCAGCCCGAACGGGATCAGCAGCTTTCTGGAGTTCCGCTCCAGGTAGTCCACGTAGCGGCGCATGGAGTCGTAGCACCGGGTCAGCGCCCCCGCGTCGCCGGTGTAGACGTACAGATAGTACGGGATGAGGATCAGAGCGCTGTCCCACGCCGGGCCGTTGCCCCAGGCGTAGCCCCACCCTCCCGTGGGGACGATCCCGGGCAAGGCGCCGTCCTCCCGCTGCTCGTCCATCAGGTCGTCGAGCCACTTCAGGTATCCGGCCGCGTTGTCCCAGTTGAGGAGGCCCTGCTCGGTGGCCAGGTGCGCGTCGCCGGTCCAACCGTTCTTCTCGAGGTGCGGGCAGTCGGTGGGGATGCCCACGAAGTTCGAGCGGTAGCTCCAGAGGGTCGCGTCCTGAATCCGATCGAACAAGGGGGTGCTCCGCACGTCTCCCGCGCGCGGGAAGTCGGTGTGCACCACCCGGCCCTCGAGGTCGCCGAGGCTCGGGGAGCCGGGCCAGCCCTCGACCTGCACGTATTGGAAGCCGTAGTAGGCGAAGGCGCTCTCGAAGGTCTCCTCGCCGCCGCCGCGAAGGGTGTAGCGCACCTCCGAGAAGGTGGGATCGAACACCAGCCCAGACAGGTTGGAGCGGTCGACCGTGCCGTCCGGATGCAGCTTTTCGCCCATCAGCAGCCGCACCTGGGTGCCCTCTGGTCCGCGCACGCGGAACCGCACCCAGCCGGCGATGTTCTGGCCGAGGTCGAACACGAACACTCCCGGCTTCACCTCGCGGACCGACTTGGGGCGCAGGGTCTCGGTGACCCGGCACGGCATGGAGCGAAGGGCGGCCGTCCTGCCCTTCGGCCCCGGCACCTCGGCGGCGTTCCGCCAAGCCGAGTCGTCGAAGCCGGGCTCGTCCCACCCGGGAAGCTCCAGGCGGGCGTCGTAGACCTCCCCTTGGCGGACGGCGTCCCAGCGCCAAGGCCCCTCTCCGAGCCGCCACGATCCGTCCGTCGCGACGATCTGACTGGTCCCGTCCGCATACTCCAGCAGGAGCTGCAGGCGCGCCATCGGCGGCTCGCGCCAGGGCGCTCGCTCGAAGTTCCACGCGTCGCGGGCGGGAACGTTCAGGAATCCGTTGCCCAGCACGATCCCGATGGCGTTGCGGCCCGGGCGCACGAGCGCCGTCACGTCGCGCACCGTGTACAGCACGCGGCGGTCATAGCGGGTGAACGGCGGATCGAGGACGCGGTCGTCGGCGGGCCGGCCGTTGAGCGTCAGCAGGTTGTATCCGATCCCGCTGGAGAAAACGAGCGCGCGGCGCAGGCCGGGCTTCGCCTCGAACTCCTTGCGGAGCATCGGCGCGGGAGCGGGAGGCTCGGGGTCGGGCCCCACCTCGCCCCACGGATCGCTGCCGTATCCGGCGAGCACCTTGGCCGCCCTGCCCGGGGCGAGCCCGTCCTCGGTCTCGGCCCACCGCCACGAGGCGTCGGTGACCAGGACGTCCCGGCCGTCGGCCGTGAGCCGTCCGATCAGGCCCGCGGGGCCTCCGTCGTTCTGAACCTTGACGAGCAGGGTGTGACGTCCCTTTCCGAGGCGGCCCGACAGGTCCACCCGCACCACCGTCCGCCAGTCCTCGCCGGTTCCCGTGGGCCTCGTCCGGGCGACCTCCTGCCCGTCGAGGTACGCCTCGAAGCGGTCGTCGGCGGTGATCAGCAGCTCGGCCTGCCTCGGCGCGTCCCTCAGCTCGACCGTCGCCTTGAACCATCGCACGGCGGGCTGCTGGCTCCTCTCGCCGGTCCAGATCCACGAGGATCCGGCGAGGCTGCGGGGCTTGGGCGGCCGCTCCCTGCCGATCCACCGCGCGCGCCAGTCGGACGGCTCGAGCAGGCCCATCGTCCATTCGGCGACGTCGCTCCAGCGGGAGGGCTGCTTGGCCTCGTCCCATACCCGCACGCGCCAGAAGCAGCGCTGCGCCGACCGGAGGGCCTTGCCGCCGTAGGGAACCAGCACGCTGCGGTCGGAAGGCACCTTGCCCGAGTCCCAGAGATCAGGCTGGCCGGTCTCGAGGGCCGCCCGCGACGTCGCCACGTGAATCTGATAGGCGGTCTGCCGAACGCCTCGGCGGCCCAGCTCTTGGCAGAGGATCTTCCACGACAGTCGCGGAGACGCCTCCTCGACCCCCAGCGGGTTCTCGAGGTGTTCGCATCGCAAGGACCCTATCGAGATTCCACTCGCGCCAACCATGACGGCCCACCCTACCCAAAGGACCATGACCCAGTCTATCTTGCGCGGGGCCGCGCGGCGCCCGCGGCGACGAGGCACACGATCTTGAGCGCCTCCAGCAGCCCGTAGACCGTATGGTGCATGCTCGGACCGGGGGACTCGCCCAGGATCTGCATCGTCAGCCGGCGATCGAGCTCCGGCTGCAGGGCGGCCATCTGGACCACGAACAGCGCGAGCGCGGCCAACGACCCGGCGAGTCGCCAGCCCGAGGCCCGGCCGAGGAAGGCCCAGGCCGCGATCGGCGGCAGGAGCAGCCACTGGGCCGTGTGCAGCACCAAGAACTGGAGCCGGCCCACCTCGAGCAGCTGCGGCAGCGTGCTGAGCTGGGCCGCGAACTTGGCGGGGGCTAGCAGGAAGCTCCCGCAGGTCGCCAGCCCCGCGGCGAACCAGCAGAGGCCCGCATGGATCCGCCAGGCCGGCGATCCCTCGTGCATGGCCGCCTCAGTAGATGACCTTGTTGAGCGGGTACTCCACCAGGCCCGTCGCTCCGGCCCGCTTCAGGGCGGGGATCAGGTCGCGCACCTGCGTCTGGTCGAGGATGACCTCCGCGGCGACCCAGTCCGGGTCGGCGAGCGGCGAGAGCGTGGGGTTCCGCAGCGCCGGGAGCAGGGAGAGGATCTCGTCCTTCTGCGCCATGGGGAGGTTCATCTTCAGGCCGACCAGCTTCGCGGCGTTCATCGCGCCGGTGAGCAGGATCTCCAGCGACTCGATCTTGGCCCGCTTCCAGGCGTCCTCCCATGCCGCTCGGTTGGCCACCAGCCGGGTGGTGGAGGTGAGCAGGGTCTCGACGATCCTCAGGTTGTGCGCTCGGAGCGAGGATCCGGTCTCGGTGTTCACGACGATTGCGTCGACCAGCATCGGCACCTTCACCTCGCAGGCGCCCCAGCTGAACTCGACGTGCGCCTTCACGCCCTTGTCGGCCAGGTAGCGCTCCGTCAGGCGGACGTACTCCGTGGCGATCCTCTTGCCCTGCAGGTCTTGGATCGATTGGATCGGGCTGTCTTGGTGCACCGCGAGCACCACGCGGATCGGGTTCGTGGTGAGCTTGCTGTACCGCAGCTCGCAGACCTCGTGGACGTCCACGCCGCAGTCCACGACCCAGTCGTGGCCGGTCAGGCCGCAGTCGATCACGCCGTCCTCGACGTACTGGGGAATCTCCTGCGGCCGGAGCAGGATGGGCTCCAGCTCGGGGTCGTTGACGACGGGCTCGTACGAGCGCGAGGAGGATTTGAACAGGAACCCCGCGCGCTCGAAGAGGGAGAAAGTTGCCTCCTGCAGGCTGCCCTTCGGCAGCCCGATGCGAAGTCTCATTGGTTCAATTCTACCTATCCCAACTTCCGCGTGCCGGGCGTGGTCTAAACTCGAACCGGGAAGATGGGTCGTTTGCATTGGGCGAAGATCGCCCTGGTTCTCGCGCCGGAAGATCCCTACGCGCCCTTCTACGTGGAGGCTCTGCAGGGGGCCGGCGTTCCGCATACCGTTTGGGAGGGGTTCGACCCGGCAAGGTTGCCCGAGGCGACGGCGGTGCTGCTGTGCGGCTACGGCACGCTGGGGCCGTCGGCCTCGGCCGCGCTCGGCGACTGGGTTCGGCAGGGCGGTGCGGTGGTCTGCTCCGGCTCGTCATGGGGTCTCGCGGGTCTCCTGGGCCTCGATCCGGCCTCGAGACACCTGTCGAACGCCCTGTTGGAGCCGGTGGCGGAGGGCTGGTTCTGGCCGGAGGGGGCCAGGCGCATGCGGTGCTACGGCGGCCGGGCGTGCGCGGCGGCGGGAGCGGACGTCCTCGCCCAAGCGGGAGACCTCGCCGCCGTCGCCAGGACTCGGCCCGGCTCGGGCTTGGCGCTGTACGTGGGACCGCACGTAGGGGAGACCATGGCCCTCATGCAGACCGGCCGGTCCGTCGAGACGGACGGCATCGGACCGGTGGACGGCTCGGTTCGACTGGATGACGGGGACCTGAAGGCAGAGGACGGCATCGCCCTGAGCTTCGAGGACGACCGCGCGGCGGTCGGGGGCGGCGCACCGTTCTTCGCGTTTCCGCACGCCGACGCGGTGCGCGACCTGTGGGTCGGCGCGGTGGTCGAGGCGGCGACGCGGGATGGAGGCTGCCTGGCCACGACCTGGCCTTGGCCGGACCTCGCGCCGGCGGCGCTGACGTGCAGCGTCGAGGCCGCGCCGGATGACGCCTCGTTCGTCCTGCCGGCGATGGGCACGCTCTCGACCTACGGCCTGCCCGCCGCGTGGATGGTGAAGCCTCCCGGCTTCCCGGCGGAGGCCGTGCGCTCCATCCGCGCCCGAGAGCACGAGATCGGGCTGCTGGCGCCGATGGACCGACGGTCGCCGTTCGCCCCGGAGACGTTCCGCGTGCAGTTCGTCCAGCTGTCGCGCAGCACGCTGTCCTTCGAGCCGGTGTCGGCCCGGCCCGAGAACGGCCGCTGGCGGGGACACTTGGGGATGCTCTCCGCCTACGAGGTGAGCGGTGCGCGGGTGAACCTCTCCAAGGGGGCTCGCCAAGCGGGCGCGGCCGGGTTCTCGTTCGGGACGGGGCGGCCCTTCTTTCCCGTCATGCCCAGCGGCTCGCCCTCGTTGGTTCTGGAAGTGCCGTATCAGGGCTACCGCCTGGGAATCGAAATCCAGCCCGAAGTGGCGGACGCGCTGCTGGCGCAGTGCCTGGCCTTCCGCGGCTGCCTGCACCTGGCTTGGGGCATCGAGGACCTGATGGAGGGCTCGGTGCAGGAGGCCTGCCGGCGCGTCTCGGTGCTGGCCAGGGCCCAGAGGATCGAACGCATGACCCCTGAGCGCATCTACCGGTTCGAGCGGGCGCGCCGGGCGATCCGGAGGTTCGAGAGCCCCGCCGACGATGGCGTGAAGCTCGTGCTGGCGTCGGACACGGGGATCGAGCGCCTCGGCATCGTGCTGTTCGGCCCCGGCAGGCTGGTCCCCGCGCTCCGCCATCGGGAGCAGCCCACGACGGAGGTGCGCCTGTACGGCAGAGTGGGCCATGGCATGGTGGCGACTCTGCCCGAGGTGCAGATGACGGAGCTCGTGGTCCGCTCGCTGGGCTGAGGGCCCCGGGATCCGCCGTATACTGACGCCGTTGACGGACGCCGACTCTCTGCTGGTCGCGGAGGTGGCCGTCGAGCCCCGTTCGGGAGGTTCGGCGGCCCTGTTCACCTATCGGCCGCACGCCGATCTGACGCCTGGGGACGCTTGCTTCGTCCCGCTCGGATCGAGGACGGTGCTGGGGTTCGCCCTGCGCCTGAGGCGCGTGAGCGAGGCCGAGCTGGGCTTTCCGGCGTCGGCCCTGCGGACGACGGGCGCTCCCGTTCGAGGCCTGGGGCTCGTGGAGCCCGTCCTGAGGCTGCTGGAGTTTGTGGCCGACGAGTACCTGTGCCCGATCGGCGCGGCCCTGGGTCCCGCCGTGCCACCGAACCTGCGGCAGCGCCTCGTGCCGTGCTGGTCGCTCGCCGACCCCGAGCCTCCGGAAGGGCTCAGCGCGGCGGAGGCGGAGGTGGTCCGCGTGCTGCGCGAGGCGGGAGGAGCCTGGACCGGATCGCGCACGCGCAAGACCCCGCCTGGCGCCGAGAAGGTGCTGCGCGCCCTAGTCTCGAAGGGGGTGGTGCGCCACGGCCTGGCGCTGGCAGCCCCCGGGCCCAGCCGCAGGGCGAGCGGGCTGCTGGGCTTGTGCCCGGAGGCCGAGCGGGTGGAGCGGTTCCTGCGCGAGGAGGCGCGCCGCAAGCCCGCGCAGGCGCTGGTGCTGATGCAGATGCAGGCGGCATCGCACCGCATGCTCACGGCGGCCGAGATCCGGGCGATGAGCGGCGTGACGGACGCGGCGGTTCGGGCTCTGGTGGACGCCGGGCTGCTCGTTCGGGCCGAGCCCGGCTCGTCCGCCCCGCCGAGGCCGGCTCCCGCTCCGAACCCGTACCAGAGGCTGGCGATCGACGCCGTGGCCGACGCCATCCACGGCCATCGGGCCCAGCCGTTCCTGCTGTTCGGGGTGACCGGCAGCGGCAAGACGGAGGTCTACCTGCGCTGCGCGACCGAGGCCCTGGCCGCCGGAAGGCAGGTGCTCTACCTGGTGCCGGAGATCGCGCTCGCCACCCAGGCGATCGCCCAGCTGCGCGACCGGTTCGGCGACCGGGTGGCGATCCTGCACAGCGACCTTCCGGCCACCGAGCGGCTGGAGAACTGGAGGAGGATCCACGACGGAGAGTGCCCGGTGGTGGTGGGCGCGCGCAGCGCGCTGTTCGCCCCGCTGTCGCGGCTTGGCCTGATCGTGGTCGACGAGGAGCACGAGTCGTCGTACAAGCAGGAGACGACGCCCCGGTACCACGCCAAGCGGCTGGCGCTCCGCCTCGGCGAGATCCATGGCTGCCCGGTGGTTCTAGGCTCGGCGACTCCCAGCGTCGAGAGCTTCTGGGAGGCCGAGCAAGGCCGGCTGACCCTGCTGTCCCTGCCGGAGCGGGCGGCCGAGTCGGCCCGCCTGCCCGACGTCCAGGTGGTGGACCTCGGGGTCGGCTACCGGGCAGGCAAGCCGGGGCTCTTCTCCGAGGAGCTGCTGGACGCCCTGAGCGAGACGCTGCGCCGGGGCGAGCAGGCGATCCTGTTCCTCAACCGCCGGGCCTACGCGCCGTTTCTGCTGTGCAGAGACTGCGGACACTCGTTCGTGTGCCCGGACTGCGCGGTCTCGCTCGCCCTCAGCGTGCGGGAGCGGCGGCTGCGCTGCCACCACTGCGGCCATTCGGAGCCGCCGCCGGACGTCTGTCCGGCCTGCGGCGGTCGGCGTGTGAGGCCGTTCGGCGCAGGCACGGAGAAGGTGGAGGAGGCGGTCCGTTCGGCGTTCCCACTGGCTCGGGTCGCCCGGCTGGATCGGGACGTGGCGCAGCGCCGCAACGCGCTGGACGAGATCCTCGCCGGATTCCGGGCCGGCGACCTGGACGTGCTGGTCGGCACCCAGATGGTCGCCAAGGGTCTCGATTTCCCGAACGTCACGCTCGTGGGAGTGGTGGCCGCCGACGTGTCGCTCAACCTGCCCGACTTCCGAGCGAGCGAGCGCACATTCCAGCTGCTGCTGCAGGTGGCGGGGCGGGCGGGCCGCGGAAGCAAGCCGGGCCGCGTGGTCGTGCAGACGCTCAACCCGGGCCACCCCGCGGTGACGGCCGCGGCCCAGCACGACTACCTGTCGCTGTACGAGAGCCTCAAGGCGGAGCGCGAGGCCGTGCGCTATCCGCCCTTCGCGCGCCTGGTGAACGTTCTGGTGACCTCGGAGGATTGGTCGCTGGCGAGCGAGGTGTCGGCCAAGGCGGCCCGCCTGCTGAGGAGGGTCCCCGACGCGACGGTGCTGGGCCCCGCGGACTGCGCCCTGGAGCGGATCCAGCGGCGGTACCGCCGCCATGTGCTGGTGAAGCTGCCCCCCGAGGCCCGCCCGGTCGGAGTCCGCGAGGCGCTCGCGGGATTGGAGGCCCCGGCCGCCGTCCAGCTGACCTTGGACGTCGATCCCTACTCCATGGTCTAGGAGGCCGGGGCGGAAGCCGTCAGTACTTGCGGTTCGGCAGCTCCTTGGCGGCCACGGACTGGTCGTACACGCCCTCCTCCACCACGATGCGCTTGGGCAGAGGCTTGCCCGCGATCACGGCCTCCACGGCGTCGAACAGCTGCGGACCGATGATCGGGTTGCACTCTACGGTGCAGTTCAGCTTGCCGGCGACCATCGCCTCGAAGGCGCCCCGAACCCCGTCGATCGACACGATCACGATGTCTTGGCCGGGCTTGAGTCCCGCCTCCTCGATCGCCTGGATCGCGCCCAGGGCCATGTCGTCGTTGTGCGCGAACAGCGCGTTCGCGGTCCTTCCGACGGGCGACTTGAGGAAGGCCTCCATCGCCTGCTTGCCGCCGGCCCGGGTGAAGTCGCCGGACTGCGACAGGACGATCTTCATGCCGGGGTGCTCCTTCAGGACCTCCTCGAACCCCTTCTTCCGGTCGATGGCCGGCGCGCTGCCCGGCGTGCCCTGCAGCTCCAGGATCGTGGCCTTGCCGTTCATCTTCTTGGCCAGCCAGCGGGCTGCCCGCCGACCCTCCTCGACGAAGTCCGAACCGATGAACGTGACGTACATGTCCTCGCTGACGTCCGGGCGCCGGTCGGCCACGATGACGGGGATTCCGGCATCCTTGATCTCCTGCATCACCGGTCCCCAGCCCGCCTCGACCACCGGCGAGAACATGATCACGTCGACCTTCTGGGCGATGAAGCTCCGCAGGGCCTTGATCTGGTTCTCCTGCTTCTGCTGGGCGTCCGAGAAGCGCAGCTCGATGCCGCGCTTGGCGGCCTCCGACTTGATCGACTCCGTGTTGGCCGTTCGCCAGCCGCTCTCGGCGCCGATCTGGCTGAACCCGACAACGATCTTCTTGCCGGGGGTGGACGACGAGCCGCCGGGTTCGGCGCCTTCCTGCTTCGATCCGGAGCAGCCGACGACCAGCACCGACGCGGCGAGAGCGATTCCGACAGCTAGCTTCATGGTTCTTCTCGCTACGCTTCCTAGGATAGCATTCCCGGGGAGCTATCGGTATTCGATCACGATTTCCGCCGGTAGGTCCAGCCTCGGGGCAGCATGCGGCGGAGGGGAAGCAGCGCCTCGCCGAACACGGCCCGCCCGGCCTCGACGTACGTGCCGCGGCTCTCGAGGCTCAGGCGGCGGAAGAGCCATGCGAACGCCGCCAGCCGCAGCAGGATCGAGGCGGCGAACACCACCTGGTAGTGCGAGAACCACGAAGGCAGCCAGGCGACCCTTCCGACCAGAGGTTCGAACGCCGCGGCGATCGCCCCGCCCAGCGCGCTGCCGATGGTCGCCGCCACCCCGATCGTCAGGTTGTTGGCCGCCACGTACGCCGTCCTCCGCTCCTCCGGGAAGCCGTGGAGCTGCACGTAGACCAGACCTTGGTCGATGGAAGGCCAGCAGAGGCCGCCGAGGATGCTGATCAGGGGGATCAGCATCGGCATCTCCAGCCTGAGTCCGAGGCCCAGCGGGCTGAGGTCCACGCTCCAGGCGCGGTTGCACAGGACCCAGAAGATCGGCAGAACGATCGCCGCGATCGCACCGAACCCCAACACCGGCTTGGGTCCGAAGCGGTCGAGCGCCCGGCCCCAGAACGGGGACGTGAAGGCGTTGGCCAGCTGCGGCAGGACGACGATCAGCGCGTTGGTCAGCGGAAGCGAGAAGCCCAGCCCGTGGCGCTCGGCCGGCTCGAAGCAGAACGGCCACAGGAAGGGCCAGAACATGGAGTAGGCCACGAACGCGAGCAGCGTGTAGGCCGAGTAGGCGCGAAAGTCGGCGTTCCGCCACGGGACGGAGACGATCTCCCACAGCGAAGGCTGCTTCTCGCCGACCGGCCGGGGCTCTTCCGGGATCCGCAGAAAGAGCAGGATGTCGATCGCGCCGACGACGGTCGCGAAGCCGAACACCCCGGCGTAGACCCAGGCCTCGCCCGGCATCCGGTCCAGCACCACCGACACGGCGGAGCTCGCCAAGACCATCATGGCCAGGCCGACCCGCGCGCGGTGGCCGAAGAACGCCCCTGCGCTCTCCCGGGGGACCAGGTCCGACATCCAGACGGTGAAGCCCGCGCCGCCGATGTTCGCGAACACGGCGCTGAGGAACGCCGCCAAGCCGACCGCGCCCACCACCCACAGCGAGCCGGGCTCGGGTTGGAACAGCGGCGCGGCGGCGATGGCCAGCCAAGCCAGCCGGGCGGCCAGCAGGTAGCGCAGGAACGTCGGCTTCGAGCGGCCGGTCCGCTCCACCCACAGCGATCCCAGCAGCGTGAACAGCACGGCCGCCGGACCCGCGCCCATCACGAGGCCGTAGGCGAAGTCGGAGACGTGCAGGAACTTCTTCAGCAGCGACGTGAACGCCGCGCCCGTCGTGATCGAGAAGAACATGGAGCCGAACGCCCAAGCCCACACCACCCGCCTCATGGCTTGGCGGCGCTGCTCTTGGGACAGGGCCTTCGGCTGGGAGAGCGTTTGGGGCATGGCCGGCTCGATGGCAAGTATGGCGGATCTCCGGCGGTCCGAACCCATTGCCGTCTCGCGCGTCGGAGCGGATATGGGCTTGGTCTCGGCCGCTTGTTTCGCCTGCCTGGCCGGCATCGCCGCCGGGGGCCTCCGGACGACGCCGGACGTTCCCTACACCGACACCGGCGATCCCAGGCAGAGGCTGGACATCTACGCGCCCGAGAAGGCGTCCGGTGCGCCGGTCGTGGTGTTCTTCCATGGGGGCGGCTGGCGGACGGGCGACAAGCGCCAGGCGATTCAGGGAAAGGAGAGGGTCCTGACGGAGGCCGGCTTCCTGCTCGTTTCGGCGAACTACCGCCTCGCTCCCGAGCACCGGTTTCCGGCCTTCGTTCGGGACGCCGCGGCGGCGGTCGGGTGGGTCCGTCGGAACATCGCGCGGTACGGCGGCGACCCGAAGCGGCTGTTCGTGATGGGCCACAGCGCCGGCGCGCACCTGGCGGCTTGCCTGGGGGCGGACCCCCGGTGGCTCGAGCCGCACGGGCTCAAGCCCGCGGACCTCTTGGGGGCCATTCC
The DNA here is from genome assembly GCA_937961665.1 of uncultured Fimbriimonadaceae bacterium. Taxonomy (GTDB): domain Bacteria; phylum Armatimonadota; class Fimbriimonadia; order Fimbriimonadales; family Fimbriimonadaceae; genus UBA8783. The sequence continues at coordinate 17,797 of CALGMO010000052.1, forward strand.
GCTCGACGGCGGCGGCATGAGGGTGTCGGAGGGCGCCCAGTCCCGGTCCCCCTGGCTCAGCGCCGTCTATCGCCAGGCCTTCGGGGACGATCCCGCCGGGTGGGACGACGCCTCGCCCCTGATCCAGGTTCGGAGGGCGAGGCGACCGAGCGACTTCCTGCTGGTGGTCGCCGGCCGCGGCCTGATGGGCCTGCCCCGGTACGACCGGAGGTCGCGCGAGCAGGCCGAGGAGTTCGCGGCCGCCCTCCGGGCCAAGGGGGCGAAGGCCGAGGTCAGCTTCTGGCCGGACCTGGACCACGGCGGTGCCAACGCGATGGTCGGGAACCCGGACTACCCGCTCTCGAAGAAGGTCGTCGCCTGGATGGAGGAGCGCGCTCAGTCGGCCATGCGCCGATAGCGGTGGTACCCGCCCTTCCAGCTCACCTCGGCGATTCGGCGCTCCAGCTCCTCGACGGTCGCGCGGTCGGCCAGCCCCTCCCGCTGGGCGGCCAGGCCGACGGCGATCGCGACGTTCCGGGAGATCGCGCGGGCGTCCTCCAGCGTGGGCATCAGCGGGCCCAGTGGGTCGCCGTCGCTGGGGATCCACTTGCCGATCTCCATCCCCGCCGCCGAGACCATGCCGTCGCTGATCGCCCTGGCCCGGGACGCGATGGCCCCCAGGGCCAGGCCCGGGAACACGAACGCGTTGTTGCAGTTGCCGATGCGCACCGAGCGGCCGCGGAACGAGACCGGAGGGAAGGGCGTGCCGGTGGCCACCAGCGCGCGTCCCTCGGTCCATTGGAGCAGGTCCTGAGGGTGCGCCTCGGCCTTGGCGTCGGGGTTGGAGAGCGGGAAGATGATCGGCCGGGGGCAGTGGGAGGCCATCTCGCGCACGATCTCCTCGGTGAAGGCGCCGGCCTGCGTGGAGGTGCCGATCAGCACCGTCGGGCGCACGCGGCGAACCACCTCGTCGAGGCCGATGCGGCCGCCTTCGCGAACGTCCCACCCGGCGACGGCGGATCGGGGCTTGGCGTACCTCCTCTGGAACGGCTCCAAGCCCGGCGTGTCCTCGAGGATCAGTCCCCGGCTGTTCAGCAGCCACACCCGGTCCGCGGCCTCCTCCTCGGAAAGACCCTCGCGGGCCATCGCCGCGACGATCTCGTCGGCGATCCCCACTCCCGCCGTGCCCGCGCCGTGCACCACCGCCCGCTGCTCTCGGAACGAGGAGCCGGTGCGGGCCACCGCGGCGATCAGAGCCGCCAACGCCACGGCCGCCGTGCCCTGGATGTCGTCGTTGAAGGAGCAGACCTCCCAGCGGTACCGATCCAACAGGCGTCGGGCGTTGGTCTTGCCGAAGTCCTCCCAGTGCAGCAGGGCGGAGGGCCACCGCCTGCGGACGGCCTGCACGAACTGGTCCACGAAGGAGTCGTACTGCTCGCCGCGCACGCGCTCGTGCCGCCACCCGAGGTACAGCGGGTCGTCGAGCAGCTCGGGGTTGTCGGTGCCGACGTCCAGCATCACGGGCATCAGTCCGAACGGCCGAATCCCGGCGAGCAGCGTGTAGACCACGAGCTTGGCGATCGGGATGGCGATGCCGCCCGCCCCCTGGTCGCCGATGCCCAGCACCGCCTCGCCGTCGGTCACGCAGACCGCGTCCACGAACGGATGGAGCCAGTTGTCGAGGATCTCCTCCATGCGGTCGCGATCGGGGTAGCCGATGTACAGTCCCCGCGAGCCCCGGTACAGCCGGCTGTACTGCCGAACGATCTCGCCGACGACCGGCGTGTAGATGATCGGCATCATCTCGGTCAGATGGTCCTGCACGAGCCGCAGGAAGAGGGTCTCGTTCTGGTCGTGCAGGGCGCTGAGGAACAGATTGCGCTCGATGTCCGTGGCCTCGCGCAGATACTCCCGGCGCATGCGCTGGACCTGCTGCTCGATCGTGAGCACGCGGTGCGGCAGAAGCCCGAGGAGCCCCAGTTCCCGGCGTTCCTCCTCGGTGAACGCGGTGCCCTTGTTCAGGCAAGAGAGGCCGAGCAGCGTGCGGCCTCCGTGCGCGACCTCGATGACGGTCTCTCCGGTTGCGGGGTCGTTGGCGAAGCGGTAGAGCGGCCTGACGCCGACTGTGGGTTCCATGGCGGTTGAGTGCGGGAGGCGGCTGTCCGCCAAATCCAAGGATGGAGAGCGCCGAGCGCCGCGCGGGGGTGCCTACTGGGGTGCAGGGCCGCGGGAGGCTCGGTGCCTAGCCGCGATGATGCCATAGCCGATCCAGATCAGGATGAGACCCACGCACTCGCCGACGTACAGGGCCTCCACCAGCCCGCCCTTGGCCATGGCGCCTCCGACGCCCGGCAACAGCGCACCCACGGCGATGAACGCATTGCCGACCGCCCGGTGCCTCGTCTCGGGAGAACCGGCGTAGCGACGGGCGCTCCAGGCCGCCCCGCCGACCAGCAGGACGAACGCGTACAGGTTGATCAGCGGCGTGGTCCAGCGCACCGCCTTCCAGGCGATCACCGCGCCCGTCGGCCGATGGTGCTCCAGCTGGGAGAGGTCCGCGGGGCTCAGGATGACCGCCAGACTGGCAAGGGCGACGACCGCCAGAGTGACGATGGCCAGAAGGTTGGCGATTTTGCCGTGCAGAAGCAGATAGGCCACGCCCTGCGCCAGCGGATATCCGCCGAGCAGCGCGCCTGCGATGTACCACGCCTTCGTGAGCGCCACGGAGTTGCCCCCGAGCGTGACCGTCGACTCGAGGGCCGTGCCGAGGCCGTAGAAGAACACGCCCGCCGCCCACCACCATAGGTGCGGACCCGACCGGCGCACCATCGCCGCTCGGAGCAGCACGATGCAGAAGACGGCAGACAGAGCGGTCGTCAGGATCGGCAGATAGTGGACCGCGTGTCGGTCCATGGTCCTCGCCTAACGGAATCCCATGGCGCGCTTGGCCTCGGCGAGCGTTCGGGAGGCGAAGTCCCGCGCCTCTTCGGCTCCTCGCCGCAGGATGGCCTCGACGGTGGCGTCGTCGATCTGGCGGCGCCGCTCGCGGAAGGGCCGCAGGGCCTCGTTGATGGCCTCGGCGCACTCGCGCTTGTTCTGCACGCAGCCCCGCAGCCCGCGCCGGCACTCGTCCGTCTGCACCTCCCAGTTGGGCGAGTAGACGCGCAGGAGGTTGCACACGGCGCAGTTCTCCGGGTCGCCGGGATCGGTCTTGCGGATCTTGGTGGGCGTGGTGAAGGCCGACATCACCTTCTTGGCGGTCTCCTCCTCGCTCTCGTTCAGGTAGATCGCGTTGCCGTAGCTCTTGCTCATCTTGCGGCCGTCCAGACCCATCAGCACGGGCGTGTCGCACAGGATGTTCACGAACTCGGGGAAAACCTCGCCGTACAGGTGGTTGAACCGGCGGGCGATCTCCCTTGAGAGCTCGAGGTGCGGCGCCTGGTCCTTGCCGACGGGCACGCCGTACGGCTTGTAGAGCAGGATGTCGGCCGCCTGCAGCACGGGATAGCCGAGCAGGCCGTAGGGCTCGCTCTCGGTCTGCAGGTTCTGCTTCTTCTCCTTGTAGGTCGGCACGCGCTCCAGCCAGCCCAGCGGAGTGATCATGCTGAACAGCAGGTGCAGCTCGGCGTGCTCCGGCACGTGGCTCTGCAGGAAGACGGTCGTCCGCTCGGGGTCGATGCCCGCGGCGAGGTAGTCCTTCACGATCTCGCGGGAGTTCGCGGCGATGTCGCCGGGGTTCTCGGCCATCGTCGTCAGCGCGTGCCAGTCGGCGACGAAGGTGTACAGCTTGTACTGCTCCTGCAGCCGGACCCAGCTTTTGATCGGCTCGTAGTTGCCCAGATGCAGCTTCGGCTGGGTCGGCTGCATGCCGCTCAGAATGCGTTGTCTCTCCATCGCTAGCCCTCGGTTGCGCCGGTCAGAAGTTCATCCCGGTCAGCAGCTGGAACAGCGCGCGGTGGGGCGGCCCGATGATCAGGCCGATGGTCGGGATCCGCGAGAGCTGGCCGATCAGGATCAGCGCCAGCAGCAGCCCCGAACCGTACCGCTGGTTCCACCAGTACCACCGCTGACGGGCGGGCTCGGGGAAGAACGTTCACAGCAGCCAGTGGCCGTCCAGCGGGCCGAGCGGGATGAGGTTGAACAGGAACAAACCGAGGTTGATTGCGACGCCGTACACGAGCAGCGCCGCGAGGAACTGGCTGGAACCGAACGCCCCCGTGGTCGCCGCGACCCTGAGGAGGACGGCGAAGAACGTGGCCTGCACCAGGTTGGAGAGCGGACCGGCGGCGGTGGCCGCGAAGGCGTCCCACCGGGGGTTGCGCATGTTGTTCGGGTTCATCGGCGCGGGCTTGCCCCACCCGATCCCCACGCCGGTCAGCGACGTGAGGAGGATCATGAGCGTGCCGAGCGGCTCGAAGTGCTTGGTCAGGTTCAGCGTGACCCTGCCGTAGATCCGTGGCGTCGGGTCGCCCGCCATGTCCGCCATCTTGCAGTGGGCGTACTCGTGCAGGCCGATCCCGAAGAAGATGACGACCAGGATGGCGAGCAGAACGGGGATCGGCGGCAGGTCCAGCATGGCTCAAAGGTTCGGGAGCATCTCCCGCGCGAACAACTCGTCGTACGTCTCCCGCCGCTGGATGGGTGCGAGGGACCCATCCTCGCGCACCAGGACCGTGGGCGGCCGCAGGAAGCGGTTGTAGTTGCTCGCCATCGAGCTGTTGTAGGCCCCGGTGCAGAGAACCTGCAGCAGGTCCCCCTCGGTCAGGTCCGCCGGCAGATCGACGTCGGTGAACAGCCTGTCGGTCTCGCAGTGCCTTCCCGCGACGGTGAACTTGGCCGTGGGCCCGGCGGTCGGTTCGCCGCCGTCGGCGCGGGCCGCCCGGAGCACCGTGTAGCGGCTGCCGTAGAGCGCGGGGCGGGGGTTGTCGCTCAGGCCGCCGTCGACGCTGGCGTAGGTGCGGGTCCTACCCTCGCCGGTCGGGACGGTCTTGATCACGCCGACGCGGTACAGGGTCACCCCGGCCTCGGCCACCAGCGACCTTCCGGGCTCCTGCATCAGCGTCGGGTCGAGGCCGGTGCCCTCGAGCGGCGCGCGCATGGCCTCGACGACCAGCCTGCAGTAGTCGGCGATGGGCATCGGATCGTCCGCGTCGGTGTAGCGCACGCCCAACCCGCCGCCGACGTTCAGCACCCGGGCCTCGAACCCGTGCCGCCGGAACATGTCCGCGGCGAACTGGGCGATCGCCTCGCCGCCGGCCCGCTGGGCTTCGGGATCCAGCAGCTGCGATCCGACGTGGCAGTGGAACCCGACGACCGGCAGGTTCAGCTCGAGGCAGCGCAGCAGGGCCCGCTCCGCCGAACCGTCGGAGAGGTTGAAGCCGAACTTGGTGTCGTCCTGGCCCGTGCTGATCTTCTGGTGCGTGGCCGGGTCGACGCCGGGCGCCACGCGGATCACCAGATCGGGACAGCGAACCGGATCCTCCGCCGGCAACCCGAGCGCCTCCGCGACGAGGGAGCTGGGCGGGCTGTCGGCCCTGGCCAGCTCCGAGATGGCCTCGATCTCGGCGAAGTTGTCGACGACGATCTCGCCCACCCCCGCCTCGAAGGCGAACGCGAGTTCGGACAGCGTCTTGTAGTTCCCGTGCAGGTGGCAGTCGGAAGCCGGCACGCCGGCTAGGATCGCGGCCCGGAGCTCCCCCTCGCTCGCGACGTCGATGAGACAGCCCTCCTGGTGGGCGATCCTCAGCACCGCCAGCGTCGAGTTGGCCTTGCTGGCGAACACCAGCCGGCTGTTCGGCGCCGCGGCCCGGAACGCCGCCCGGTACTCCCGGATGCGACCTCGCAGGTGCGCCTCGCTCAGAACGTACAGCGGCGTGCCGTACTGCTCGGCCAACGCGAGCGCGAGGTCGGGGGAGAGCCGGAAGCGGGCATCGGGGGAAGAGCCGGACATCAACGCCGAATTATGGCAGATGCCCGCTGACTGCCCGAGACGGGGGTCGTCGGGATCGTCCAAACTGGCGCCGTGCTCCTGACGCGCAGGCAGGTTCTGATCGGGTTGGCGGCGTGCTCGGCCGGGGCGTGGCCGGCGGACCGGCCTCGGGACCGCTGGAGGGCCGAGGCGTCCAGACTCACGCGACAGACCGTGAGGACCTTCTGGGACGGCTCGGCCCTGCTGTTCCGCGGGCCGGTGGCCAGCGCCGAGACCGTTCCCTCGGACGGCCTGCAGGACCGCGGATACGTCGTCTGGCCGGTCGTCGTCTGCTTCCGGGCCTTGGCCGAGGCCGAGCGCTCGGAGCCCGGACGCTGGGAGCGGGCGCTCCGCGCGACCTTTCTCAGCATGGAGCGCTACTACGACGCCGAGGCCGGCGCCTACAACGCGTGGCTCACTTTCCCCGGCAACAACGACAAGTACTTCGACGACAACGGTTGGGCCGTGCTGGGCCTGCTCGCCGCGTTCGAGGCCACCCGGGACCGACGCTTTCTGGAGCGCGCCACGGAGGTGTTCGACCGGTTCCTGATCGGCGGGATCGACCGGTCAGGCAAGCCGGGAGGGGTGCGCTGGGGCACCGACCCGGACAAGCCCGGCACCTCCGACCGCAACGCCTGCTCGACCGAGGCGGTCGCTCTGGCGGCGCTCGGTCTGGCGGGGCAAGGGCACCGTCGGCCAGAGTGCCTCGCGCTGGCCCGAGGGCTCCTCGATTGGCTGGAGGAGACGCTGGTGGACCGCGACGGGCTGGTGCGCGACGGGCTCTTCGCGCCGAACTGGGCGATCAACCCGACCAAGTGGACCTACAACACGGGCAACCTGATTCGGGCGTGGGTCGATTGGTCGGCCCTGTCGGGCGATCGGACCGGCCTGGAGAGGGCGGAGCGGCTCGCAGAGGCCGCTTGCGACCGCACGAAGCCGCTGTACGACTCGGTGGTCGCGGATCCCTCCCGGCGGCACTGGTTCGACTCGACGTTCTTCGCCGAGCACCTGGCGGACGGCCTGCTGCGGCTCGAGAGGGCTGTCGGCGGCTCTGCGCGGCGCGCGGAGGTCGAAAGGCACGCCGAGTTCGCGCTGCGGTTCCTGAAGGACACGGACGGCCTGTACTGGCGCAACCTCCGGCCTTGGAGGATCGCGGAGGGGCCGCACCGGGCGTGGCGCCGCGCGACGGGAGCCTCGCAAGAGCTGGATCCGGACGAGGCGGAGCGCTCCAAGGCGCCCGAGGCCCTGGAGCTGCCGGTCGGGCGCCGACCCTTGGTCAAGACCCTGCTGGGCAACGCCGGCATGGCGAATCTGCTGTGGCACTTGGCACGGACGGACGGGAGGAATTGAGACGATGACGCCGACGATCCTCGCCTTCGCGGCCTTGGTCGCGGGCCCGCAGCCTGGGAGCTTCCGCATCGACGAGGTCGCGCGCGGCCGGTTCGCCCCGGGCCTCAGGGTGACGCGGAAGACCGCCGACCAGGACCTTCTGGTCGTGGCGGTGCGCAACGACGGACGCCGAGCGGTCCTCACAAGGTTCGACCCGAGGGGACGGGACGTGCCGGCCGGAGCCGTGTCGCTGGACGGGCCGCTGGAGGGTGTCCGCAACGAGGTGCGGTCGATCGGTTGGACGCAGCTGACTTCGGTCTACCTGCGCGGCCCGGATCGCCTGGACGTCTTGGAGAGCCTGCTGACGCCGGTGGTCTGGTTTCGGACGGAGCGGGGCGGGGCGCGCCTGCTCGGCGGCGTTCGGCTCGAGGCGGCTTGGGTGCGCACCGCGGACGGCTGGGCGAGCCCTCTGCGCGACCCCTCGGCGGCGAGTCCCTGCCGGTGGACCAGACCGTATCTGCTGGCCGTGACGCGGGATCGGCAGGGGCTTTGGGCCACCCTGTGGCTGTTCCACCAGCGGCCGGTGCGCCTGACCGTCTCGGACGGCCTCGAGCTCCGCTGGGCAGGAGCGGCTCGGTTCGGCGCGTTGCCGGTGTTCGGCGCGCGCGTCGACCCCTCGGCGGAGGCCGCCCGCTGGGTGGGCTCGCCGCCGGTCGGGGCGGAGGCCAGGCTGGACCGCCTCGCGCGGAGCTTCTGGCGCGTGCCCGTGGGTCTGAGGGAGCGTTGGGTGGTGGGTCGCGACCGGGTGTCGTTCGAGGACCGAGTGGAGTTCCTGCCCCCGCCCCGCGACCCGTGGGGCTGGTCCAGGGGCACGAGGCCCTTCGCGACCCTCTCGCCCGCGCTGGTTGCTTGCCTCGGCCTGGACGACTCCATCCGGCTCGAGGGCACTCCGGAGCGCAGCGGCCTTCCCGGGTTCCTGTCGGAGGTGGTCTGCGTGCCGGGCGAGACAGCCCGCTGGGACGTCCCCAAGCCGGACCTCTACGGCATGCTCCTCACGCCCGACGCCTCTTCCCGGGCGACGGCGCGCCAGCCGGAGGCCGTGCGGGAGGCCATGGGGCGCTACCGAGCCTACGTTCGCCGGGCCTACTCCGGCGAGCCGCGATCGGTGTTCGGCACCTCGGCGATCGGCGAGGGTCGCTGGCTGACGGCCGAGTACCCGATGGTCGGGTGGATGGGCCCGGAGGAGCGGCGCCTGTTCGACCGGTGGGCGGACTGGGCCATCGATCAGTCGGTCGGCAACCGGCAGAGGATGTACGCCTGGCGAAGGGACGCCTCGAGCCCCCTGCCGATGCTGCTCGACAACTACCGCATCGCGGGCAAGGATTTCGTCGACGCCGGATGGTTCGGCTACAACGTCACCGCCGCCTGGTGCCGGGGGCATTACGGCCGGAGGTGGGACGACGTTCGGCGGCTGTGGCCGCTGATGCGCGACCTGTTCTACGGCTGGAACTGGGTGTACGGCGACTGGGCGGTCGGCTACGCGCCGCTGTACGTGGAGGGAGAGGGCGGCAACCCCAAGGGGTTCACCGACAACATGGCGATGCTCCAGGCCGCCTACGCTTGGGCCCGGATGGCCGAGAGGCTCGGCGACGAGAGGACGCTGCGGGACGCGCTCGGCATGCTGGTGCGGGAGCGGATCGGGAGGTTGGCGCGAACCCAGGCGTACCGGCAGGCGAGGAGCCTCGGGTTCCGCACGCTCGATTCGGCGCTGGTCTCGGACCAAGGCACCGGACCGTCGCTGTCGCCGGCCACGGACTTGGTGGAGCCGAGGCCCGTCGATCGGGGCGGCCTGTTGGCCGACTACGGCGAGTCGACGCACGCCCTGTGGTTCCTCACGGGCTCCTTCTTCGAGCCGCCCTCCTTCGAGACGCTGGACCTGCTCCGCCTGCCGAAGGCCTCGGCGCTGGCCCGGGCGGACGCCGCGCGGCTGGAGGGGTGGCTTCCGCGCTGGTGGTCCGCGCCCGGTTCGGGAGAGACCACGAACTACCAGCTCTTCTGGCGCACGCTGCTGCTGGGCGAAGGCCCCGGATGGGCGGGGGCGGTTTCGCTCTGGCAGGACAGCGTCGGCGACGAGGCTTGGGAAGCCACGGCGTTCCACGGGTACGGCTTCCTGGGGATCGCGCTCTCGGCTTTCGAGTGGGCGGAGAGCCGAAGGGCGTTGCGATGGGAGCGGCCGCAGCCGGAGTTGGAGGCGGCTCTGTTCCGCGACGATTCGGGCCGGAGGTGGCTCTGGGTGGCCAACCGCGGGGATCGCGTCCGACAGGCGGCGCTGAGGGTTGGCCTCTCGGGACTGCGAGCGCTGCGAGGGGAGGAGGGGAAAGTCCCGGTTCGCGGAGGGCGGGCGCTCCTGTCGGTTCGGCCGGGTGTGTGGATCTACGGCCTGTCCGGAGCCGCCGCCGAGCCGGTCTGGGCTCCGAGGACGGTCTGCGGCGTAGCCGGGGGCCGCGCGGAGTTCCCCGTGCGGGCGAGCGGCGGGACCGTTTCGGTCGGCGGCCGCCCGTTCGACCTCGGGCGGGGCGAGCGGCCATGGATCGCCATCCCTCCGGACGCCGTAACACCGTTCGCCGTCCGCTGGACCGCGGAGGCCGGAGGCGCTCGGCGGATCGGGGCCGTGCGGGTGTTTCCGGTGCCCCGGGCGTCCGTGCGCCTTGTCCTGGACGGCCCGCCCACGGTCCAGGGCGACGTTCTGGCCACCGCTCGGCTGCGCGTGGTGAACCGGGAGAGGGAGGCACTGCGGCTGGTCGTGTCGTGGAGAGGCGGGGGCGACGGACGGGCCGAGGCCGAGGTTCCGGCGGGGGCGGTCCGCGACCTGCGCCTGCCGCTGGAGGGCAGATGGCCCGATGGCGAGCATCGGCTGGAGGCGGAGGCCCGGCTCGGCGCGGCCGCCTCCGCTCGGGCGGGTCGGCGCGTTCTGGTGGCGCGCGGGGCGCGCGGCGGGGAGGCCGTCACCGCGTACGGCTTCGAGATCGGCAAAGATCGCTGGAACGCCCCCGGCTGGGCCGACGGGAACCAAGACGGCGCGGGGCGGACCGTCCAGCCGGAGGTCGACGGGACCGTGGCGCGCGGTGGATCCCGATCCTTGAGGGCGGCGGCCAACCTCGCCGAGGGCCGCTTCTCGCAGCTGTTCTGGTCGACGCCGGCCGGCGAGGACTGGTCGCGCTTCGCTCGGGTCCGGGCTTGGGTCTTTCTACCCGCCGGCGCTCCGGAGGGGCTCTTGGCGCGCGTGCAGCTCACGGGCGCGGACTGGAAGTATCGGGAATTCGCGGGCGACGTGCGCTTGGCGCCGGGCGAGTGGACCGAGGTGTCGGCCGACCTCGCGGCCTCGGGCGCCCCAGGGTGGGGCTGTACGGAGGGAGAGCTGGCTTCCGCCCTCCGCTGGGTGGTCGGATTCGGCTTCAAGGTGCACAACGAGGGGAGTCTGGTCGGCTACCGGGGTCCGGTGTACCTGGACGACGTCCAGCTGGTCCTCCGGTGAGCGCCCGGGCGAACCGTAAGGATTCCAAAGAAGCGATGCAGTTGGGTCGGGGACCCTCGCCGTTCGGTGCTGGCCCAGACTCTCTGCCGGTTTCTCGCGATTTTCCCAAAACTGCATCGTCATTTGGCGATTCTTATCGTATACTGGTGTTCGTCCGGCGGGGAAGCGCCGCGCCGGGCCGGGCGTCGGCGGACGAGGTTGCGACGCCATACTCGCTGAAGAGGTAGTTATGAACGCACGCAGAGCCTTCACGCTCATCGAGCTCTTGGTCGTCATCGCGATCATCGCGATCCTGGCGGCCATCCTGTTCCCCGTTTTCGCCCAGGCCAAGCTCGCCGCCAAGAAGGCCAGCTCGCTGTCCAACGTGAAGCAGCTGTCCCTGGGCACCGTCATGTACACCGCCGACAACGACGACGTGTTCCCGTCGACGGCCGAGGACGCCGGGGGCTTCATGATCTGGTTCCCGGGCGACAACCTGCCTCTCGGCTGGATCGATCCGAACGCCACCCAGAACTGGGCCGCGGAGATCTTCCCGCACGTCAAGAACCGGGACATCTACGTGAACTCGGCCGCCCCGAAGCTCAGCAACAACATCTTCGGCGCGGTTCCGGCTCCTCCGGGCGCCAACGCCACGTACGCCTACAACGGCGCGGTGAGCCGCAAGAGCGCCACGTCCATTGGCAACGCCGCGAACCTGGTGGTCTATCAGGGCACGGATGCGACCAGCCGCGACGCCTACATCCAGCCCACGCCCTTCGGCGGCCAGCTGGCGGACGGCAGCCTGACCTTCGGCAACGTGCACAACCCGAACGGCACGCCGGTCTGCAACGGCATCGACATCAACTGGATGGGAGCCTCGTTCGGCAAGGGTGACAACTACGGGTTCGCCGACGGGCACGCGAAGTACTTCCAGCGGCACGCCGTCACGTTCCAGATGATGGGCGTGAACAGCGACGTGTGGCAGTTCGACGGCAACACCTGGCAGCTGGTGCCCAACACCACGAGGCTCACCGAGCGGACCCCGACCTCCCGCAACAACTGGGAGAGCTGGGGCCAGTGCGACCTCTCCCGACTCTGATCCGAGCCGAGACGAACCGATAAGGGGCCCGGCCGGGCCGGGCCCCCGGAACCCGCAACCGAGAACCCATGAACTGGAAGACGCTTTCGCTCGCTTTCGTCCTCTCGCTCGCCGTTCTCGCCGGCGGTTGCACCGACCGTGAGGCCGAGCAGCGCGCCAAGAAGATGGAGGAGTCGCTGATGCAGCAGCGGGGCATGCAGAACGACCCCAGCAAGGCCATCCCCCAGGCGCCGGTGCAGGGCCAGCAGGGACAGTAGCCCTCCGGGAGATGTGGATCCTGATGGCCGCCCTGCTGCTGTCTCAGGCCGGCTCGCTGCTGGGGCCGGCCGAAGCGTTCCCGGGCGACGGGGCGTTCGCCGAGGGCGCGAGGGGCGTGCACGACCCGACCGTGTTCCAGGTGGGCGACACCTTCTACGCCTTCTGCACCAGCGGGAACAGCTTCTCGATGCTGCGCACCTCCAAGGACCTGAAGACTTGGAAGGTGTGGGGTCCGGTTCTGCCTGAGACGCCGGAGTGGCTGCGCAGGCGGATTCCCCAGCATCGCTCGCTGTGGGCGCCCGACTGCATTCGGGTTGGGCGCGCGCTCCGGATGTACTACAGCGCCAGCGAGCGCTTCGGCGGGAACGGCTCCGTGATCGGCTTCGCCGAGAACCCCGACCCGAACCCGGAGAAGCCACTGGACGGCTGGGTCGACCGCGGCATGGTCGTCGAGAGCGTGCAGGGCGTGGACACGTTCAACGCGATCGATCCCGAGGTGCTGGTCCTGCCCGACGGACGCCAGTTCCTGTTCTTCGGCTCCTACTTCGCCGGCCTGTACGTGCAGGAGCTGGACCCGAAGACCGGGAAGCTGAAGCACCCCGACCATCGGGACCGGGCGCTGGTCGCGCGCAACACCATGGATCGCGGCAACGCCCTCGAGGCCGCCGCGGTGATCCAGCGGGACGGGTGGACCTACCTGTTCGTGTCGTACGGCCTGGCCGCTCAGGGGGTGCGCAGCACCTACCGCATCGTGGTGGGCCGGTCGAAGTCCCCTACCGGACCGTTCGTGGACCGGAACGGAGTGCCGATGGTCGACGGCGGGCACACCGTCGTTCTGCGCGGCTCGCCGCCGATGTTCGCGCCGGGGCACTGCGACGTGCTCCGATCCTCCGACGGGCGCTGGCTGATGCCCTACCACTTCTACGACGGCCGAGAGCACTGGCACGGGGACATGTGGGGTCTACCGACGCTGCAGATCCGCGAGCTGCTCTGGTCCGCCGACGGCTGGCCCCTGCCCGGCCTGCCGGTGGAGTGGACGGGACGGCCCCAAGGCCCCCCGCCGGGTGTCGAGGGAACCTGGCTTCACCAGGCCGACTTCGGACGGGTGCTGAGGGTTCGCCTGGAGCCGGGTGGAGCCTTGCGGGAGGGGGAGCGCGCCGGGCGTTGGAGGCGGGACGGCGACCGGCTGACGTTGGAGTGGCCCAAGCCGGAGGGCGGCTTCTGGACGGACACGGTCCAACTGGCGTACGACGGCTGGTACTACGTGGGGCGCAACGACGCGGGGATAGTGATCCGCGGCTTTCGCGAACCATAATCGTTGCTATGCGCATACGCCAGGCTCTAAACGGTCTGCTGGCGACGATTCTGGCGATCCTCCTGGTGCGCTCAGGCTGGATCGGCGCCGTGCGCGGCCGGACCCAGACGGAGATCTCCTTCTGGAACGGATTCACCGGTCCCGACGGCCGCGTGATGCTCGAGCTCATCCGCAGGTTCAACCGGGAGAACCCCGACCTGAGGGTGAGCATGCAGCGGATCGCCTGGGCGACCTACTACAACAAGCTCATGGTCGCGGCCGTGAACGGGCGGGGGCCGCACGTGTTCGTGATCCACGCCAGCACCCTGCCGCGCATGAACCGGGCCGGCTTTCTGGAGCCGGCGGACTTCCTTTTCGGCCCCGGCGGGGTGCCCGAGCAGGACTTCGAGCCCCTCGTTCTCCGAACCACCGAGTTCGGCGGGCGCCGCGTGGGCGTTCCCTTGGACATCCACCCGCAGGGCCTGTACTGCAACACCGACATGCTCCGCGAGGCGGGGATCGTCGACGAGCGGGGGAGGCCCAAGCCGCCGACCAACCGGGAGGAGTTCCTCCGCGCCGCCGCCCTGATGATGCGGCCCCGCGGCTCGCCCAGCCCCGACCGATACGGCTTCGCGCTCACGCACTGGCAGAACAACTACCAGTCCGTGTTCCCCCAGTTCGGCGGCCGCTACCTGGACGAGCGCGGAGACGCCGATCTGGACAACCCCGGCAACGTCGAGGCCCTGGAGTTCCTCGGGAGCCTGCGCACGGAGAAGCGCCTGATCCCCCCGCCCGACAACCAGCTGGGATGGATCGGCTTCCGGCAGAAGAAGGTCGGCATGGTGTTCGACGGCGTGTACATGCTGGGCGACCTGAAGCGACTGGAGGGCCTGAACTACGTCGGCGCGCCGATGCCGGTCTTGGGGCACAAGCCCGGCACGATGGCCGACTCGCACATCCTCTGCATGCGGAAGGGTCTGACGGAGAGGGAGCGGGACGGCGTCGCGCGGTTCATCCGCTTCCTCTCGGAGAACAGCCTGGACTGGGCCGAGGCCGGGCAGGTGCCGGCGCGGCGCAGCGTGAGGAACACGGACCGCTTCCGCTCGATGCAGGTGCAATACGCCTTCTCCCGGCAGATCCCGTACATGGTCTATCCCCCGCGCATCGTGCCGCTGTTCGAGATGGGCCTGGAGATCAACCTGGCGGTCGAGCGCGTGATTCGCGGCCGGATGGGCGCCAAGGAGTCGCTTCGGATCGCCGACGAGAACGCGCAGAAGGCGATCGACCGCGACCGGGCGGAGTCGCAGGCGCCGGGAGGCTCGCGGTGAGCCCCCGCAAGGCCCGCGCGATGCTGGGCTGGGCGTACCTTCTGCCCTACGCCTCGCTGTTCGTGCTGTTCGTTCTGGTGCCGATCGTGGTCGCGGCTTATCTGGCCGTGATGCAGTTCGACCTGACGTCGCCCAAGTCCGCCGGGTTCGTGGCGTTCCGGAACTTCGCGGACGCCTGGAGGGACGAGTATCTCCAGCGGGCGTTCGTCGTGACGGCGAAGTTCGCCGCGATGATGGTGCCCTCGCTGGTGGTCGTGGCCTTCGCCCTCGCGCTGGGCCTCAACGCGATGCCCAGGGGCCGCAACGCGGTGCGGGCGATGGTGTTCCTGCCCACGATGTTCACCGTGGCGGTCACGGGCATCCTGTGGCAGTGGTTCTACAACCTGGAGTTCGGGCTGTTCAACTTCGTCCTGAAGAACCTCGGGCTGGCGCCGGTGCCGTGGCTCTCGGACAAGAACATCGCGATGCCCAGCATCGTGCTGATGAGTCTGTGGTGGACGTCCGGCGGCACGGCGGTGATCCTTCTGGCGGGTCTTCAGAACATCCCGCGGATGTTCCACGAGGCGGCCTCGCTGGACGGGGCGGACGGCTGGAGGGGCTTCTGGAGCGTGACCTTCCCGCTGCTGCGTCCGGTGGTGCTGTTCGTGGTCGTGACGAACCTGATCGGCGCGTTCCAGTTCTTCCCCCAGGCCCAGCTGCTGACCGGGGGCGGGCCCGAGCTGGCCACGCGGGGAGTGGTGCAGTACATCTACGAGACGGCTTTCAACGGCTACCGGCTGGGCTACGCCGCGGCGATGAGCTGGATGCTGGCGGCCGTGGTGGCCGTGTTCGGCTTCCTCCAGTTCTGGCTGATGCGCAAGGAGGCGTCGTGAAGGGTCGCTGGGTTCTTCTGGTCGCGATGTTCGCCGTGGGCCTGCTGTTCGTGGCACCCATGGTGCTGATGGTGCTGACCTCGTTCAAGCCCGAGGCCGAGGTGCTGAACCCGGAGTCGGCGATCCCCAAGCACTGGACGCTGCAGAACTACCTGGACGTGCTGAACTGGTCGGAGGAGGCGCCGTTCGTGCGGTGGCTGATGAACAGCGTCCTGGTCTCCAGCTCGGTGACGTTCCTGGTGCTGGTGCTGTCGTCGCTGGCGGCGTTCGGCATCACCAGGGTGCGGGTGCCGGGCGGGGGTGCGTTCTTCTACCTGGTCGTGGCCTCGATGATGGTGCCGGGCCTGCTGTTCCTGGTGCCGGTGTACTTCATCCTGAACTCGCTGCGGCTGCTCGACACGCCCGCCGCGCTGATCCTGCCCGCCGCCGGCGGCGGCTTCGGGGTGTTCCTGCTCACGCAGTTCATGAAGTCGCTGCCCAAGGCCATCGAGGAGGCCGCGCTGATCGACGGCTGCTCGTGGCTGGGCGTGTACTACCACGTCAGCCTGCCGCTGTGCGCCCCGGCGATGGCCACGCTCGGCGTGCTCACGTTCATCGGCTCGTGGAACGACTTCGTCGGCCCGCTGGTGTATCTGGACTCCATCCAGAACTACACGCTGCCCGTGGGCATCGCCCTGTACCAGGCCTCCTACTACACCGAGTACGGCCGCACGCTGGCCACCAGCGCGATGGCCACCGCGCCGCTGCTGCTGATCTTCGCCATCTTCCAGAAACAGATCGTCGAGAGCATGTCCTCGACGGGACTCAAGGATTGACATGAGACACTCCACCCTGCACCTGCACACCGCCTTCGTCGTCGACCGCGTGGACCCCCGCGTCTTCGGGGGGTTCCTCGAGCACCTCGGCCGCGCCGTCTACGAGGGGGTGTACGACCCGGAGAGCCCCCACGCCGACGAGCACGGCTGCCGCAAGGACGTGCTGGAGGCGTTGCGGGAGCTGCGGTTCACCGCGATGCGCTATCCCGGCGGGAACTTCGTCAGCGGCTACCATTGGCTCGACGCCGTCGGGCCCAGGGAGTCCCGCCCCCGCACGAGGGATCTGGCCTGGCAGAGCATCGAGACCAACCAGTTCGGACCGAACGAGTTCCTGAGCCTGTGTCGGCGGATGGACTGGACGCCGATGCTCGCGGTGAACCTGGGCACCGGCACTCCCGAGGAGGCCCGCAACTGGCTGGAGTACTGCAACATCGAGGGTGGCAGCCGGTGGGCCGACCTCCGCAGGGAGCACGGGTTCGAGCAGCCTTGGGGCGTGCGCCTATGGTGCCTGGGCAACGAGATGGACGGTCCCTGGCAGATCGGCCACGTGCCCGCCGAGGTGTACGCCGTCAACGCGCAGCAGACCGCCAACATGATGCGCATGTGCGATCCGAACGTGGAGCTGGTGGCCTGCGGCTCTTGCGCCGTAGAGATGCCCACGTACCTGGTTTGGGACCGCACCGTGCTGGCGCACTGCCGAGACTCGATCGACTACCTGAGCGTGCACCGCTACGTGGGCAACGAGGCCGACGACACCGAGAACTTCCTCGCCGTCTC
>CALGMO010000053.1 GCA_937961665.1 uncultured Fimbriimonadaceae bacterium
CTGCGCCGCCTGCGCGACGAGGCCCACCGGTTCGCCCTCTCGTTCCACCGCAAGATCCGGGAGAAGCGCGCCACCGGTTCGGCGCTGGAGGAGATTCCCGGCGTGGGCCCTCGGCGGCGGCGCCTCCTGCTGCGCACGTTCGGGTCGGTGGAGGGGATCCGCCGAGCGACGGTCGAGGAGGTGGCTGCGGTACCCACCCTCACTCGTCGCCTGGCCGAGCAGATCCTGGAGCACTTGCGGGGGGACTGAGCGCGCCCCCAAGCCGGTGGTCTATCATGGAGGGGTATGTCGCCCCACGATCGCCACGCCGACCGCATCGAAGAGCTCCTGTCCCAGATGACCCTGGAGGAAAAGGCGGGGCAGCTCAACCAAGAACCGAGCACGGTCGACGTGCCGATCGACATGGTGGAGAAGGGGCTGGTCGGCTCCCTGATCTGCGCCAACAGCGCCTACGCCGGAACCGACCGGCAGGCGAGGGTCCGGGCTGCGGCGCTCAACGAGCTGCAGAGGGTGGCGGTGGAGCGCTCCCGCCTGGGCATCCCCCTGCTCTTCGCTCGCGACGTGATCCACGGGCACCGCACCGTCGGGCCGATCCCGCTGGGTCAGGCCGCCTCGTTCTGGCCGGAGGGCGTGCGGAGGCTCGCCCAGATCGCCGCGCGCGAGGCCCGCGCCGACGGCATCCACTGGACCTTCACGCCGATGCTCGACATCGCCAGGGACCCGCGCTGGGGAAGGATCGCCGAGGGCTTCGGCGAAGACCCCCACCTGGCCTCGGTGATGGCCGAAGCCGTGGTCCGAGGGTTCCAAGAGTCGGGCCTGCACACAATGTCCGGGATGGCCGCCTGCGCCAAGCACTACGTGGGCTACGGCACGGCCGAGGGCGGACGCGACTACAACACAGGGGAGATCACGCCCACGACTTTGGAGAACGTCTACCTGCCGCCGTTCCGCGCCGCGGCCAAGGCCGGCGTGGCAACGGTCATGGCGGCGTTCATCGAGTTCGACGGCAAGCCCGCGACCGCGAACGGCGAGATCCTCAACGGCATCCTTCGGCGCCGCTGGGGATGGGATGGCGTGATCGTGAGCGACTGGAACGCCGTCGCCGAGCTGGTGCACCACGGCGTGGCCGAGGACCTCGCGCACGCCGCGCGGCTCGCCATCCTCGCCGGAGTGGACATCGACATGGCCGGCGGAGCGTACTGGAGGCACCTCCCCGAGCTGGTGCGAGCCGGCAAGGTGCCGCAGGAGGTGCTGGACGAGGCGGTGCGGCGCGTGCTGCGGCTCAAGGCCGCCTGCGGGCTGTTCGACGATCCCTACACGCCGGAGGACGCCGCCCTCGTGGAGATCCCGGACGAGCACCGCACAGCCGCACGGGAGCTGGCCCGCCGCGCGATCGTGCTGCTTCAGAACAAGGGCGGCCTTCTCCCGCTCCGGCCCGGCACTCGCATCGGCCTCGTCGGTCCGCTCGCGAACCCGGCGGTGAGGGAGACGTTCTTCGGGACGTGGACGCTGGACGGCGAGGAGCAGGACATGACCGACATCCTGTCGGCCCTCCGGTCCCATCCCGGCCCGAAGGAGGTCTGGCACGCCCTCCTTCCGGACGAGGCCGTGGCGCAGGCGAGGCTGTGCGACGTGGTCGTCGCTGTCGTCGGCGAGTGGCGTCACCGGAGCGGGGAGGACAACTCCACCACCACGCTCGACCTGCCGCCCGGTCAGACGGAGCTGCTGCAGTACCTGGGCAAGATCGGCACGCCGCTGGTTGCGGTCGTCGCGGCCGGGCGCAGCCTAGCCCTGGAACCGGTGCTCGAGGCGGCCGACGCGGTGCTGTTCGCCTTCCACCCCGGTCTGGAGTCTGGGCCGGCTATCGTGGACGTTCTGATGGGCGATGCCGAGCCCGGCGGACGGCTGCCGGTGACGTTCCCCAGGTGCCTCGGCCAAGTGCCGATCTACTACAACCACAAGAACACCGGCCGGCCGGTGCCCAACTTCCGCTACCGCTACGTGGACCGGCCAGACAGCCCCCAGTTCCCGTTCGGGTTCGGCCTGACGTACACGGCGTTCGAATTCCGCGACCTGAGCGTCCAGTGGGACCCGGACGGCCTGCGGGCCTCCGTCACCGTCGCCAACACAGGCGGGCGGGACGGCGAGGAGGTCGTTCAGCTGTACGTGCGGGACGACGTCGCCTCGATCAGCCGCCCCGTGAAGGAGCTGAAGGCGTTCCGCCGCGTCGCGGTGCCCGCCGGAGGGGAGGTTCGGGTGGAGCTGACCGTCCCCCGGAACGACCTGGGCTTTCTGGACGGGGAGGGCCGCCTGCACCTCGAGCCGGGAACGTTCACCGTCTGGGTCGGCCCGAACTCCGCCGAAGGCCTCGAGGCGCGGTTCCGCTTCGAACCCTAACCAAGAGAGTGGCGCGCCCGGCGGGATTCGAACCCGCAACCAACGGCTTAGAAGGCCGTTGCTCTATCCGTTGAGCTACAGGCGCGCGCCGCAAGGGCAAGGATACCCGTCGGTCGGTGGTAGACTCGGTCATGCTGGCTCTGATCGCAGCCGTGGGTCTGCTCGGCCCCGTGAACAGCCTGAAAACCGTCATCGGGGACATGACGCTGCCCCACGAGGGCCGGCTCTCCGGGCTTCCGGACACGGTCGACTGGGCCGCCAAGCCACGGATCGGGATGGGTCTGGACCCCGGCAGGTTCCGGGCGTTCATCCCCTGGGGCCAAGCCTATCTCGAGCGTGGGACCGACTTCCCGCCGAACACCAGGGTCCAGATCCGGAACCTCCGGGCCTACCTGCTGTCCAAGAAGACGGGCCAGTGGCGCCTGGTCTCGTCCGGCGACATCGAGGGCGCCGCCTACGTGGAGGACTTCGCCGGGGACGTCAACAAGCCTGCCGACGTTCGGCCCGAGCCGGGTGGAGGCGTGTCCGTGAGGCTGGAGCGGGGCTTCAACTACCACTTCTGGGCCAGGGCCGGCCGGGTGCCGATCGAACCGGAGGACCTCGCGGGGGTGTTCGTCACCGTCCAGGCGCGCCTGATCCTCGGTGACCCCAAGGGTCCCGACGACCGGTCGAAGGCGCGGGTCCTGCTGGGCGCGGGAGCCGACTACTGGCTCGCGGTCGACTCGAAGTGGGACCAGTGGAAGACCAACGGCGACGTGGCGATCGGGCGGCTCAAGCGGGTCACGAACTCTTGGCGGGCGTTCAACATCGCCGTGCCGCTCGAGACCGTGCGGCGCAACCCGCCGCCCCTAGAGTGACGCGCGCCCCGACGGATTCGTCTCCGGCACCTTCGACCAATCCACCTGGCTGCCGCGCACGCTGTGAGGGATGAGGAACACGGCGACCATCACGGCGAGCGCGACCCAGAAGGACAGTGCCGCGAGCTTCGGACGGGCCTTGGACAGCCACAGCGCCGCCACCCAGAAGAGCCAGGCGACGAGCGTCTTCGTGTCGGTCAGATCCTCGCCCACGGGCCATCCCGTCCACCAAGCGTCGAAGGCGTACTTCTGCATCATCGGGCCGAGCACGAAGCCTCCCAAGGTGAGGAACGCGACGATCCACGGCGCCCAGCGCCACGCGTTCGGCTCTTTGAGCACGCAACCAACGGCCGCCCGGAACGCGAACACCGGTCCCAGAAAGATCGCGAGGATGTGGATTGTCAGGAGCCACGTCGGGACGGGGTCCTTGTAGCGGAGGATCGCCGTGCCCTCCGTCGGCAGGATCTCCCGCGAGCCGTTGGGGGCCTCGAGCCGAACCTGGTACTCGAGCTTGGCGGCGCGCTGGAACTTGGGCAGCTCCGCGACGAGCCGATCGTTCTCGCGCCGCATCTCGACGCTCTGCCACGGCTCGTCGGTGGGGTACCTGCGCCACACGAGCGTGCCCCGGAGGCTCGGGCCGGCGGCGAGCTCCACCCTGGCCGGCGCGGTGGTCTCTTGGGAGCGGATCAGCCTTCCGCCCACCCTCTCCCCTCCGACCATCGTCGACACGGAGATCGGGTAGGTGGGCCCCGTGCGCCGCTGGTAGACCAGCAGAGCGGCGGTCAGGATCACGGCCACGAGCCACGGGAGGATCGGTCGCCAGCGCTGCATGCCCGCATTATGGCAACTCGCCCGATCGGAGGGCCTCCACCAGCGCGGCGCGGGCCGCCTCGGAGTCCCCCGCAGGGATCGCGCCATCCAGCACCCTCTCCAGCAGCCACGCCTTGGCCCTGCCCACCTGAGGCCCCTCCGGCCACCCCGTCAGCTCCATGATCTGCCGGCCGCTGAGGGGGCTCTCGAGAACGGCGGGAGGAGACTGCTCGCTCAGACGCCGGATCCTCTCCCTCAGAGCGGCAACGTCGATCCGGCGCACGCCCGGCCTCAGCGCGGAGGCGTCCGCCTCCACCACGCTCAGGAGCTGGGGGAGCAGCGGCCCGAAGTCCCGCACGAGCCGACGCAGCGCGGAGTCGGTGAACCCCTCCGACGACATCAGACGCATGTGGCCTCGGACCAGCCTGGCCACCTGCGACGCCACCGCCGCCGGAAAACGCATCTCGCGCAGCCAACGCTCGGCGATCTCCGCACCCACGGCCTCGTGCCCGAGGAACCGGACTCTGCCGTCCGCATCCACGGAGCGCGTCAGAGGCTTTCCCACGTCGTGGAGGAGCACCCCCAGGCTGGCGACCAGGTCGCCGGGACCCAGGTTCCTCAGGGCCAGAAGGGTGTGGTCCCACACGTCCAGGTGGTGGTAATCCCCCTGCGCGACGCCCTTCATCGCGGCGAGCTCAGGGGCGAACAGCTCGAGCAACCCGGTCAGCAGCAGGTCGTCCAGGCAGCGGTCGGCGTCCGGTAGGTCGAGCATCTTGACGAGCTCGTCGCGGATGCGCTCCCGGCTGACGATCGCGAGGCGGGCTCGCCTGTCGCGGATGGCGTCCCAAAGGCCCTCGGCGGGCTCCAGGCCGATCTGCCAGCGGAACCGAACGGCCCGCAGCATCCGAAGCGGGTCCTCCTCGAACGTGTCCTCGGCGGCGATCGGAGTCCGCAGCACCCTTCGGCGCAGGTCGTCGAGCCCGGTGCCCAACGGATCGGCCAACGCGCCGTCGTGCAGGTTCTCGTACAGCGCGTTGACGGTGAAGTCCCTGCGCCGCGCGTCCTCCAGCAGGGTGGCGGGTCGGACCTCGGGCTTGCGGCTGTCGGCCCGGTAGGTCTCGCTCCGAGCCGTCACCAGCTCGACCGTCGCCCCTTCCACCATCACCATGGCCGTTCCGAACCGGGGGTAGGTGACGGGGTGGATCTCGGACAGTCCCCGCCTCCAGCACCATTCGGCGAACTCCAGAGCCGAGCCCTCCATCACCAGGTCAAGGTCGCTCGGCACGGGCCTCCCGAGCAACCGGTCCCGGACAGCGCCGCCCACCAGCCACAGACGGCCCTCCCACTCGGTGCCGCGCGTTCCCTCTCTCAGGCGCTCAAGAGGGCGACCCACGGCGCTGCTTCCGAGCCCTCTGGAACTCCGCGGTTCGCTCCCACTTCGACACCAAGCGGATGTCCCGCCGCCTCTCGTCGAGAGCCTCGCGGATCTTGCCCACGAGCACCTCGTACACGTCGGTGCCGGGACGGTTCTTCTCGATGTAGTCGAAGGCGCCGCGCTTCATGCAATCCACGGCGTTGGCAACCTGGCCGTAGGCGGTCATAACGATGACTTGGGCGAAGAGGTCGCGCGCGAAGGCGGCCTGCAGCACGCGGACGCCGGCCTGCGGGTCCTCCATGCTCATGTCTGTGACGACGACGTCGTAGGGAAGCTCCGACTCGGAAATCTTCTCAACGGCTTGCGCCGCGGACTCGGCCAAGTCGACCTCCCAGCCCTCCCTCTCGAACCTGCGCTTGAGGGCGCGCAGCACGTCCTCCTCATCGTCGATGACCAAGATGCGAGCCATTCCTAGCCAGTATAGTCCCTCAGCGGCCGCCGGAGCCGATCGGGCCGGTCAGGGGCGGTTTGGCCTCTGCGCCGCCGCCGGATCCGCCTTCCCTCTTCTGCCCGGGCGGCGTCGGCACCTCGTCCTCCTCGGCGTACACGTCGCCTTGCAGGCCTTGGGCCGACCACTGATCGTCGTTCTCCTTGGTGGAGAACTCGAACCAGTCCGCGGCGAGGTCGTCGCCGAGCGAGGTCTTGATGCGGGTGTCCTTCTTGCCCGGAGAGCTGACGAGCCTCAGCGTCTCCTTCTCGCCGTCGTAGAAGGCGCGGTCGCACCACCCGTAGCGCCACCTTCCGGCGGCGAGCTCCTGGCGCGCCTGGGGCCTGCCCTCGATCATCGCACGGCGCTCACCCTCCGCGTACCAGTATTCGATCCGCTCGGCCAGCACCACCACGGGATACTTCCGGGCCGACTTCGTCGATCGGACCTCGTCGTCCGCCTTCTTGTCCTCGCCCGGCGGGGCCGGCGGACGGTTCCTCGCGATCTCCTCCGGAACCTCCGGCTGGAAGGGCGGGATCTCCTCCTCCTTCAACTCCTGCCGGTCCTCCGGCTTAAGGATCATCTGCACCTTGCCCGTCAGCACGGCGCGCTTCTCCTTGCGGTACACGACGGCCTTCTCGCAGGTCAGGTTCGCCTTCTTGCTGAAGTAGCGCACCCCGCCCGTGGCCGTGATCACGTCGGTCTTGGTGTCGCGCTCGATGCGGGGCGCCTTCACGATCACCTCGCCGTCGGTGGCCTCGGCGTCCAGCCAGACCTCCAAGCCGGTCGCCGACCGAGTCGCGCCCGACGTCTTGAACGTCCACTTGGACTTCTTCTGCTGCTTGGGCTCGTCCGACAGCGAGAGGGCCGCGAGGCCGACCCACGTGGCCGGCCCGACCTTGAAGCTGCCGTCCTCGGGCGAGTAGGTCAGGGACGCCGCCTCCACCGACCCGCCGAACAGCCGGCCTCGCACGAGCCCGGGCACGTGGAGCCTGCCGTTGCGGGCATCGGCCTCGAACGCCGCCACGACCAGATCCATCTCGTCGCCGCGGATCTTGGCTCCGCTGGGCACCGTCAGCCGGCCGGTGACGTTGTTGTACGACGCGCGCGTGGCTTCGAACTGGTACCGGCCGCCCCGACCTTGGTAGAACCCGTCGCGGACGTAGAACAGGTCCGTGGCCTGGCGGTCCCTGCGGATGTCCAGCCGCTCCACCTTGGCGCCGCCGACCTGCTCGGCGCCCTCGAAGAACGCCAGCTCGACGTCGTCCATGCGGATGGCGACCGAGGCCTCCGCGGGCCCCGGCGTCGCCCGGAACCGTGCGAAGGGATCCAGGCTCAGCAGGTGGCGCGTCCAAGCCGCCAGGCCCGCCGCGAGCACGCCCGCGGCGCCCCAGGCCAGCGCCGCTCCGATCCGTCGAAACGTCGCCCTCGCCGCCATCAGTTCGCCACGAAGCTCCCCACGTCGCTGATCGTCCGGCTGGAGGTCCCGTTCGCCACGCCGAGCACGAGGAAGTAGTACCGCCGACCGGGGGCCAGACGAGGGCCATCGTAGGACACGCTCGTTCCCGACGTGAAGCCGCTCTCCCAGACCGGATCGATGGCCATCGCCGGGAACCGGTCGTAGAGGTAGACCTTGTAGCGCTCCGCTCCGAGCGCCGCGAACCAGCGGAACGGCCGCGGGCCGAGGCTGGCCGGATCCAGCCGTAGGTCGCCCAGCGTCCTCGCCGAAACCCTCTCGCTGGGCGCGCTCTCCGAGCGGCCGCCGTCGGGGTACGTGGCGTTCAGGCACGTCACCTCGTAGTAGTAGGTTCGACCTTCGATCAGAAACTCGTCGTTGTCGGCGTAGAACGAGGCCGTCGGATCACGGAGGAGCTCCACGCTGTTCAGACTCCCCGAGGGGGTGGTTCCGCGGTAGATGCCGAAGCCGAACAGGTTCCGGTCGACGATCGGGTCCCAGTACAGGTCGATCTCGATCGGATTCCCGAGGATCGTGGATCGCGTCTTCGCCCCGGGGCGCCTGCCCTCCCTCGCCTCGAGCCAGTCCTTGAAGGCGCGGAACGCTTGGGCGCTCTCGCGCGACCGAGAGATCGCAGCCGGTGCGGTCCACGAGACAGCCTCGACGTTCGTCGGCGGATCGAGGGCGACGTCCGCGGCGTCGTTCAGCACGAAGTTCAGCGCCCGGGTCTCGCCCGCGACGAGGGTCACCGTCACCGAGTCCGACTCGAAGCCGCGCCCGTTGGCCATCACCAGGTAGCGGACGCCCGACTGGAGGTCGCGCAGCAGGGCCTCGCCGTTCGCATCGGTCACCTCGGTGGCGCCGCTCAGGGCGTCCGGGTTGTCGGGGATGGCGAACAGCCGCGCCCCCTGCAGCACGTACCCGAAGCGGTCGCGCACCTTCGCACGGATGGCGGCGGTCTGCGTCGAGCGGACCATCGTGATGTTCACGCTCTTGGCGCGTTCGCGGTCGTAAACCCGGGCCAGGTTGGACCCGACGTACCGCACCCCGTCGATCGTGATGTCCGCGCGAACGGTGGCGTCCACCGCGGGAACGTTGCGCAGCAGGTACTGCCCGGCGGAGTTCGTCGTGGCGGTCCTGCCCCCGACGCCGCTCACGGTCACGCGGGCCCCGCGCACCACGCCGCCGTCGGGGCCGAACACCACGCCCGCCACCTCGCCGTACCCCGCGCCAGAGCCGGTCCCGCCGCCGCCTCCGCACCCGGCGGCCACGGCCAGAAGCCCGATCCATGCCCAATGTCTGCCCATCGCCTGCTCCTCTCGGATCCTTTCTTCTTCACACGCGCGGCGCGCCGACTGGTTTTGCGCGTCAGCCCATCGTCTGCTGGATGGCCTCGACGTTGACCCGGGCCAGCGTCCTCAACTCCTCCGTTCGGGCCTCGAGCCTCGCACAGGCGGCCTCGCGGTCCTTCAAGAGACTCTGGACTCTGGCGAACAGCGCGTCGGCCGACGCCTTGCCCGGTGCCAACGGCAGCTCGGTCGCCCGGGCGAACGCCGCCACCTTCGGATCGTAGTCGACCATCACGGAGGGAACCCCCACCGTAGCCGCGAGGATGCCCGCATGCAGCCGCACCGCCACGACCGCCTCCATGCGTCGGATCCTTTGCTGCACCTGCACCGGAGACGGCACCCGTCTCAGCTCCGGCACCTTGCCGCCCTGCCGCTTGGCGATCTGGTCCAGCAGCGGCCCGTCGAACGCCCGGTCCATCTCGATCAGCACCGGCATCAGGCCGGAGTCGAACAGCTTGCGCGCCAAATCGCCGAACACCGCGGCGATGGAAGGATCGTCCTTCACCGGCCTGGGCGCGAGGCCTACGGTGCGCATCGAGCCTACGCCGAACGCCTCCCCCTCGCCGCCCTGAGGGTTGGGCAGGAGGAACGCGGGGTCCGCGCCCAGGCGCACCGGACGGCTGACGCCGAGCGACTTCAGCGCCTGCGCCGAGGCCGGGTCCCGGACCACGATCGCGTCCGCCTTCTCGAACGCCGCGGCCGCCCATCGCTTGCCCAGCGTCCTCCGGAGCGGCCCGACGCCCTGGCCCACCAGCAGGACGCGCTTGCCGGCGCGCGTGGCCTCCGACACGAGGCTCGAGTAGTAGAACACGCTGCGGAGGCTGGTCGCGTCCTGGAAGATGCTCCCCCCGACGAACACCAGCGCGTCGCTGTCGCCGAGGGCCCTGCGAAAGGCCGCGCGATCCTTCCTCGGCACGCTCGGCAGGCCGTGCACCCGGTAGGTCTCGTCGGGAGCGCCGCTCATCACGGTGAACGAGTGGGCGTAGGGCCGCAATCCGTGGATCAGGCCGAGGAGGACGGCATCGTCGCCGAGGTTGCCGCATCCCAGATAGCCCGCAAGCAGGAGTCTAGCCATTGTGGTCCCCGTCCTTCCCGATTCCCTCGGTCTGCCGGTCGGCCGAAGCCCCCGCAGGACCGGCCTCCGGGTCCTCGGCCGGGCAAAGGCCGTCCTCCACGGCTTGCGGAGCCGACGGTGGCGCCCCAGCCGCCGTGCCGCCGGAGACCGGCTGGATGGCCTGCGGGACAAGGCAGGAGAGGAGCCAGCCGAGGGCACCGCCGACCGCCACGCCAACCAGCACGCGGGCCAAGCCGAGCCAGAACGGCGAGTGGATGTGGCAGAAGGTGTTCACGATGCTCGTCTGGCCGATCATGCCGACCGCCAGCAGCAGCGCCAGCCACCCGGCGTTGGAGGGCGCCCGGTCGCCCGCCGTCCGCCACCTCGCCCACAGCGCCAGCCCCAAGAAGAGCGCGGGGTGGCCGATGAACACCTCCTTGGTGCGTGGCCGCACCAGCAGCAGCTGGTCGAGCAGGCTGCGGAGCCGCAGTTCCAGGCCGCTCACGGCGCCGGGGTTGTCGTTGCCGGTGCGCATCAGCATGAACGCCACGGCGCCGAGCAGCGCGACGCCGAGCAGAGCCTGCGTCCAGAGCACCGGCCGAACCAGGGCCTGGCGCCAGTCGCACCAGCGAGCGAACGACCAGACGCCGACGATCGCGATCGGAAAGAAGTGCGCCGCCTTGACCCCGAGGAACTGCTCCGCCCGAACCATGTACGGGAGCCCGTTCAGCAACCCAGCCACCGCGAGCCCGCCCACCAGGCTGACCCCGCAGGCGACGAGGTAGACGACCCAGGGCCTCCGGCCGAGAGCGGCCTCGGCCGCCCTCAAGGCCAGCAGGGGTGCGGCTATGGCCCCGGCCAAGGCCAAGAGCGGCCGGGCGCCGGGAGACCAGCAGGCCAGCCCCAGCAGACCCAGCGCGGCCGCCCCAACCGAGAACGCTCCGCCGCCTAACCCGTACGACTCCGCGGCGGCCAGAACCAGAGCGGCGACCGCGAGGCCGGTCAGCGCGAACAGCCAGGCCGGGCCGGCGGGATCCTCGTACGGCTTTGCGGGACCCAGCGCCAGGCCCTCGGAACGGACCGCACGCGCCACCCGGCCCACGAGCCGGGCGAACTCGTCCAGCGGGGTCGCGCCCGCGTCGGACATCGGGCGCACCAGCAGCATCCGGATGCCCCGCTCGCTCGCCGCCCGGGCGAAACGCTCCAGGTACTCGCGCTCGGTCATCTTGTCCATCTCCGCGCCTTGGGCGGTGTGCAGCCGAACGACGATGTCCGGCGCCTTCGCAACCATTGCGGAGTCGCCCGCGATCTTGGCGAACTCGGGTGAGACGTAGGCCATTCCCGCCTGCCGCAGGGCGTCGGCCGTCTCCGCCAGCAGAGCCCGATGGCCGAGCACCTTGTCGCCCAACGGCAGATAGGCCTTGGCGCCGAGCTCCCTAGCCCACGCGATCGTGGCGCGGACCGAGTCTGCGGACATCGGCGCGTTGGAGCCGCGCCACACGACCGTCAGTCCGGAGGACCAGACCGCCTTGGCCTTCTTGGCGTCCAACCCGAGGCTGACCGTGCGGAGCGCCTCCACCGGCACCCCCGGGTTGGAGACCACGCCGGGCTCCACCGCCTTGACGGGACTGTGCGGAAACCGGATGCGGATGGCGCGCACGATGCGCTCCTCCGCCCCCGGCCAGCAGACGATCGTCCCGCCCTCGCCGAAACCCAGGCGATCGGTGGAGATCCAGCCTTGGAGCGTCTCCTCCTCCAGCACCACCGCCTGCACGCCCTGTGCCTTCAGAACGCCGAGAGCCTGCTGGAAGCCAACTCCCGACGCCGCGGCCATCTGGGTGACGACCGGCTCCTCCACGGCGAGGGACACGGCGCGGTTCCTCGCCTCGGCGCGCCAGCGCAGGCCTCCGCCGACCAACCCCAGCACGGCGACGGAGCCGACGGCCAGCAGCCACCAGCGCCGAAACTCAAGCGGCGTAACGACTCTCATAGACATAGCGCGCCAAGACCCGATCCCGGCCCCCCATCACCAGCACCGTCACCATCCCCGCCAGAAAGCCTCCGATGTGCGCCCAGTTGGCAACCCCCTGGCTGGGAAAGAACACGTCCTTCAGGAAGAAGAACCCGAGGAGGATGAACGCCTGAACCTCGACCTCCCAAAGGTAGACCATCACGCGGATGGAGTTCGTCGGGAAGAGCAGCAGGTACATCCCCAACACCCCGCTGATGGCTCCCGAGGCGCCGACGATCGGCACGCCGGAGAAGGGGGCGACGAACACTTGGGCGACCAGAGCGACGAAGCCCCAAGCGAAGTAGTACAGACCGAACCTCCAAGGCCCGATGGCCTGCTCGATCGCCCGGCCGAACACGGCGAGGTAGATCATGTTGCCGCCCAGGTGCCACAGGTTGGCGTGGAGAAACTGGGCCGTGAAGAGCGTCGCCAGCGGGGCCCTCTCGCCACCCCGCAGGGCGTCGATCAGCTCGTTGGGTCGGCATCCGAGGTCGGAGAACAGCACCGGAGGCCCGAACAGCGAGCCCCCGCGGTCCCACAGGTAGATCGCGACGTTCAGGAAGACGAGCGTCCAGACCACCGTGGACGGCCGCCGCAGCACCTGGTCGTCACCGATCGGGATCATGCACCGCCATTCTACCGACAGACGTTCTGGCATAATCCGCGACGGGTGGCACCGAGAGCTTTCTGGGGTCCGACGACCGTTCTCCTCGCCGCGGCGGTGTGCGCCATGGCGCGGGCTCAGGGCGGCCCGCCTGCGATCGACGCCCCGCTGCCGACGGTCGCGTTCCAGCCTTGGAGGAGGGTGGAGTCGCTCGCCGGCCCCGCCGAATACAGGGCCTCCTTCCCCAGCGCCTTCGTCTCCGGCGTGCCGAACAACGACACGGTCCATCTGTCCGCGTTCCTTCCCGAAGACCGGCCGGGACCGTATCCGGCGGTGATCGTCCTGCACTACCTGGGAGCCGACGACCTCAGGCCCACGAGGCTGCTGGCGGAGGAGCTGAACGAGCGGGGCATCGCCGCGGTGCTGCTCGCCCTGCCGTACCACATCCAGCGGACTCCGCCCGGCGCGCGGTCCGGCGAGATGGCGCTCTCGGGAGACCCGGCGAGAATCCGCGACGTGGTGGTGCAGTCCGTTCTGGACGTTCGGCGCTCGCTGGACTTCCTTGCAGCCCGTCCCGAGATCGACGGCAAGAGCGTCGGCATCGCCGGCATCAGCCTCGGGGCGGTTATCGCCTCGCTCGCTTACTCCGCGGACTGCCGACTTCAGCGCGCGGCGATCGTGCTCGGCGGTGCCGATCTCGCCCACATTCTCTGGCACAGCTCGCTGACCGGACCCACCCGCGAGGCGATGAGGAGGCGGGGCTTGGACCTGGACGCGTTGCGGCGAGAGCTGGCGGACGTCGAGCCCCTGAACCGCGCCTCCTCGCGGACCGACGGAAGGGCGTTCCTGGTCGGGGCGCGCTTCGACACGGTGATCCCCGCGGAGGACGTGCGCAAGCTCGCCGAGGCGCTGCCCAACGCGACGACCCTGTGGCTCGACACCGGCCACTACGGCGGGGTGTTCGTCCAGCGGCGCGTCGCCCGCACGGTGGCCTCGTTCTTCGCCGAGGAGTTCGCCGGGCGAAGGTTCGTCGCCCCCGCACGCTTCTATGCACCGACGGTGCGCCTCGGCCTTCTCGGCGACTCCGCCGACGGATTCCAGGTGGGCGCCGCCCTGGACCTCTTCCGGACAGGCTCGGCCCGCGGCTGGATCGGCGCCGCCCTCGCCACGCCGAACGGCGCCAAGGCGTTCGTGGGCTACCAGGCCGGTCCTTCGCTGGGCGGGGGCCTGACCCTGGGGCCGGGGGGGCCATCGGCGGCCGTCTTCTGGAGCGTCGTGCTGTGACCGGTCCCGCCGATCCTGGTCTCGAGAATCTCGTGGAGACGTACGCGGCTCTCGCGTTGGCCCTCTACGGCACGGAGGTGCGTCGGTGGGAGACCGGCATCGCAGCGCGGAACCCATCGGACCTGCCGTCGACGAGCTTCGTCGTCTCTTGGTCGGATTCCCCGGCGTGGTACGAGGAGGCCGTGTCGCGCTTCGAGCGCTGGACCCCGAAGATCGTGTACCGAGTCGGTGCCGTCGGCCGTGCGACCGACGAGCTGTGGCACGCCCAGACGCTCTCTCTCCTCGAATCCAGACTCCTGGACCCCGAGGAGCCGTTCACGCTCGTGCCCGAGGAGACGCCCGAGGCCCGCGCCGAAGTAGCAGCCTTCATGGCCGGGATCTTCTTCGAGGGCCAACAGCCCGAGCGGCGCCGGGCGATCGAACAGGCGACCGCGCGCGCCGTCCGGTGCCGGCTCTACTCGGTGTTGGACGGAGGAAGGCGCGTGGCGGCCGTCATGCTGCACCGCACCCCCGGCGCCCTGGGACTCTACAACCTGTGCGTCGTGCCATGGATGCGGGGGCGCGGACTCGGCGCGTCGATCGTGCGGCAGGTCCAGACCGACGCCTCCCGCGCCGGCGTGCCGGTGGTGCTGCAGTGCCGAGCCGAGCTGGCGCCGTGGTACCGCCGGCTCGGCTTCCGGGCGGTGTCCGAGCTCGCGGTGCTCGTGCCGCCCTCGGTCTGACTCCAGGCGGTCCCTCGGCCCGCCGGAATCCGGTGTATCATCGCATTGGTGCCGAAGTGCGGCGTCGCCTGGCTTTCTCGCTGATCGAGCTGTTGGTGGTCGTGGCCTTGGTGGCCATGCTCTCCGCGCTGCTCCTGCCCGTGTTCTCCAGCGTGAAGGCCTCCTCGCAGCGAGCCGCCTGCTCCTCCCGGTTCCACCAAGCCCAGCTCGCGACGATGATGTACGTCGGAGACTGGGACGACACGTTCCCTCTGGTCGCCTACCTTCCGGGCGCGACCGCGGGTCCGGAAGCCGACCGCACCTGGGTTCAGTGCCTGTTTCCATATGGCTTCGCCGTGGGGCACTGGCGATGCCCTTCCGCCCCTCCGTCGCCTGCCGAACAGAGCCCATCGTTCGACCCCCATCTGTCCCTTGGCGACGTGTCGGCGCGGTACTACACCGAGAGCTTTCTGGCGCACATCGGCCTGAACTACCTGTACCTCTCGCCGGTGGTCGCCATGGAGGAGGCTTGGGTACCCCAACCGAGAAGCCTGTCGATGGTCGCATCGCCCTCCACGATGCTCCTGTTCGTCGACTCGGCGTCCCCGGGCCAGCGACCTCCGGCCGCCGGCAGCTGGGTGGTGCTGCCGCCCTGCCGCTACGCGGTCCAGAGGACCCAGGTGCTCGACACCTTCCTGCTGGGAGGTCGGCAGGTCTTCACTCCCATTGCCGGGTGGCTCCCGCCGAAGGCCTCCGGCGGCCCGTGGTTCGGCGGCGCCTGGCCTTGGCACGCCGGACGCACGATGACCGTCACGGTCGACGGAAGCGCCCGCGCGCGCACCGTGGCCGAGCTTGCGAACGGGTGCGACGTGCGGCCCAACTGGAGCGGGTTCGTCCGCCGGGACAGCCTGTACCCTTGGGACTTGGAGTAGCGCCGCCGCGCCTCCGGCAGGAAACAGCGCGCCCCGCGTCGAATAGGAAAAGGCTATGCGCGCACGATCGGCGGCCTTTCTGCTTCTCCTAGCGGGAGCCTCGCTCTGCGGGGCTGCGGAGGACAAGCCGAAGACCCCCGACGAGATCAAGGGGGAGCGCGTCGCGCAGGAGTACCGGGAGCTGGCATCCTCGGTGGATCTGGCCCAGATTGAGCGCACCTTCCGAGACGTGGCGGCGTTCGGCCCGAGGCTCGCGGGCAGCGAGGGCGAGGCCGAAACTCTGGCCTACGCCGAGCGGCGCTTCCGGGAGCTGGGCCTCCGGGGCATCCGCAGGCACACGTTCCGCGTGACGGTGCCCGACCCCGACGCCGTGGGCGAGCTCGCCTCCTCGGACGGTCGGTGGAGGGTGCCGGTCTATCCCATGTGGCCCAACCTCGTCCGTACGTCCACCTGCGACGTCCAGGGGAGGGTCGTGTACGGCGGCGACGGCTCCCTGGAGTTCCTCGCCGGCCGCGAGGTGAAGGGTTCCATCGTGCTGATGGAGTTCAACTCGGCGGGGAGGTGGCGCAACGCCGCCAAGCTCGGCGCCAAGGCGGTCGTGTTCCTCTCGCCGCGCCAAACCCTGCGGATGGAGGCCGAGCAGCGCTTCAGCAGCGTGCCGCTGAACGTCCCCCGCTTCTATCTGGAGACGCGCCTCGCCGGTCCGGTGCTCGAGGCCGCCACGAGGGGAGCCACGGCGCGGCTCTCCTGCGTGCAGAGGTGGATCGTGCGGGAATCCGCCAACGTGATCGGCGAGCTTCCCGGCACCGACCGGTCGCTGGCGGGCGAAACGATCGAGCTGTTCGTACCGGTCGACTCCATGTGCGTGGTGCCGAAGATGGCCTACGGCGCGGAGGGTATCGGGAACCTGGCCGCCGCGCTCGAGCTGGTCCGCATCTATCGCCAGCGCGAGCATCGCAGGCCTCTCCGCGTGATCGCCTCCGGATCCCACGCGCTGGCCCTGCAGGGCGCCCGCGAGTACGTCGACGACTGGATTCGGAACAATCGCCCCGCGACGCTCCTCACGGTGACTCTGGACCTCGCCAGCGGCAACCGGGCCCTGGGAGTCTTCGGCCGCGGGTTCTTCGTGGACTACCGGTGGGAGGTCCACAGCGCGGTCGCAAGCCTGGCGAGGATCCTCCGCAAGCACGCCGAGAGGATGGCGCCGATCCTCGGCGCCCCGGATCCCCGCAACACCATCAGCGACACGATCAACCAGCAGGACAACCGCTGGTGGAGCAACAACATCCCCACCCGGTTCGCGTTCGACTGCGAGATGTTCCTGATGGCCTCGGCGAACGCCGTCACGATGGCGACCATCGACGACAGCCGCCCCTTGGTGGACACGCCGCTGGACACGCTGGAAAACGTCAACCCGCTGAACATCCTCCGGCAGACGCAGACCCTCGCCTGCGCGTTCCTCCACCTGCTCAACGACACCTCGGCCAAGGGGGCGACCACCGACTTCCGCTTGGACCTGGAGCCCGCCAAGCCCAAGCGAATGACCCTCACCGGCGGCTTCGCCGTGGTCGAGGGGCGCGTCGTCCGCTACGACCCGCTCAAGAGCTTCGTCCCCGACGTTCCCGTCGCCGGCTCCCTGGCCGTCAACCTCAACGCCAACAAGACGATGATGGGCGTGCGCGGCGACATGGTGACGACGACCGAAGGCGAACAGGCGCACTTCCGGTTCGTCGGCGTGGCCCCCACCACGTGCTACTACCAAGGCTGGGGGTCGAGCTGGGTCCGTCCGACCAGGCTCGCCGCGTTCCACATCGCTCCGAACGGCGAGATCGACCAGGCTCCGGCGGACGGCCTGCGCGGAAGCATGGACTATCCCCGCACGTTCGAGCTGAAGACGGGCTTCAAGTCCACGCCGATCGTGGTGTTTCCCTGCGTGGCCACCAACTTCTACGACCTGGTGGACCCGCAGGACCTGAAGGCCCTCACCGACTACCAGGTCCTCGACGCGGCCACGGACGCCCCGCCGGAGAACTTCGGGTTCTTCCGGGACGACAAGGACATGAGGATCAACACCGAGTCCGAGGAGACCGCGGTGATGTTCACCATGCCCGGCCAAAGGTTCAAGCTGCTGATGGGCACGGGCCTCGGCGAGGTGCGCCTGATCCTGACGAACGCGGACGACCGGCACCCCGCCGGCAAGGGCTATCTCGCGTTCGGGGCTTCCACCGCCGGCGCGACGGGCCGCGACGCCATCGCCGTCGGGGGCGTGTTCCCGTTCGTCGCCCTGCAGACGGCCCGCGACATCCTGGCGATCAACCAAGACCGGTTGAACAAGTTCTCGAAGTACCGGATCGTGAGCAAGGGCGTGGAGGACCTCCAGGCCACGGCGCGCGACGAGGCCTCCCTGGCCGAAGGCGCCCTGGCCGACCGCGAGTGGCCGGCGGTCGACCAGCACTCGCGCGCCGCCTGGGGCTACGCGCTGCGCGCCCACCCGGTAATCCAAGGAACGGCCAACGACGTGGTGAACGGGGTGGTCTTCTACCTGTTCCTGATCATCCCGTTCAGCTACTTCCTGGAGAGGCTGCTCTTCGGCAGCCGCAGCCTCACGGCGCAGCTCGTCGGGGCGGCGGGCGTGTTCTTCGCCTCGTTCGGTCTGCTGTACGTCATCCACCCCGCGTTCGAGATCGTGACGAACCCGTCGATGATCTTCATCGCGTTCGTGATGGGCGCGCTGAGCATCATCGTGATCGGGTTCATCCTAGGCAAGTTCGAGTCCTCCCTGAAGGCGCTGAAGAAGGCGCAGAGCGGTGTCCACGAGGTGGACATCCGGCGCATGAGCGTCGCGATGGCGGCCTTCAACCTCGGGGTGAGCAACATGAGGCGCCGCAAGGCCCGCACGTTCCTCACCACGCTCACGCTGGTGGTGATGACGTTCATCGTTCTGAGCTTCACGTCGATCGTGAACGAGATCCAGCTGAAGGAGGTGTCCAGCGACGTGCCGGCCCGCTACACGGGCATGCTGTTCCGGGACCCCGGCCTGAACCCCTTGCCGACCTCGACGTACTACCAGGTCGCCAACGAGTTCTCCGGCAAGGGCAAGGTCGCCCGGCGGGCGTGGTACTACGGCGCCGGCCAAGGGGACAACGGCGTGCTCTCGCTGCGCGCCGCGGACCGGACGTTCGACGCGCGCGTGCTCGTGGGCATGGATCCTTCCGAGGCCGAGATCACCCGCCCTCAGGAGGCGCTGCTGCCGGGCGGCCGCTGGTTCCGCAACGGCGACCGCAAGGTGGTCATCCTGCCCCGGCCGATCGCCGAGGAGCTGAAGATCAGCCCCAAGGAGGTCGGCAAGGCCGTCGTGCAGTTCGCCGGCATCGACTACACGGTGATCGGGATTCTGGATCCGGCGATCCTGCGATCGATCATCGACTTGGACGGCGACGAGGTGCTGCCCGCGGACTTCTCCCTGTCGAGCCAGTTCCAGATGCAGTCGCGCACCGGCACCGACGCGTTCCGCAAGTTCATCCGCTACGACCCGGCGCGGGTGTTCTTCATGCCGGCCGACACCGCGATCGGGCTGGGCGCCCAGACGCGCTACATCGCCGTGAGCCTTCCGGCGCCGGATGTGACCGAGAGGGCCCTGAAGAACCTGATGCCGCGCATCCGCCTGAACGTGTACGCGGCCGCGCCCGGCCCCGGCGGCAAGCTCCAGGTCAAGCAGTTCAGCGCGCAGCAGGCGTCCTCGGGAACGGGCATCGGCCTGGTGATCCTCCAGATGCTGATCGCCTCGGTGTTCGTGCTCAACACGATGATCGCCAGCGTGCACGAACGCACCCGAGAGATCGGCATCTTCAGCGCGATCGGCCTGGCTCCCAACCACATCGCGATGCTGTTCTTCGCAGAGTCGCTGGTGTACGGGGTGATCGGCGCGGTGTTCGGATACTTCGCGGCGCAGATCTCCGCCAAGGTCATCGTGGCCACCGGGGCGCTGCCGGGCTTGTACCTGAACTTCAGCTCTACGTCGGCCGTGCTGTCCGCGGCGCTGGTGATGGCGGTGGTTCTGGCCAGCACGATCTACCCCGCCAAGAAGGCCAGCAAGATCGCCGCCCCCGCGCTGGAGGGCGACCTCCTGGACGTGCTGCCCGAGGGCGACGAGTGGCGCATCCTCCTGCCGTTCAGCATCAGCGGCCGCGAGGCCGAGCCGATCATCCGCTACCTCGCGGACTGGTTCCGTGCCTACGAGGAGTACACGATCGGTTCGTTCGTTACCTCGGGCACCACTCTGGGGCACTTCGAGTCCCGGCACGGCAGGGGGACGTACACCCGGACAACCGCATGGATCGCGCCGTACGACCTCGGGGTGAGCCAGATCGTGCAGATCCAGTCCGAGCCCACCGCGCTGGAGGACGTGTTCGAGCTGACGCTCATCCTCACCCGCCTGGGCGGCGAGCCGGGGAACTGGATCAACCTGAACAAGCGGTTCGTGGAGGACCTGCGCAAGCAGTTCCTGACTTGGCGCACCATGGACGAGGACCAGCGGGCGAGGTACGCCGACGCTCGGCCGGACGAGGAGGGCGGTCTTCCGGCGGGCCAGCCCCAGCCGGCCGCGCCATAATCGCGGGACGATGTCCCAGAAACCGGTTGCGCGCGTCATCACGCTCGGTTGCGCCAAGAACGAGGTCGACAGCGAGGAGATCGCCGGCGTGCTGGCCCAGGCGGGCTATGCGCTGGACGGCCTCGCCGAGCGATCGGACGTGACCGTCGTCAACACGTGCGGGTTCCTCGAGGCCAGCAAGCGCGAGAGTCTGGAGGCGATCCGCGCGGCGCTGCGGGACCGCGCCGCGGGACGAACCGGCAAGGTGGTGGTGGCGGGCTGCCTCGTGCAGCGCATGGGCGAGGAGATCCGGCGGCTCGTCCCGGGCGCGGACGCCTACGTCGGCGTGGGGCAGATGGCCCGCTTCGGCGAGATCGTCGGGGCCGCCCGCGAGGGAGCCACGGTCGCTCTGGACCGTCCGCACCACCTGTGGGCCGACGTGAGGTCCAGGGCGCGCTCCGGACCGGCTTGGACGGCCTACCTGAAGCTCAGCGAGGGGTGCGACCACGAGTGTGCCTTCTGCACGATCCCCAGCTTCCGAGGCAAGCACGCCAGCAAGCCGATCGAGCGCATCCTGGAGGAGGCCCGGCGCCTCGCCGAGACGGGCGCGCGGGAGCTGTGCCTGATCGCGCAGGACACCACCCAGTACGGGCACGACCTGTACGGCGCGTTCCGGCTGCCCGAAGTGATCCGCGAGGTCGCGAAGGTGGACGGCGTGCGCTGGGTGCGCGTTCTCTACCTGTATCCGACCCGCGTCGACGACCGGCTGATCGAGACCCTGGCGACCGTGGAGCAGGCCCTGCCGTACATCGACATGCCTCTGCAGCACAGCCATCCGGAGGTGCTCCGGCGCATGCGGCGCCCGTGGGACGGCGAGCGCTACCTGCGCCTCTTCGAAAGGATCCGCGCCGCGATGCCGGACGTAGCCATCCGCACCACGTTCATCGTGGGCTATCCGGGCGAGACCGACGAGGAGTTCCGGCACCTGCTCGACTTCGTGCGTGCGGCGCGCCTGGACCGGGTCGGCTGCTTCCTGTTCAGCAGAGAGCCCGGAACGCCGGCGGCGGAGCTTCCGAACCAGGTCTCGTTCCGGGAGAAGCAGCGCCGGCACAACGAGCTGATGGCGCTCCAGCAAGCGGTCTCGCTCGAGGTCAACCGCTCTTGGATCGGCCGGGAGCTCGAGGTGCTGGTGGAGGGCCGCACCGACACCGGCTGGAGCGTCGGGAGGTCGTTCCGCGACGCTCCCGAGATCGACGGTCTCGTGTACACGGATCGGCCCTGCCGGCCCGGCGAGTTCGCGCGTCTGCCGATCACGGCCGCGGAACCGTACGACCTGGTCAGCGCGGGCCGCCCCAAGAGGCCGGGACGCTCCCGGCGTCCCTCGAAGCCGCTCTGAGTTCCTCTCGGCTCCCTCGCCGGCCGGTTCCGCGCTCGGCCGCGCCCGACAAAAGCAAAAAGGGAGCGTCGGTGGACGCTCCCGAAAGCTCAGGGGAAGGAATGCCCGAGATACACCTGGAGATGTCGGACTCCGCAGTGCGGATTCCGAGTGCGTCTCCTTAAAGGAGGTGATCCACCCGCACCTTCCGGTACGGGTACCTTGTTACGACTTAGTCCCCCTTACCCCCCTCACCTTCGGCCGCTCCCTCCTTGCGGTTGGGCCACGGACTTCGGGTGAAGACGATTCAGGTGACTTGACGGGCGGTGTGTACAAGACCCGGGAACGTATTCAACGCAGTATAGCTGACCTGCGTTTACTAGCGATTCCGCCTTCATGCAGTCGAGTTGCAGACTGCAATCTGAACTGGGGGCGTATTTTTGGGATTTGCTCCGCCTCGCGGCATTGCTGCCCTTTGTTTCGCCCATTGTAGCATGTGTGAAGCCCCAGGCGTAACTGCCATGCTGACTTGACGTCATCCCCACCTTCCTATGGCTTACACCATCGGTCCCTCATGAGTTCCCGGCATCACCCGTTGGCAACATGAGGCGAGGGTTGCGCTCGTTGGCGGACTTAACCGTACACCTCACGGCACGAGCTGACGACAGCCATGCAACAAGTGTGCGGCGGCTCCTTGCGGAGGGGCCCACTTTCATGGGATTTCCGCCGCATGTCAAACCTGGGTAAGGTTCTTCGGTTAGTATCGAATTAATCCACATGCTCCACCGCTTGTGCGGGTCCCCGTCAATTCATTTGAGTTTCAACCTTGCGGCCGTACTCCCCAGGCGGGATACTTAATGCGTTAGCTGCGACACGAGAGGGGTGTATACCTCTCACATCTAGTATCCATCGTTTAGGGCGTGGACTACCAGGGTATCTAATCCTGTTTGCTCCCCACGCTTTCACGCCTCAGCGTCAGGAAATGCCCAGTGAGCCGCCTTCGCCACGGGTGTTCCTCCTGATATCAACGCATTTCACCGCTACACCAGGAATTCCACTCACCTCTGCATTCCTCCAGCCTGCCAGTATGCGAAGCAGTTTCCGGGTTGAGCCCTGGAGATTTCACTTCACACTTAACAGGCCGCCTACGCGTTCTTTACGCCCAGTGAATCCGGACAACGCTCGCACCCTACGTCTTACCGCGGCTGCTGGCACGTAGTTAGCCGGTGCTTATTCATCGGGTACCGTCCTAAGTCTTTCCCGATAAAAGGAGTTTACAGACCTAGATCCTTCATCCTCCACGCGGCGTCGCTGCATCAGGGTTTCCCCCATTGTGCAAGATTCCCGACTGCTGCCACCCGTAGGTGTGTGGGCCGTGTCTCAGTCCCACTCGGGCGGATCATCCTCTCAGACCCGCTACCCGTCGTAGGCTTGGTGGGCCGTTACCCCGCCAACTACCTGATAGGCCATGAGCCGCTCCCGAAGCGGATCGCTCCCTTTAATCGACGGGAGATGTCTCCCGTCGGCCACATCCGGTATTACCCGCCGTTTCCAGCGACTATCCCGGTCTTCGGGGCACGTTGCTCATGTATTACTCCGCCGTTTGCCACTATCCAGACCGAAGCCTGGACCGTTCGACTTGCATGTCTTAGGCACGCCGCCAGCGTTCGTCCTGAGCCATGATCAAACTCTCCGAAGAAACTGTTTCCAGTCCCGTTCAGAGGGATCTGTGTTCTCGGTTGAACTCGAGACGCCCCACCGGGCCGAAGGCCCGCAGGGTAACGTCCCGCACATTGTCGATGCGCCGCTTGCGCGACGACCGACCGAACTCGGCGCATTCCTTTCCCTCTTGAGCTTTCAAGGAGCTGCCTGCCCAGTGCGGGCAAGCGAGGAATATTATAGGCAGGGCCCTCCGAGGATGTCAAGGGCCCCAGGGCCTTTTTTCAAAAATCGTCTCCGGCGACTCCGGACCAGTCGAACACCAGGCCCATCACCCGGTCCCGCTCGTCCACGGCCAGCCGGTAGGCGGCCTGGGGATCCCGCGGGTCCAGCGTCCTCGTGGTCATGCCGTCCATCCGGATCCGGCCGTCGAGGACCATCCGGAAGTAGACACGGTGGATGTCCGACCAGGTCCGATCCGGAAAGCGCGTCATGAAGTGCGCGCCGACCACCGTCAGGCTGCGCGTCAGCAGGTCCGGGGTCAGGTGCTGGTCGTCGGGGTTGCCCGGATCCCCCATCAGCAGGACCTTGCCTCCGGTCCGAGGCATCGCCAGGATCGGACCGAACACGGCGGCCGAGCCGGTCGCGTCGATCGCCACGTCCGGCCGCGGGTCGCGCCGGTCCTGCGGCGGCGCTGGGTCCGTCTCCGCCCCTCTCGAGACCTGCTTCTCCGGCCCTGCGGAGAACACCCGCTCCATCTCCGCAACGGCCTCCGCCGCGGACGAACGGATCAGGTGCGTCGCGCCCGCGCGCCTCGCCAGCTCCAGCCTCTCCTCGCTCGGGTCCACGACCGCGACCTCCCAGGCGCCGCTGGCGAGCACCCACCGCAGAGCCATCTGGCCGACCGGGCCGGCGCCCACCAGGGCCACGCGGTCGGAGAGGCCGATCCCCGCCTTGCGCACGCCGTTGAACGTGATCTGCGCCAGGGCGAACCACGCGGCGAGATCGGCCGGGATCGCCGGATCGACCGGGGTGGCGTCCTCCCAGCGGCACACGACGTGGCTGGCGTGCGGCTTCGAGGTCGCCACGAGGGCTCCCGGCGCGTGCGAGGGAGGACAGCCCGGCCCGGCCTCCTCGACCCGGCCGACCAGCGAGTACCCAGGATAGAACGGGTAGCGCACCCATCGGTCGAAGTGCGTGCCCGGGGCGAACCGCCGGAGGAAGCACGTCGACTCGGTGCCGATGCTGATCAGGCTGACCTCCGTGCGGATCCGCAACTCGCCGGGGCCGACCGACGGCACCTCGAAGCTCTCGGCCCGGGCCTGCTCCCTGCCCGTGAACACGATGCGGAGACCCTTCATGCGGCGCATGCTACCCGAGCGCCGGAACGCGTTCACCGCGGCGGGGACCAGCGCCACCAGTCCCTGCGCCAGGCCCACCCCAGGCCGGCTGCGCTCAGGCTAGCCAGAGCCGCGCACCCGCTCTGGACGGCGATCGCCGGTTCGGCCTGGGCGAGCGCCCAGACCCCTGCCGCTGCGAATCCGACCCAACCGCCGGCGCAGACCCAACCGCCCCAGACCCGAGCGGAGGCCCTGCGCCTGAGCCAAGCCTCGAGCCGGTGCGAGACGTCCCCGCCGCAGTCGGGGCAGAAGGCGCCCCCGACCACCCGATGCCCGCAATGGCGCGCTCCCGCCCAGCGCTCATCGGGAGGCCGCAGGTCCGCTCCGCACAGGGGGCAGAAGGCGAACGATTCGTCCATGGGAGCCCGGCAGCTCGGGCACGGGTCCATCGGTCCGCCTCACCGCACCAGCGGCAGGGGCACGCGCTTCGGCTCGGGCCGCACGATCTCGTTGTAGAGGGAGTCGCGCTCCACGGGCACGCGTCCCGCGCTCCGGATCATCGCCACCATGTTCTCATAGGTGAGTCCTTGGCTGCGGTTGCCGAAGTCCCCCTCGGCGTAGGTGATCTCGTACTCCTGGACCAGCCCGTCCGCGTCGTCCGCCCCGTACCACAGGGCCGCCTGTGTGACGGGCACGGTGTTCATGATCCAGAAGCTCTTGATGTGGTCGAAGTTGTCGAGCATCAGCCGGCTGAGGGCGATGGCGCGCAGGTCGTCGTCCGCGGTCGGCGGTTCGATGTGCTCCAGCTCGGTGCCCTCGGGGTGGAAGCTGAGCGGCGTCATCGTGAGGAAGTGCCCCGTCTCGTCCTGCAGCTCCCGAAGCTGGATCAGGTGGTCCACCCTCTCCTCGGCAGTCTCGATGTGCCCGTAGAGCATCGTGGCGTACTGACGCAGCCCGAGCTTGGCGGCGGCCCGCGCGACCTCCTTCCACTCCTCGCCGTTCAGCTTGCGGCCGAACAGCTCCCGGTGCACGCGGTCCGACAGGATCTCGATGCCTCCGCCCGGCAGCGAGTCCAAGCCGGCCTCGATTAGGTCCCGCAGCGCCCCCTCGACCGTTGTCCTGCCCACGCGGGCGATCTCCACGATCTCCACGGCCGTGAAGGCCTTGACGTGCACTCCGGGCCGCACGTCCTTCACCGTGCGGATCAGGTCCATGTAGTAGGAATAGGGCAGGCGCGGGTTGATGCCGCCCACCATGTGCACCTCGGTGATCGGCGTGTGGATGTACCGCATCAGGCGCTCGCGCACCTGTTCCAGGCTCATCTCGTA
The DNA here is from genome assembly GCA_937961665.1 of uncultured Fimbriimonadaceae bacterium. Taxonomy (GTDB): domain Bacteria; phylum Armatimonadota; class Fimbriimonadia; order Fimbriimonadales; family Fimbriimonadaceae; genus UBA8783. The sequence continues at coordinate 25,611 of CALGMO010000053.1, forward strand.
CGGCTCCGGGCCGCCCTTCTTGGCGTAGAAGCTGCAGAACTTGCAGAACTTGTTGCAGATGTTGGTGTAGTTGATGTGCTGGTTCCGCACGTAGTAGGTGCGGTCGCCGTGCCTCCGCTCGCGCTGGAGGTTCGCCAGCCAGCCCACGCCCGTGAGGTTCCTGGTCGTGGCCAGGGTCATGCCGTCGTCGAAGCCGAGCCTCTCGCCCCGCGCCAGCTTCTCGTAGATCGGCATCAGTTCGTCGCCGAGGATCCGTTCCGGTGCCATCGCCATGGGATTGTCGCAGCTCCAAGGTTACCTACGAGGCGGGGCGCGGGCTGGGTAGCGGAGACGTCAAACGAAGAACCGGCCCGTGGGTAGACTCGGGCCGCCATGAGCTCCGCCAAGATCATCGGTTCGCCATTGCCGAACATCCCGTGGGAGGATCGGCCGGAGGGTTGCAGCGACGTCGTGTGGCGCTACAGCGGGAACCCCATCATCCCGCGCAACGCCACCCCGACCAGCAACAGCGTGTTCAACAGCGCCGCCGTGCCCTATCGAGGCAAGTTCGCGGGCGTGTTCCGCGCCGACACCCGCACCCGCCACATGCAGTTGAACGCGGGCTTCTCCGACGACGGTTTCCGCTGGCGCATCAACCCGGATCCGATCCAGTGGATCCTGGACGACCCCGAGCTGGAGTACCCGCACTACCTGTACGACCCGCGCGTCTGCTGGATCGAGGACCGCTACTGGGTCACCTGGTGCAACGGGTTTCACGGCCCGACCATCGGCATCGGCTACACGCGGGACTTCCAGGAGTTCCATTTCCTCGAGAACGCCTACGTGCCGTTCAACCGCAACGGCGTGCTGTTCCCCAGAAAGATCAACGGCCGCTTCATGATGCTGAACAGGCCGAGCGACAACGGCCACACGCCGTTCGGCGAGATCTTCCTGAGCCAGAGCGAGGACATGATCCACTGGGGCCGCCATCGGTGGGTGATGAGGCCGCAGCAGGCGTGGGAGTCCACGAAGATCGGCCCCGGCCCGGTGCCCATCGAGACCACCGAGGGCTGGCTCATGTTCCACCACGGCGTCCTCACCAGCTGCAACGGGTTCGTCTACGCCTGGGGCGCCACGCTGCTCGACCTGGACAAGCCCTGGAAGGTGATCGCCCGAGGGGCGCCGTACCTGATCGCGCCGTGGATGCCCTACGAGCAGGTCGGCGACGTGCCGAACGTGACCTTCCCGTGCGCCGCGCTGGCCGACGCGGACACCGGCCGGATCACCGTGTACTACGGCTGCGCGGACACCGTGACCGGCTTGGCGTTCTGCAAGGTGGACGAGGTCGTGGACTGGGTTCGCAAGAACCAAGCCTGACGTCCGGAGGGGCCGGCCCTGCGGGCCGGCCCCAGAATCCTACGGGGGATCGTGTAACCTAGCGGGCCATGGTCGCCCGAAGGCTGTCCCTCGTCGCTTCCATCCTCCTCGCCGCCTCGCCGCAAGCCCTCGAGCTCAAGCGCGCCCAAGAGCCCAGCCTGTCGCCCGACGGCTCGCGCATCGCGTTCGCGTGGCAGGGAGACGTCTGGGTGGCGCCGAGCTCCGGCGGCCAGGCGGTGCGGCTCACGGTGCATCCCGCCGACGACGGGTCGCCGATCTGGACCGCCGACGGCCACATCGTGTTCTCCTCGACCCGGTCCGGGATGCCGGACCTCTACTCGATGGCCGCCGACGGCACCGACATCCGCCGGCTCACCGCGGACCCCGCGACGCAGGTTCCGGCGTGCGTCTCCCCGGACGGGAAGTGGATCTACGGCTCCACGAACGCTTGGGGATCCAGCTGCCTCTTCCGTCTCCCCGTGGAGGGCGGCGAGCCCACGAGGCTCACGTCGCACCCGCTGGAGCTGTTCACCCAACCGACCGTCTCTCCGGACGGATCGAAGGTCGCCTACACCAAGGGCTCGGCCGGAACGTGGCGCAACCCGTACGCGTCCGGAAGCGCCGCAGGGGACGTGTTCGTCGCCGATGCGGGCGTGCCGCTGCGCAACCATCGTCCCTTGGCCGCGACGCGGTCCGCCGACACCGCGCCGAACTGGCTCCGGGACGGCCGGATCCTGTTCCTCAGCAACCGCTCCGGCTGGCCCAACCTGTGGTTGATGGACGCCGACGGTGGCCGCGCGCGGCAGCTCACCCGGTTCTCCGAGGGCGGCGTCCCGCGCCGGCCCAAGGCCAGCCTCGACGGGCGCAAGGCGGTCTTCGAGTACGACTCCGAGATCTGGATCCTGGACACCGGCACCGGGGAGCACCACCGGGTCGCGCTCACCGTTCCGGACGACGCCCGCGCGCCGGGGATCGTGCGGTCCACCGTCACGGAGGGCGTCTCGGAGTACGCCGTGGCGACGGATGCCAAGCGGATCGTCGCCTCCGTGCGCGGCGACCTCTGGCTGATGCCCGCCGGCGGCGGCCTCGCGCGCCGTCTCACGACCAACCCCGGCTACGACGGCCAGCCGGCCTTCCTGACCGCCAAGCGGCTGGTCTACACCGCCATGGACGGAGGGCGGCGCCGGATTCTATCGCTGGACGTGGACAAGCCCGAGCCCAAGCCGTTCGTGGAGGACCCCGCCGACTGCACCCTGCCCACTCCCAGCCCCGACGGCAAGCTCGTGGCGTACGTCCGCGCGGGCCGGGAGCTGAGGGTCGTCCCTGCCGAGGGAGGAGAGCCCCGAACGGTCGCCGAAGGCCTGTTCTACGACGGCCTGCGCGGCGGCAGGTTCTTCTCGTGGTCCCCGGACTCCGAGTGGATCGTTTTCGAGAACGCCAACGAGCGCGGCTCGACGGTGGAGATGGTGCGCGCGGACGGCACGCGCCGCCTCGTGATCGGCAAGCTCGCCCGCGGCGTCTCCGGGCTGCCCCGCTTCTCCCCCGACGGCCAGTCGGTGTACTTCGTCGCCCAGGAGTACGAGGAGCCCAACCTCTTCTCGATCGACCTCTTCCCGGCGGAGCGGTCGTTCCCCGAGGACGCGCTGGAGAAGCTCGACGAGGCCCGACCGAGGGAGCCGTCGCCCAAGGTGAGGGTTCTGGAGCGCGGGATCGAACAGCGTCTGCGGCGCCTCACCACGGTCTCTGTGACGAGCGCCCTCGCCTTGCCGGACGGCCGCGGATTCCTGGTGGTGTCGTCCGGCAAACTCGCCTCCGTGCCGGCTCGGGGTGGCACCCCCGCCCCCCTGGCCGCCGCCACCGCGGTCCCCTCGCGGATGGAAACGTACGCCAAAAGGGTGTACGGAATCGTCGGCGGCAGGGTCGCATCCATCGGCACCGACGGAGCCGCCCAGCCGGTGTCGTTCACGGCGGAGACCACCGTCGACGCACAGGCGGAGTTCCGAGCGCTTTTCGAGGAAATCGGCTGGGCGATGGACCGCTTCTACTACCGCGGCGACCTGAACCTGAGGGACTGGGGCGCCATCCGCAGGCGGTTCGAGCCCCTCGTGCCCTTCGCCACGGACCGGGCCGACTTCTACACGCTGATGAACGAGATGATGCAGGAGCTGGGCTCGTCGCACCTGGGCGCTTCGGCGCCGTCGGAGGGCGCGGCGCCCACGTCGCAGGAGTCGGGATCTTGGCTCGGGTGCGACTTCGCGCCGGAGGACCTGGAGGCGCGCGGCGTCTACCGCGTGGAGCGGGTGTTCCAGGGCGGACCGGCGGACCATCCGGACTCCGAGCTGAGGCCGGGAGACGTGCTGCTCGAGGTGGACGGCCGACGGCCGACCCGCGCCGAGCCGCTCGCTTCCCTCCTAGTCGGCAAGGCCGGGCGAAAGGTCCGGCTGGCTGTGGACCGCGGCGGCAAGCGTCTGGAGATGGTGATCCAGCCAGAGTCGTGGAGCGCGGCCTCCGGGCGTCGCTACCAAGCCTGGGTGGAGTTCCAGCGGCGGGAGACCGATCGCCTGAGCGGCGGCCGGCTCGCCTACTTCCACATCCGGGGCATGGACGACCCGAGCTACCGCGAGTTCCTCCGAGCCATCCGCACCGAGACCGTCGGAAAGAAGGGAATGGTGTTGGACGTCCGGTTCAACGGCGGCGGCAGCACCTCGCACCTGATCCTCGGAGTTCTGATCAAGACCCCGTGGCTCATCCGTACCAGCCGCGGCGCCGAAAGCATCCGGGTCAGCGAGAACATCTACCGAGGAGACGCGCTCGAGCTGCCGACCGGGCTGCTCATCAACCAGTCCTCGTTCAGCAACGCCGAGATCCTCGCCGAGGGCTTCCGCAGGCTGAAGCTCGGTCCCATCGTGGGCGTGGAGACGGCCGGCGGGGTGATCGGAACGGGATCGTACGGCCTGTGGGACGGCGGCTCCATCCGCATGCCCGGCAGCGGGGCCTACGCGATCGACGGTGAGAACCTCGAGGGCCAAGGTCGCAAGCCGGACTTTCCCGTTCCGTTCGACGCCGACCTCTGGGAGCAGGGCCGGGACGCCCAGCTCGAGCGCTTGGTCACGGAGATGCTGAAGCGCCTTGGCTAGTCCCGTCGTGCGGTTCGGCTTGGTGGCCCTCCAACTGGCCTGCCTGGGGTGGCTCGGCTGGAGGGCCGCTCGGGCTTGGCCTTGGCCCGCCGCCATGAGCGTCTGGGTCGCCCTGTGGGCGCTGTGGCTGCTCTGGTCGTGGCGCGCGCTCGGTCCGAGCCTTTCGCCCGATCCCAAGCCGAACCGCCGCGGCCTGAAGACCGACGGACCCTACCGGTGGGTGCGGCACCCGATGTACCTCGGCCTGCTGGCCCTCGGAGCGGGGTCGGCTCTGCTGGACCCTGGGGCTGCGCCGGCCCTCGTCGGCCTGGCCGCGGCGCTGATCGGCAAAGTGAGGATCGAGGAGCGTCTGCTCCGCCAGACCTACCCCGAATACGACGAGTACTCCAAGAGGAGCTGGGGGCTCGTTCCGTTCCTTTGGTGAACGTGCGCGGTGTCTGGTATAGTGCGCCGAGCCACCCTCCATGTACCGATCCGCTATTGTCTGCCTGTGTCTCGCCGCCCTCTCGTCCACCCTGCAGGCTCAAGCGCTCTTGGATGCCAAGGAGATCGCCGCACCCACTCTGGACGGCCGGATCGCGCCCGGCGAGTGGGACTCCGCCCTCGCCCTGCCCGATCTGATCGACCCGGTGACCGGCCAGCCCCCGACCGACCGCACGCGGGTGTGGATCGGGTTCGACCGGGAGAACGTCTACGTGGCCTTCCGCTGCCACGACTCGGAGCCCGATCGGATCGTGGCCCGGGAGCGCCAGCGAGGGGCTGAGTTCAACGGTGAGGACTTCGTGGTCGTGATGCTCGACCCGTTCCTCCAGAAGCACTGGGCCGCGTTCTCCCGCTTCCGCTGCAACGCTCTGGGAACGCAGAACGAGGAGATCAGCGGCGGACGATCGAACAAGCGCGAGTGGAGGGGCGACTGGTCGGCGGCGGTCAGCAGAGACGAGGGCGGATGGACCGCCGAAATGCGCATCCCGTGGCGGATCCTGAACCTGCCTCCCGCCGGGAAACGGGATATCGGGCTGGTGGTGCGACGGTTCCACCAGCGCACCAACGTGATGTCCGAGTTCCCGAACACTGGACAGGACAGCCGCTTGGAGCGGTGCGCCGTGGTCCGGGGCGTGGCGATCCCGGCCTCGGCCAAGCCCGTCGACCTGCAGGCTTACCTCAGTCCGGACTTCTCGGAGAGCGACACGGACCTGCGTTACGGGTTCGACGTCCGCTACCGGATCACTCCGCAGCTGACAGCCGTCGGCTCGTACAAGCCGGACTTCCTGAACGTGGAGCAGCAGGTCGCCGGGATCGAGTTCACGCGCACCGAGCGGAAGCTGCAGGACAACCGGCCGTTCTTCACCGAGGGCAGCGGCTACTTCTGGTTGACCTCCCCGTACACCTTCGCGCAGATGTTCTACTCGCGGCGGATTGGGGAGTTCGACTTCGGCGCGAAGCTGTTCGGCAAGGTTGGCGACCAAACCGACGTCGGCGTGCTGGTCGCTCAGAGGAGCGACGAACAGACCGACGCGGTGTTCAAGGCCGGGTACCAATTCACGCCGCTCTCGTGGGCTTCCCTCTACGGGACCTCCCGCAGCCTTCCCGGCTACGCCAGCTCCGCTCTGGGGGCAACGGCCGGCTACGGGAGCGGGCTTTGGACCTTGGACGGAGATCTCGCGCTGAACGACGACGACGGTTCCAAGGCGCAGGCCGGTTCGTTGGGGCTGGCCTACTCGGCACCCAGGCTGTTCGCGGTGCTGCGCCACGTTTTTGTAGAGCCGGGGTTCTTCCCGGCGCTGGGCTACGTTCCCTTCGACGACCGCAGAGGCGCCTACCTGTTCTCGGAGTACAACGCCGACCTGCGAACCGGGCCGTTCAAGAACCAGAGCGGCAGCCTCTTCGTGACGCACTACGACCACTACGACGGCAGGGCGTTCGAGCGGTCGGCGTCGCTGGACGGCAACGTCACCACCCGCCGGGACCTGTCGCTGAACTTCGGCGTGCGCGTCCAGGAGTTCGAAGGCGAGTACGAGCAGACCGTGAGCCTGGGAGCCACGGCCAACGCGTCCGACCGCACGCGGCGCTTCGGGTTCTACGGCAACTTCGGCCACCGGGACGGGTCAGCCACGTCGTACATCACCGGAGGCTTCAACCGCCGCCTAGCCGGCAAGATCGATGTCGGCCTGAACTACAGCCGTCAGAGCTACCGCGGGACGGCCGAGCAGACGATTCTGACGGTCGGATCCGAGCTGGATGACCGACGGTCGCTCACCGGCAGGATCGTCTGGCAGGACGGCCACACGAACGCCTACCTCGCCTACCGCAACGCCGGCTTCGCCGGAACCGAGTGGTACGTGATCCTCGGGGACCCGAACGCGCTGGAGTGGCGATCCAGGCTCGCCGCCAAGATCGTGTGGGCTTTTTGATCCGGGTAACGTAGCTGCGTGACCCCACGCGAGGTTTTCCGCGCCATCTTCGACAAGCAGCTCCCGGAGCGGATGGGCCTGAACGAGAGCTTCTGGCCCGAAACGATCTCCGAGTACTGGCCGAAACAGGGCTATCCCGAGGGCGCGGACCCGGCGGACGTGTTCTCCTACGACGTCCGCGGGGTGGGCGGGTGGTTCGACAGCACGCCGTTCCGCGGCGTCTGGGACGTGCTCGAGGAGACCGACGAGTGGAGAGTGGTGCGCGACGGCCGCGGGGCCGCCCTCAAGTTCTGGAAGCACAAGTCGGGCACACCGGAGCACATCGACTTCGAGTGCTCCACCCCCGAGGTCTGGTTCGCCAAGTACCGCGAGCCGCTGCTCGCCACGGAGCCGGATCGCTTGGGCGACATGGAGGCCGCCAAGCGGGCCATCGTCCAACGGCGCGAGGAGGGGCTGTACACCTGCTACTCGAACCTCTTCGTGTTCGAGCTGATGCGCGCCACGATCGGCGATCAGAACTTCCTGCCCGCGATGATCGAGCATCCCGAGTGGATCGCCGACTTCTGCGAGGTCCAGACCGACTTCTTCATCCGCCACTACGAGATCCTCTTCCGCGAAGCCGGCCTGCCGGACGGGTTCTTCCTGTATGAGGACTTGGGCTACAGCAACGGCCCGTTCTGCTCGCCGGCCATGATGCGCGAGCTGTGGCTGCCCCACGCCAAACGGTTCGTGGGGTTCCTGAAGGATCACGGCCTGCAAGTCATGATGCACTCGTGCGGCGACGTCCGGATGCTCGTGCCGCTCATCGTCGAGGCCGGCGTGAACGTCCTGCAGCCGATGGAGGCCAAGGCCGGGAACGACGTCGTCGAGCTGGGCCAGGCGTTCGCGGGCAAGCTGGGATTCATGGGCAACATCGACGTCCGCGCCCTGGGCACCAACGACCGAGAGGCCGTGCGGCGGGAGGTCGTGGGCAAGCTGACCGCGATCCGCGAGCACCGCATCCCCTACGTGTTCCACTCCGACCATTCCGTTCCCCCGGATGTCACGCTGGAGACCTACCGCTACGCGTTGGAGCTCTTCTGGGAGAACTGCCGCTACTGACCGACTGCCGAGGTGTCCGCCATGCTGACCGCCGCTCTGTTCCTCGCGATGCTTCCCGACGCTCCGGCCAATCTGGTCCTGTCCCGAGGGGGACGGGCGTTGGCTCCCATCCTGGTGCACTCCGACGCCACCGCGCCCGAGCGGCACGCCGCCGAGGAGCTCGCGTCGCACCTCCGCCAGATCACCGGGGCGGAGTTCGAGGTGCGCCAGGCCGCCGAGCTGCCGCCCGGTCCCTGCATCGTGGTCGGCCCCGGACCCATGGCCCTGGCAGCCGGAGCCAACGGCTTGGACGGATTCGGAGCCGAGGAGCTGCTGCGCCAGTGCGCGGACGGCCGGCTGGTGCTGGCGGGAGGCAGGCCGCGCGGCACGCTGTACGCCGTGTACCGGTTCCTTTCGGAGAACCTGGGCGTGCGGTGGTGGGCGCCTTGGGCCACCGACGTCCCGAAGCGCGCGACGCTCCAGATCGCCCCCTTCTCCGTCCGAGAGAAACCGGCCTTCGAGTACCGGGAGCCGTTCTGGCATTGCGCCTTCGACGGGGACTGGGCCGCGCGCAACCTCGCCAACTCCCACGCGGCGAGGCTCGAGGAGAAGCACGGCGGCAAAACCGTGTACGAGGGCTTCGTGCACACGTTCTTCAGCCTCGTGCCGCCGTCCGAGTTCGAGAAGCACCCCGAGTGGTTCAGCCTGATCGACGGCAGGCGGCGCAACGACCAGCAGCTGTGCACCACACACCCCGAGGTGCGGGCTCGCATCGTTGAGGAGCTGAAGCGCCGCCTGCGGAACAACCCCGCCGCGACGATCGCCTCCGTGAGCCAGAACGACTGGTACGGCCCCTGCGAGTGTCCGACCTGCAAGGAGATCGACGAACGCGAGGGCTCGCACGCCGGCACGATGCTGGAGCTGGCGAACCACGTCGCGGACGCCATCCGAGAGGAGTTCCCCAACGTCAGCATCGACACCCTGGCCTACCAGTACACGCGGAGGCCCCCCAAGACCGTCCGGCCGCGGGACAACGTGATCGTGCAGCTGTGCAGCATCGAGTGCAACTTCGCCCTGCCCCTGGAGGACCCGGCCAACCTGGGGGATCCGGCCAACAAGGCCTTCGCCGACGACATCCGAGGCTGGAGCAAGGTGAGCCAGCGGCTGTACGTGTGGGACTACGTCACGAACTTCAGCCACTACTTCGCCCCGCACCCGAACTGGTTTAACCTAGGGCCGAACGTGAGGTTCTTCCACCGGCACGGCGTCCGAGGCCTGTTCGAGCAGGGCGCCTACAACACCTCCGGCGGGGAGATGGGCGAACTCCGCGCCTGGCTGCTGGCCCGCCTCCTGTGGGATCCCTACCAGGATGACCGCAAGCTGATCGACGAGTTCCTGCGGGGTTACTACGGCGCCGCGGCCAGGCCGATCCGCGAGTACCTCACCCTCCTGAGCGGCCTGGCCAAGTCGGCGGGCTGCTTCGCCGGCCTCAACCGCCCCGATCTGAGCTACGGCGCCATGAGGCGGGCGGAGCTTCTTTTCCAAGAGGCGGAGCGGGCCGTCTCCAAGGACCCCGAAAGGCTTTGGAGAGTGCGGCTCGCGCACCAGCCCGTCCGCTACGTGTTCCTCAAGCGCTGGCTGCCGTTCCGGGCGGAGTGCCTGGCCAAAGGTTTGGATTGGCCGTTGCCGAAGTCGCGCCGGGCCGTCGCCGAGGAGTTCGTGGGGTTCCTCACGTCGCCGGGTCCCAAGGGCTGGGAGCCCGTGACGAGGCTGACCGAGTGGGCGCTGACCC
>CALGMO010000054.1 GCA_937961665.1 uncultured Fimbriimonadaceae bacterium
CGACGACGGCATCCGGGCGGATGGCCTTTGGAGCCTCGCCGAGGTCGCCCAGGAGTTCGGACAGGTCGTCGTCGTGGCTCCCGATCACGAGCGCAGCGCCTGCGGGCACTCTATGACGATGCGCAACCCGCTTCGCGTCCGGCCGGTCCGCCACCCCTCGATCGAGGCCTACGAGGTGGACGGCGTGCCCGTGGACTGCGTCAACGTCGGCCTGACCGTCGCCTATCCGGACGGCTGCGACCTGGTCCTGAGCGGCATCAACCATGGCCCGAACCTCGGGTTCGACATCACCTACTCCGGAACGGCGGCGGGAGCCATGGAGGGAGCGATCAACGGAATCCGCTCGGTCGCCCTGAGCATGGCCGTGTTCGTCGTCGACGCCCCGCTGCACTTCGAGACAGCCCAGCAGTGGATCCGCGAGAACTGGGCCTTCCTCACCCAGTGTCCGCTTCCCGAGCTGACCTTCCTCAACGTCAACATCCCCTCGATCGATCCCGTGGAGCTGCGGGGCACTCGCGTGGTGCAGATGGGCCAGAGGGTCTACGAAGACCGCGTGGAGCGCCGGGAGGACCCGTGGGGCAGGCCCTACTATTGGCAGGGCGGCGTGGTCGTGATGGATCCCGACCAGCCGGGAACGGACGTCAACGCCGTCTCCGAGGGCTTCGTGTCCGTCACGCCGATCTCTCTGGACTGGACGAACCATCAGGCGGTGGAGGAGCTGCGTCGGCTGCTCCGACGTCGATCCGGCTGACGCCGATCCGCTCCCGGTGCCGCTGCAGCACCTCGAACGAGTAACGGAACACCTGCTCGGTGAGCTGGTTCCAGATGTGGTACACGCCCGGAAGCTCGTCCAGCCTCAGCAGGCGGCAGGCAGTGGACTCGGTCCACTCGGGGATCGGACCCAGGCCCTGCAGCTCGCACACGTAGCAGCAGGCCCATCGCACGTTCGAGCCCTCCCGAATCTGGTAGGTCCCGAGGTACAGAAGGTCGCCGAGGACCGCCCCGCCCTCCTCCATCGCCTCGCGCCGCGCGGCGTCCTCGGGAAGCTCCTGCGGCTCGATTCTTCCAGACGGCACGCACCATCCGCGGTCCTCGATCTGACAGACGAGCACCCGGTCGCCGCTCCAAGCGAAGACCAGCACGACGAACGGCCGCAGAGGCGGGCGGAACGGCGCCGGAAAGAAGTGAAGAACCTGCTTGCGATACCGTCCGCTGGGAAACCGCCTCATGCAGTCGACCCCGATGACGACCGCCGGGCGGCTCGGAGGCGCTCCAGCACGTACAGAGCCACAAAGAACGCCGCCGCCGTGGCGAGCACCACCTTGAGAGCCACCTGCCACATGGTTGGAAGCACCACGATCTTCCCCAAGATCGCCGACTCGCTGACCGGACCGTACTTGCGGCTGTCCTCCGAGTTGGCCCAGTTGTCGCCCAAAAGATACACCTTCCCGGCCGGAACCTTGTAGGGACCGTTGGTGAGCGGCCAGTTGTCGGGGATGTTCTGGTAGTCCACGGTCTCTCCGGGCATGTAGGCCACCCGCTTGATGACGTACGAAGGCGACCCCTCCGGCTTCACCACCACGATGTCCTTCTTCTGAACGGGGCCGATCAGCCAGTAGGCGCGGCTCGCAAGAAGGCGATCTCCGTTCTTGAACGTCGGCTCCATGGAGGGGCCGCTGACCACCACGGTTCGGAAGTTGACGTAGAACAGCACGGCCAGCACGAGGATCATCACGAGGACGAATCCGAAGCCTGTGATCGCCATTTTCCGCATCGGTGGGAACCGCCCCGGGCCGTTCGAAGCAGTCCTGCGCTTCCGCTATACTGAAGGCACGACGAACCCGGACCCCCTTCCATGAGCAGTCTCCACCGATTCGCCGCCGAAAACGCCGAAACGTTGCTTCTCCTAGCCCTGACGCTCATTATAGTCGTCGCCTGCTTCGCCACAGGGGCTTGGATCAAGCTGCGGGCCATCGAGCGGCGCTGGAAGGCGCTTCTGGCCGAGTCGAGCGGCGCGGATCTGGAGCGCCTTCTGGAGCACCATCTCGTGGAGAAGGTCCGGCTAGAGGAGCGCGTGGGAGACCTCGAGGGAAGGGCCGGCCGCCTCGAAGACCGGCTGGAGCGGTCGAACCGCCGCGCGGGACTGGTGCGGTTCGACGCCTTCGACGACGTCGGTGGCCAGCAGAGCTTCGCGCTGGCCATGCTCGACGACCTCGGCACCGGGTTCGTGATCACCAGCCTCATCGCTCGGAACGACTGCCGGGTCTACTGCAAACCGATCGAGGGCTGGAAGTCCGCCAAGAATCTGACCGAGGAGGAGAAGGAGGCCGTCCGCCTGGCTCAGGCGGCGCGGTGAAGGGGTTGCCATGTCCGGGTCCGAAGACCGCCTCCTGATCGAGAGGGCCGTGCAGGGCGAGCGCGAGGCGTTCGACCAGCTCGTGCGCAAGCACGAGCGCCGCGCCTACCAGTACGCCTTCCGCCTGACCCGCAACCCAGAGGAGGCTGCCGACATCGTCGCGGAGGCCTTCTTCCGCGTGTACTCGGCCCTCCGGAGCTTCCGTCAGGACAGCGCCTTCGGCACCTGGCTGTACCGCATCGTCACGAACTGCTATCTGGACGCCCAGAAGAAGAGCCGCTCCCGCCAGACGACCAGCCTGAGCCGCGCGTCCTCGGACGACGACGCCGAGCTGGAGCTCCAGATCGAGGACTCCGGTCCGCTGCCGGACGAGACCGCCCTCGAGAAGGAGAGGGCGCGCGCGCTGCAGCGGGCGATCGACGGGCTGCCGGAGTACCAGCGCGCGATGATCGTGATGTACCACGGCGAACAGCTGTCCTACGAGGAGATCGCGGAGGCGCTCGACCTGCCGATCGGCACCGTGAAGAGCCGGCTGAACCGCGCCCGGCTCTCCCTGAAGGACCTGCTGTCCCGCGATCTGGAACTTTTCCGGGACTAGCGGGGTCCAACTGCCAGGAGTCTTCAGCCATGCACGCAGACAAGGCCCGGGAACTGTTCTCCGCCTATCTCGAGGGAAAGCTCGATCCCGCGCTGCGGGAGTCCCTCGGGCGGAAGCTGGCGTCCGATCGGGCTCTCCGGGAGGAGTACGAGTCGTTCGCCGCGACCTGCCGCGCCCTGCGGTCCTTGGGCCAGCCGGTCGAGGAGCCGGCGTTCGACCTGCACGACAGGGTGATGGCGCGCATCGATCGCTACGCCTGGGAGAAGGCCCGGTCCAAGGAGCCGTGGTTCCGGAACTGGAGGACGGCCCTCGCGGGCGGCTTGGCGGCCTTGGCGCTCCTGTCGGCAGGCCTCTCGCTGATGCAGCGGGGCGGAGCGCCCACTGCCTCCTTGGCCGGCGGAGCGTCCGCCGAGGACCGCCTGATCGTTCGCGCCGACGGCGACGAGGCGGTCGTGTCCTTCCAGACCTTCGGCCGGAAGACGGTCGTGGTGCGCGAGGTGAACCAAGGCCGGGAGCTCGCCCGCGTCGAGCTGGACGGCACCTCCTACCCGATGGGTCAGCTGTTCCGGAGCCCGATCCGCGTGAGGATGGATCAGCCGTCCCTCGTTCAGGTCGTGATCGAGGGCAGGGAGGATCCTCTGGTGGTGGCCGTACCGGGACGCAAGGCCAGTCTTCCGCGGGAAGGCCGAGGATCGATCCAAGACCTCGCGCTCGCTCTGGCCGACCGCTACCGCGTCCCGGTGGTGGTCTCGACGCAGACCGACAAGACCGACTTCGTGTGGAAGCTCGAGAGTCCTGACAGCGTGGCAGCCGCGACCGACGCCCTCAGGGAGACGGCATTGGCTGTAGAGATGCGACCGACCGGGGTCCTGTGGATCCAGTGACGGGCCTGCCGGGCGCTGGTGGCGTCGGCGGGCGCATCCATCGCATTCGCTCTCGCCAAGCTGGATAGGCCCACGGCGGAACGCCGAAACCCGGCCGCATGCGGGCGTCGGGTCCCGACGGCGCGGGAGGATCCTTCGGCGGATCGGCCATCAGCTTGGGCAGCGCCGAGCCACCCGCCACGGCCTGCCGAACGAGTCTCAGGGCCGCCTCCTGCTCGCGCTGAGCCTGAACCGCGATCACTCCCTGAGCCTCGAGAACGGTGCCCGTGCGCCCGCGGTCGGTGAGCATGGCGAGGTTCCGCGACCGGAAGGCGAGCAAAGTGTGCAGGTCGCGGATCTCGATTCCGGACGCAAGGCGCATCCCCTCCGGGCTCTGCTTCAGCCGGTCCTCGAACTCGCGCGCCTTGAGCGACGCCTGCCGGGTCGCGGCAAGGTGGCGGTCGATCTCCGGCAGCCATCGCTTGCGCTCCGCAGGCGACATGCGCGAGAGCTCTCGCGACAGGTGCGCCACCGTGGTCCACTGGCTCCTCGCGGACAAGCCCATCAGAAAGCCGTCGCTGGTCTTGGAGATCTCCAGAGCCTCGTACGCCTTGAGCAGCAGGGAGACGGCCTCGTCCTTCCGACCCAGCCTGGAAGCGGACACGGAGGCGCTCTTGAGCGCGGCGACGAGCGCCGAACGCCCGTTCAGAATCTGCTCCCGCGCTCCACGCGGCATCTCCTCGTCCGAGAAAGCCGGCGGAATCGGACGGAGCCTGCCCTGGCGGTACCCTTCCAGCCAGAAGTCCGCGACGGCGTGGATGGTCCGGAAGTCGTCGGCGACCGGGATGCGCTTCGGAAGCCGCTGCACTTGGCGCAGAGGCTCGATGTAAGCCTCCACGTCGCGGTTCTGCGTGTCGCTGTAGCACCGGAACTCGAAGCCGTCCCGGTACGTCCTCGCTCCGAGGCTCAGAAACGCCATCAGGAACCCCGGCATCCCGACCAGGCACCAGTGCATCAGCGTCCGTGCCGACATACAGGTAATGTCGGCAGGTGGGGTCGAAACCCTACACAGTATTCGTAACAGGTCCGCCAGCAATTTCCCGGGGGAGACGCGGACGCAGGACGATCGGCCCGGGCGGCGCACCTCGGCGTCTTTTGGCGCGTCTTAAGATCAGGGGAGCGGCTTCCGCAAACAGGAAGAAGATGAAACACGGCAGAAGGGTGGTGGGCTGGGAGACGCACCTGATCCAGCGCGCACAGGCGGGGGAGCAGGTGGCTTTCGAACTGTTGATCGATCAGCACCGCTCGGTTCTGTACAGCATGGCGCTGCGCATGCTCCGGAACCCGGACGACGCCAACGACGTGGTTCAGGAAACCATCGTCAAGGCTTGGCGGAACCTGGCGGACTTCGACTCCGAGCGACCGATCCGCCCATGGCTCTGCCGCATCTGCGCGAACTGCTGCGTCGACGTCGTGCGCGACCGAAGACGCGACGGGCAGTCCCTGGACGACCAGCAGACGCAGATCGCCGATCCGGTGGAGCTGGAGGCCACGGCCACCTCCCAGATCCAGCACGGGGCGGTCATCAGCGCCATCGAGCGGCTTCCCGACCGCTACCGCCAGATCGTGTTCATGCGCCACTTCCGGCACATGGACGTGGGCGAGATCGCCGAGGCGCTGAACAAGCCCGAGGGCACGATCAAGAGCTGGCTCTTCCGGGCGAGGTCTCTGCTGCGCAAGGACCTCGGGGTCGCGCTCGGTTGATCCGGTAATCTGCCTCCGTGAAGAAGCTCCCGATCCTCGCGGTCCTGTCCCTCTGGGGGGCCCTCGCGCGGGCCGACGTGCCGGTCGAGACGAGGCTCCAGTCGTTCGAGACGGTCTGGAGCCGGGTCAACGAGTACTACTTCGACCCCAAGTTCGGTGGCGTCGACTGGTCGAAGCTGAAGGACCGGTACCGCGTCAAGGTCGAGGAGGCGAGGAACGACGCGGAGTACGTCGGCGCGCTGAACGGTCTGCTCCAAGAGCTGGGTGCCTCGCACTTCGGCGTGATCCCCTCCTCCGCCTACGGAGGGAGTGGCGCGGGCATCCCGACGCTCGCCGACGGAGAGCCGGGGCTGAGGATCGGCCTCGTGGAGGGCCGTCCGACCGTCGTCGGTGTGGAGCCGGGCTCGCCTGCCGACAGGGCGGGCGTCAAGACCGGCTGGATCCTGGTGGCGGTGGACTCGAGGCCGGTGGCTCCGATCGTCCGTGCGATCCTGCAGGACCCGGCACAGCGCAACCTGATCCCATTGAAGGTCTCCTCCGCGCTTCGGGCGGCGCTGTCGGGGCCGGTCGGCAAGCCGGTCTCGGCCATGTTCTACGACGCCTCGTACCGCACCGTCCACAAGACCATGGAGCGAGTGCAGTCTCCCGGCCAGGTGGTCCGGTTCGGCGAACTGCCGCCGATCCGGGCCCGGCTGGAAGTCCGGCGCCTTCCGGGCGACATCGGCTACATCCGCTTCAACATCTTCATGATGCCCCTCCTGGAACCCATCAAGAAGGCCATCGATTCGTTCCGAGGAGCCAAGGGCATCATCCTCGACCTCCGCGGCAATCCCGGCGGCGTCGGGGCCATGGCGATCCCCATCGCGGCGAAGTTCCTGGAGCGCCCGGCCCAGCTCGGGACGATGCGCATGCGCACGGGGCAGACCCGGTTCGCCGTGAACCCGCAGCCGCCGCTCTACCGCGGGCCCGTCGCGGTCCTGATCGACGGCACCTCCGCGAGCACGTCCGAGATTCTCGCGGCAGGTCTGCAGGAGCTCGGGGTCGCCCGCCTGGTGGGGGAAAGGACCGCCGGAGCGGTGCTTCCCTCCGTGATCGAGCGGTTGCCCTGCGGCAACCGCCTGCAGTACGCGTTCGCAGACTTCCGAACGCCCAAGGGAGTGCTGCTCGAGGGTCGCGGAGCGGTTCCGGACGTCTCCGTGAGCCTCACCCGGGAGGCTCTGCTCCGGGACGGCGACGTCGCCCTTGACCGCGCCGTCCGACTGCTGCTCGGTAACCGACAAGCGCGTCCGGGCGTAACACCTTAGAGGCATCCATCCATGAAAACACCCCTCCGCAAACTCGCTCTTCTCTCGCTTCTCCTCTCGGCGTGCGTTGCTTGGGGCCAGGCTCCCGCGCAGGCCGGCATCACCGCCGAACAGGTTCTGGACAAAGCCATCGCGGCGAGCGGCGGCAAAGAGACGATCGCCAAGATCAAGACCGCCGTCCTCCGGGCCACGATGGAGGCCCCGATGCAGGGCCTGAAGGGGTCCGTCGTCACTTACGTGAAGGCGCCCAACAAGATTCGGGTCGAAACGGACATCGAGGGCATCGGCAAGACGGTCCAAGGGTTCGATGGCAAAGTGGCTTGGTCCAAGGACCCGATCCAGGGCTTGCGCAAGCTCGAGGGAGCCGAAAAGGCCGCGATGGCGAGGAACAGTTCCATCGTCTCGACCGACTGGAGGCAGTTCTACACCAAGGCCACCTACGTAGGCCTGGAAAAGTTCGGCGACAAGGACGTGCATGTGATCGAGCTGACGCCGAAGGGCGCCAAGCCGATCCGCCAGTTCTTCGACGCCGAGACCTTCCTGCTCCTGAAGCAGACCGGAGTGCAGGAGGGCCCCATGGGAGAGATGCCCTTCGAAGCGTACTTCAGCGACTACAAGGAGGTCGACGGTCTCAAGCTCGCCATGAAGCAGGTGGTCAAGGTCGGGCCGATCGAGATTCAGATCACGATGAAGGAGATCAAGCAGGGCCTGCCCGTGGACGACAAGCTGTTCGCCATGCCCGCGAACTGAGGCGCGATCGGGTCGGTTCCAGGCCCCCTCTGGGCGCGAAATGCCCGGAGGGGGCTCGTCTGTTGGGTAACTTCGAACCATGCGCTGGCTTCGAGGAATCCTCTACGCCTACGGACTGATCAACATTCTGGGCGGCGTTATGGGCTACGCCCAAGCGCGGAGCGTGGCCTCGCTCGCGATCGGCGGGCTGGTGGGCCTGCTGTTGATTCTGCTTACGGCGGCGACGGTGAGGAAACCCGGGCCGGCCTTCCGCACGCTCGGGCTGATCGTTCTCGCGCTGGTCGGTCTGTGGGGATACCGCTTCTCGCAGTTCGACCCGACTTCCGGCAAGCTGCCGATGATCCCTGTGTCGAACTTGGCGCTGGCGTGCCTGGTGTTCGGCATCCTGATCGGGTCGCACTTCACGGCGGTCTCCAAGTCTCGGGAAGAGGCCTGAAGAGCCTGCCCGGCTAGCTTGGGCCACTGGCCTTCGGATAGCATGGCCCCATGCTTCCAGAAGGTCTCGATCTCGATCGGCTCGTCGCTTCCGCGCTCCTGCACAACGGGTCCTACGAGCGGTTGCGTTGGCTCTGCGACCACGTGGGCGGGCGTGTGGCGGGATCTTCGGCCGGAGAGGCCGCGGAGCAGTGGGCGGCAGAGACTTTTCGCGGCTTCGGCTTGGAGCCCCGCTTCGAGGCGTTCGAGATCGACGCTTGGGAGCGCGACGACCTCGAAGCCCTCGCGCTGGGGCCCTCCCCCTGGAAGCTCTGCGCCCTTTCCCACGGCAACAGCCCCCGGCGGGCGTCGGTGGAGGCGGAGGTCGTGGACGCCGGACATGGGGAGCGCCCAGACTTGGAGCGGCTCGCGGACCGAGTGCGGGGCCGCTGGGTGCTCTGCGACGAGGGCGTCGCTCCCGGGCACCGGCCCCTGCACCGCTCCGAAAAGCTCGCCTTGGCGGCGGAGTTCGGCGCGGCCGGTCTGCTTCTGTACAGCTCTGCGCCCGGAAACCTTCCGCGAACCGGGATGTGCGCAGAGCGCGAGGCTCCGATCCCAGGAATCGGCATCTCGCAGGAGGACGGCGCCAGGCTGAAGCGCCTGCTGGCGGCGGGCTCGACCGTGCCGGTGAGGGTCGAGATGTCGAACCGCATCCGCCGCGCCACCGTCCGCAACGTGCTGGCGGACCTCCCGGGTGCGGACAGCCCCGCGGAGGTCGTGCTGGCCGGCGCGCACCTCGACAGCTGGGACCCCGCCCAAGGCGCCACCGACAACGGCCTTGGAGCGGCCATCGTGCTGGATATGGCCAGGGTTCTGGCCGAGAACCTGCCAAGACCCCGCCGCACCCTCCGCTTCGCGCTTTGGGCGGCCGAGGAGATCGGCCTGCTAGGGAGCAAGCACCACGCCCGTCTGCACGCAACCGAACTGGCCGACTACTGCGCGGTGCTGAACTTCGACATGACGGGCACCCCCCACGGCTACTGGATACCGGGCGAGCAAGAGCCGCCGGCCCTGTTCCGAGAGCTCGCCGAGAGGCTGGACGGCCTCGGAATGGATCCGGCCTCCTTCGACGGCAAGGCGGGACTCCACAGCGACCACCAGCCGTTCATGCTGGAGGGCGTGCCGGTCGTCGGCCTGCTCGGTCGGTTGGAGGGCCAAGGAGGCCACTACTACCACGCCGTGGGGGACACCTTCGAGAAGGTGTCGAAGCCCGGCCTCTGCCACGCGGTCGCCGTCGGCGCCTGCACCATGGCCGCCCTCGCCCAGGCCGAACTTCGGCCGATGGAGCACCGCACGCGGGAGCGGGTGGTGAGGATGGTGACGGACGCCGACCTTCTGGAGGCGCTGGCGGTCGAGGGCTGGCGGCCCTAGCGACGCCGGCATCCCTGCGGAAGGACGTCCGACAGGACGGCGGCCCCGGCAGCGGAAGCAACCGGGGCCGCGACGCCGTTCAGGCTCGAAGGGAACTCAGGCTCCGCCGACGCCCTTCAGCGCCTCCTCGCCCATGATCTCCTTCACGATCTTGTTCTGGTTGATCCGGTACTTGCGCGCCCTGGGCGGGATGTAGCTGCAGTCCACGGGCTCGAACTCGAACTGCGGGCCGCTGGGCGTCCACTTGGCCAGCGTGGACTTGAGCCACTCGGCGTCGTTCCGATCCGGCGTGTCCATCTTGAAGTGCGCGCCCCGGCTCTCGTCGCGGATGATCGCCCCGCCGACGATCGCCTTCGCCTGCTCGATCATGTGCTGCAGGGCACGGGCGAACGGCACCGACTGGTTCGACCAGCCGGACGCGTCGAGAAGGTCGCACTGCTTGGCCCTGGCCGCGAGCTCGTCCAGCTTCTCGCGGGCGGCCAGCAGGTCCTTCTGGGTCCGCCAGATGCCGCAGTTGTTCCACATGCAGTCGCCGAGCTCCTGGTGAAGGCGGAAGGGGTTCTCCTTGCCGTTGCTCTTCTTCAGGGCCTCGTACTCCGCCTCCCTCTGCCTGCGGGCCTCCTCCACCAGGCTGCCGGCCTGGTCGGCCGAGGCGTCCATGCTCTTGAGGTACGCCTGAACGCCCTGCGCCGCGATCTCGCCGCCGTAGAGGCAGCTGAGCAGCGCGTTCGCTCCGAGCCGGTTCGCGCCGTGGTACTGGAAGTCGCACTCCCCGGCAGCGTACAGGCCCGGAATGTTCGTCATCTGGTTGCGCGGCGAGTCGGTGTCGATGGCCGTCTCGTGGCCCTTCTCGTAGTCGACCCACAGCCCGCCCATCGAGTAGTGCACGGCTGGGTACACGCGCATCGGGACCTCGATCGGGTCCTCGCGCATGAACTTCTCGTAAATCTCCAGCACGCCCTCGAGCTTGTCGTTGATCTGCTCCCGGGTCATGCCCTTCTCGCGGTGCAGGTGCGTGATGTCCAGATACACCTGCTCCTTGCCCTGCACGCCTCGCCCGATCCGGCAGACGCAGTAGATCGCGAAGCTGACGATGTCGCGCGAGAGGAGGTTGCCATAGACGGGGTCTAGCTCCTCGCAGAAGTACCACCGGTCCTTCTCCGGGATCTCCGCCGGCGGCCTGGAGTCCATCGGGTCTCGCGGCACCCACAGGCGGCCGCCCTCGCCGCGCACCGACTCGCTGATCAGCCGCCGCTTGTCCTCTCCGGGGATGGCCGTGGGGTGGATCTGCACCATCTCCGGGTTTCCGTAGATCGCCCCCTGCTGGTAGCAGATGCTGACCGCCGAACCCGTGTTGATGACCGAGTTGGTGGACTTGCCGTAGATGAGGCCGGGGCCGCCGGTCGCCATCACCACGGCGTCTGTCGCGAAGCCCTGGATCTCCATGGTGCGCAGGTTCTGCGCGACCAGCCCTCGGCACCGACCCTCCGCGTCCTTGGCGATGCCGAGGAACTCCCAGCCTTCGAACTTTTCGACGAGCCCCACCACCTCCCAGCGGCGAACCTGCTCGTCGAGCGCGTACAGCAGCTGCTGGCCCGTGGTGGCGCCGGCGTAAGCCGTCCGGTGCTTCAGCGTGCCTCCGAACCGGCGAAAGCTGAGCAGCCCCTCCGCCGTGCGGTTGAAAGGCACGCCCATGCGGTCCAGCAGATAGATGATCGCCGGAGCCCTCTCGGCCATGCGCATCACCGGAGGCTGGTGGTTCAGGAAGTCGCCGCCCGTGATCGTGTCCTCGAAGTGCAGGTAGGGCGAGTCCCCCTCTCCCCGCAGGTTCACGGCGCCGTTGATGCCGCCCTGTGCGCAGACGCTGTGGCTCCGCTTCACGGGCACGATGCTGAACAGCTTGACCTTCACCCCGGCCTCGGCCAGCTTCATGGCGGTCATGAGGCCGGCCAAGCCTCCTCCGACGACGGCAACGGTGTTCTCAGGCATAGGTTCCTTCCACGGACCCGACGAGGCCGCCGGGCGTCTCTCAGTGGATTCTACCGAACGGCGGGCCTAGCCGTCCGCGAGGCAAAGCGCGAGGGGCCGGCCCTCAATGGGCCGACCCCTCCTCGTCCACCCTGCTGACGGATCAGTTGTTCGTGTTCACCCTGACCGCGCGAGTGATGGAGAACTCTTGACTGAGCCCGCCCCGCACGCCGGTGTAGGTTCCAGCCACGGTGAACCGCGCCTCACCGAACCCGGCGCCGAACCCGGCGAACGTGATGATCGCGCACGGCTCTCCGGCGACGCCGACCGGATCGGTGACCACCTCGATGCCGAACGGATGATACGGCTCACCCTTGGCGACCGTCAGCTCGTAGCCGACCCCGGCGAGCGGAGCCAGGTTGTGACCCCACGAGTCGCAGATTCCGGCGTACAAGTAGGCCACCCAGTCGGGCGGGTTGTCGCCGTTCGCCTGGCCTTGGGAGTACCTGACCTCCGAGGCGGGCTGAGTGAACGGGTTGGTCGCGATGCCCGCGGGAATGACGGCCGCCTCCCAAGGCGCGTTGGGATCGAACTCCTGCGGGCCGTTCACGAAGAACACCTGCTTCGGGAGTCCGTAGATCGACACGTCGTAAGAGTCCGGCGTGAGGCCCGCGAGAGCGTCGCCAGACTCCACGGTGATCGTGACTTCGCCTGCCACGTTCCCGGCGACCAGCACGCCGCCGGCCTCCATCGTCGCCTGCGAAGTCGGCGCAATGTTCTGCTGCAGCTCGCGCTCTCCGGGGTTGCCGGTCTTGTGTCCGCCGGGCTTGTTGAACACGGTCCACTTGGCCGAGGGCGGGTTCTCCGCCTCGTCCTGGTCGACGTCCACGCCGTAGGCGGTGTACTGCTCCCTCGAGCCGACGTCGATGAAGCGCTTCAGCGTAGTGGTCTTCTCACGGATCCGCAGGAACTGAAGGTCGCGGCTGAGGTAGATCTTGGCCGGGTCCTCGTTCCGGACGGTCGTGCTCTGGACCGTCGCGAAGAGGAAGTTCTGGAACTTCGGGAAGGCGTCTCCCGAGCCGCCGGCGCCCGACGGGGCCGCGGGGTTGCCGGAAAGGTCGCCGTCCGCCGGGGGCGGAGCGACCACCTTGATCCGAGTCTGGCCGTTCAGGTCCGTGGTGGTGACGTTCAGCGGATCGTCGGTGTCCGGATCCACAAAGCAGGGACCGCCGACGGAGGTGCGCCACTGGTTGCCGGGCGCCTTCGCCGGGTTGGTCCACACGACCGTCTGCTCCGGGATGGCCCCGCCGAACTTGTTGGTCACCACGGCGATCAGCTCCACGGAGGTGGGAATGGAGGTCGGCTTGGGATCCGTGGCCACCATCCATCGGATCTCGTACGGCTGGACGTTCTTGTCGGACAGGCGCACCAGCTGGCCGCGCGAGTCCTTGCGGAAGATCTCGACGTTCGACGGTTCGCCGTAGCTGTACTCCAAGGTGAGCGTTCCGACGGCGGGCGGGTTGCTGATGCGGCTCGTGATGGTCACGGGGCCGGCGAGCTGGCCGCCCAGCGCGGGCACCACCAGCTTCGTGTTGGGATCGATGGCAATCTTCGAGGGCGCGCTGGACGTGGTCTGAACGGCGCTTCCCGCCGCGGGCAGGTTGGGGATCGAGATGCCGTTGGAGTCGAAGAACGCCAGAGCGAGGTAAGCCTTCTGGCCGGCGGCCAGCTCGTTGTTGTACTCCGAGGGCTTGCGGCCATCCAACGCGAACTTCACCTCGGACACGACGCCGTTCGGCGAACGGTTCTCGGGGGAACCCGGAGAGTTGAGGTTCAGCGTGGTGAGGTTTCCTCCACCGTCCCGCAGGTTGATCACATAGTCGTAGTTCATGACCCGCGGCGTCCCACCGATGGAGATGTTCGAGCCGGAGATGCGGATCGTTCCGTCGCCGGTGGTGGTCGCGGTGATCAGGATGTCGTTGCCCTGCGACAGATCCCTCGCGAAGAACTGGAGGTCGTTGCTCTTGGAGGACACCTTGCGGAACCTGGCCTCGTTGCCGATGAGCGATACGAGACCCTGGGTCGGAACGTCGTACTCGGGGTTCGGGGGCGTCTGGGCGGGCGTGATGATCACGTCGGGTCCCGGAGCGGCGCTGCCGGCCTTCTTCACGTACACGAAGCCGACGATCGTGCGGGTGATCTCGCCGCTCTTCTGCTTCGTGCCTCCTCCACCGCCGCCGCAGCCCGCCCACAGCAAGGACAGGACGGCGACCAACCCGAATCCCAACCACTTCCGCATGCTTTTCGAGTCCTCCCAGATATCTGGCGCCGACAGTTTAACCCCAACGGCTAACGAATCGCAAAGTCCCGGCTCCCCGAGCCGTACGGGGCGATCCTCAACCGTTGGACGCAGCGCCGCCGCGTTTGGTTCGCGATTATACTGGCAGCCGCCTTCGGTATCCTAGCTCCAACATGGCGAAGTTGCGAATCGGCGTCGTCGGACTCGGCATGGGGCGCCACCACGCCCGTATGTTCCAATCCCACCCTCAGGCCAAGCTGGCCGCGCTGGCCGAACCCGACGAGAAGCGGCGCAAGGAGGTCGGCGAGGAGCTGGGCGTGAAGCGCCTGTACCCCGACTTGGAATCCATGCTCGCCGAGGAGCAGCTGGACGTGGTGTCGATCGCCACGCCCAACCGCTTCCACAAGCCTCAGACGATCGCCGCGCTCGAGGCCGGGGCGCACGTGCTGTGCGAGAAGCCCATGGCCATGAACGCCGCCGAGGCGGAGGAGATGCTCGCCGCCGCCCGGCGCACGGGCCGCCGGCTGATGATCAACTTCTCCTTCCGCTTCACCGAGCAGTCCTGGGCGCTCAAGCGGCAGGTGGAGTCCGGCCTGATCGGCGACGTCTACTTCGGAAGGACCGTCTGGCACCGCCGCCGCGGTCTGCCCGGCTTCGGCGGGTGGTTCGGCCAGAAGGCCCTGTCGGGCGGCGGGCCGCTCATCGACCTCGGGGTCCATCGGCTCGATCTGGCCTTGTGGCTGATGGGCTATCCCGAGCCGGAGTGGGTGCTGGGAGCCACCTACGACCCCATCGCCCGACGGCTGGCGGAGGAGTCCGGCAAGCAGTTCGACGTCGAGGACCTGGCGGCGGCGCTCATCCGGTTCCGCAACGGCGCCACGCTGGTCGTCGAGGCCTCCTGGGCCGCCAACATCAAGGAGCGGGAGCTGATGGAGACGCGCCTGCTCGGCACGAAGGGCGGCCTGGTTCAGCGCAACCTCAACGAGGGCTACGAGTTCGAGGCCGAGGTCTTCCTGGAGCGCGACGGCTGCCTGTTCGACGAGCGCCTGCACCCGCCGGTGCCGTCGGCCCCCAACGCCTACCACCACTTCGTGGACTGCATCCTGGAGGATCGGCCCCACACCGCCACCGCCGAGGAGGGCCTCACGGTGATGCGCCTGCTGGACGCGATCTACGCCAGCGCCGAGTCCGGGCAGCCCGTCCGCGTGTCCTGAGCCGAACCCAGCCCGTCTGAGTCTGCCGGCCCTCCATGGGTCGGCAGATTTCTTTCTACCGCAGAAAAGGGTTGCATCCCAACCGGTTGTGGTGTATCATGGTCTGCGGCCCAACATCTGGGATGGGTGGTAGACATGAGGTGCCCTTACTGCGGCCATCCGGAACACCGCGTCTTCGACTCGAGACCGGCCCGCGAGGACCGGGCGATCCGCCGCAGGCGGGAGTGCCTCCAGTGCTTCCGAAGGTTCACGACGTACGAGGAGCCCGAAACGCCTCGCCTGATGGTCGTCAAGCGCGACGGGTCCCGCGAGGCCTTCTCGGTGGACAAGGTGCTGAACGGCATGATCACGGCCTGCCACAAGCGGCCGGTGCCCATCGAGAAGCTCAGGGTCGCGGCCTACGAGGTCGAGCGGTCGCTCCAGACCGACTTCGAGGACGAGGCCCCCTCGTGGGCGATCGGAGAGAGGGTCATGGAGCGCCTCCGGTCCATCGACCCCGTGGCCTACGTTCGCTTCGCCAGCGTGTACCGCGAGTTCCAGTCGCCCAGCGACTTCGTCCAGATCGTGCAGACCGTCCCATCCGGCCAAGAGGGCTGAGCCTCGCCGACGCCCAGCCAAACCCCGACAAGCCCCAAGATCCACGGAGAGGAAGACTAGGAAATGATCATCAAGCGCTACTTCACGAAGCCCGGCAAGGACCCCTACGACGGAATCCGCTTCGAGCCCAGGGTGAGCGAGATCCGCAACCCCGACGGCTCGGTGGTGTTCCGGATGGAGAACGTGATGGTTCCGGAGGATTGGTCCCAGGTCGCCACCGACATCCTGGCCCAGAAGTACTTCCGGAAAGCCGGGGTTCCCCAGCCCGACGGCTCGCTCGGCTCCGAAACCGACGCGCGCCAGGTGTTCCACCGCATGGCCGGCTGCTGGACGGATTGGGGCAAGCGCTACGGCTACTTCGCCAGCGACCTGGACGCGCAGGTGTTCTACGACGAGATCGTGCACATGATGGCCCGCCAGATCGCCGCCCCCAACAGCCCGCAGTGGTTCAACACGGGCCTGCACTTCGCGTACGGGATCGCCGGCGTGCCCCAGGGCCACTACTACGTGGATCCCGGCACGCGCGAGGTCAAGCGCAGCGAGAACGCCTATGAGCGGCCCCAGCCCCACGCCTGCTTCATCCTCAGCGTGAAGGACGACCTGGTCAACGAGGGCGGCATCATGGACCTGTGGACCCGCGAGGCGCGGATCTTCAAGTACGGGTCCGGCGTCGGCACGAACTTCAGCCCCATCCGCGGCGAGAACGAGAAGCTGAGCGGCGGCGGGCGCAGCAGCGGCCTGATGAGCTTCCTCAAGGTCGGCGACCGCAGCGCCGGCGCGATCAAGTCGGGCGGAACGACGCGCCGCGCCGCGAAGATGGTCTGTCTTGACATCGACCACCCGGACGTCGAGCAGTTCATCCGCTGGAAGGTGACCGAGGAGCAGAAGGTCGCCAGTCTCGTCGCCGGCTCTCAGATCAACCGGAGGCACCTGAACGAGGTGCTCGACGCCTGCCGCAACTCCGAGCCCGCCGACCTGTCCCGCGAGGATCGGCTCAATCCGCGGAAGAACGCACGGCTGCGACGCGCCATCGCCAGGGCGAAGGAGGCCTGCGTGCCGCTGAACTACATCGAGCGCACGATCCAGCTGGCGGAGCAGGGCGCCGAGACCGTGGACTTCCCCACCTACGACACCGGCTACGAGAGCGAGGCCTACGCCACCGTGTCGGGCCAGAACTCGAACAACTCCGTGCGCATCCCCAACGCCTTCTTCGAGGCTCTGGAGAGGGGCGAGGACTGGGTGCTGCGGAACCGAACCGACGGGACCGTCGCCAAGAGGGTTCCCGCACGGAAGCTGTGGGACGACATCTGCTTCTCGGCCTGGGCCTGCGCCGATCCGGGCGTGCAGTTCGACACCACGATCAACGAGTGGCACACCTGCCCGAACGACGGCCGGATCAACGCGAGCAACCCTTGCTCCGAATACATGTTCCTGGACGACACGGCCTGCAACCTGGCCAGCATCAACCTGGCCAAGTTCTACGACCCGCAGACCGGCCGCTTCGACATCGAGGGCTACCGCCACGCGATCCGGCTCTGGACCATCGTGCTGGAGATCAGCGTGCTGATGGCCCAGTTCCCCAGCCCCGAGATCGCCCGCCTCAGCTATGAGTTCCGCACGCTCGGCCTCGGCTACGCCAACCTCGGCGCGCTGCTGATGCGCATGGGCATCCCGTACGACAGCCCGGAGGCCCGGGCCATCGCCGGAGCGCTCACGGCCATCCTAGGGGGCCAGGCGTACGCGACCTCGGCCGAGATGGCCCGGGAGCTCGGCCCGTTCCCCGGCTACGAGAGGAACAGGGCGCCGATGCTGCGCGTGATCCGCAACCACCGTCGGGCCGCCTACAACGCCCCCGCCGGCGAGTACGAGGGGCTGAGCATCCCGCCCGTCGGCATCGATCCCGAGGTCTGCCCGCCGGACCTTCTGGCGGCCGCGAGAGAGAGCTGGGACGCGGCCCTGCAGGCCGGAGAGGCCCACGGGTTCCGCAACGCGCAGGTGACCGTCCTGGCGCCCACCGGAACGATCGGCCTGATCATGGACTGCGACACCACGGGAATCGAGCCGGACTTCGCCCTGGTCAAGTTCAAGAAGCTGGCCGGCGGCGGCTACTTCAAGATCATCAACCAGAGCATCCCCTGGGCGCTGAGGAAGCTGGGCTACAGCCAGGAGCAGATCGAGGACATCGTGGCGTACTGCCTCGGCCACGGGACGCTGAAGGGGTCGCCGGAGATCGGCCACGATGCACTCCGGGCAAAGGGGTTCGACGACGAAGCCCTGCGGCGCCTCGAGAGCGCACTGGCCAGCGCGTTCGAGATCCAGTTCGCCTTCAACAAGTTCGTGCTCGGCGAGGAGTTCTGCAAGACGCGCCTCGGCCTCACGGACGAGCAGCTGAACGACTGGAACTTCGACCTGCTGCAGGCGCTCGGTTTCACGAAGAGCCAGATCGAGGCGGCCAACACCTACGCCTGCGGAGCGATGACGATCGAGGGCGCGCCGCACCTCCTGCCCGAGCACTACCCCGTGTTCGACTGCGCCAACCCCTGCGGGCGGATCGGCCGGCGCTTCATCAGCGCCGAGGGCCACATCCGGATGATGGCGGCCGCGCAGCCGTTCCTCAGCGGCGCGATCAGCAAGACGATCAACCTGCCCGCCAAGGCCACGATCCGCGACGTGAGCGAGGCGTACAGGCTCTCTTGGAGCCTCGGGCTGAAGGCGAACGCGCTGTACCGGGACGGCTCCAAGCTCAGCCAGCCGCTGAGCGCGGCTTCCGACGACACGGCGGCCGCGATTCTGGAGGCCGCTCTGGACGAGGCCGTCCCGGAGCCGTCGCCCGCCGCCCCCCAGCCGCCCGCGCAGCAGACCCCGCAGCAGGCGGACTCGCAACCGGTCGCGACGGCCAAGACCTTGGTCTACCGATACATCGCCAAGCGGCACTCCCTCCCGCCGAGGAGGCGCGGCTACACGCAGAAGGCCCTGGTCGGCGGCCACAAGGTGTACCTGCGGACGGGAGAGTACGAGGACGGGTCGCTCGGGGAGATCTTCATCGATATGCACCGGGAGGGCGCCGCGTTCCGTTCGCTGATGAACTGCTTCGCCATCGCGGTGTCGCTCGGCCTGCAGTACGGCGTGCCGCTCGAGGAGTTCGTCGACGCCTTCGTGTTCACGCGCTTCGAGCCGAACGGCACCGTCTTCGGGCACGACAACATCAAGATGGCCACCTCGGTGATCGACTACGTGTTCCGGGAGCTGGCGTTCTCGTACCTGGATCGCCGCGACCTGGTGCAGGTGCAGCCGGAGGACCTGCGGAGCGACGCTCTCGGCCACCCGGAGACGCCGGAGTACCTCGAGGAGGAGGAGCGCGGTCCGGTGCTGGGCCACATCCCCGGCGTGGCCAGCGAGAGGCACGACTCGCGCGGGTTCTGGGCGGGGCACCTGGAGGACAAGGCGTTTCTGGAGGCGCAGGGCCAAGAGAGGCTGCCGTTCGAGAGCCCCGAAGCGTTCGTGGCCGTGCCGGTTCCTGCGGGCGGCTCGTCCGGTGCGGCTCCCGGAGGCACCCAGCAGGACGCCCTCGCCCGCAAGATCCGGGAGGCGCGGATGAAGGGCTACGAGGGTGATCCGTGCCAGAACTGCGGGCAGTTCACGCTGGTCCGCAACGGCACGTGCCTGAAGTGCGAGACCTGCGGAGAGACCAGCGGCTGCAGCTAGCCCTTCCCCGGGCTCCTTTCCCGGCGGGGCCGGCTTGCCGGCCCCGCCGCTCGTTTCGGGTATCCCGTGAGCCATGAGGCGCATCGCGGTGATCGTTCCCGGGTGGCTCGCCGGCGCGGAGGAGGGCTCGGTGCTCGTCCGACCCGGCGAGGCGCTCGCCGCGTGGTCCGAGGCCGCGCGGGTGAGCGTCGTGCGGACGAGGCCGGAGGAGCCGGTCCTGTGTCCTGACGCCGCTTACCTCGGGCTGAACCCTGAGGAGTTCCAAGTGGAGCCGGGCCCTCTGGCGGCCGCGTGCTTCGGCGCGCAGCCGCCGTGGGGCTCGACCGTGTTCCACCTCTCGCTGCTCGGCACCGACGGAGAGGAGGTGTGGGCGCCGGAGGAGCTCGCCGATGCCGACGCCTCCGAGCTGATCGGAGCGGCCCGTGCGCTGGAGACCGCCGACGCGCGGCTGGTGGAGGGCGAGGGCGGAGACCACGCCCTAGTGGCGCGGTGGCCGGTTCCGGAGGCCGAACCCCGTTGGCCCCGCAGGTTGATGGAGGCGGGTTACGGCCGTGCGGTCGACGAGCTCGACCGGTGGCTCCGCCGCTGGGTGGACGACTCGGTGAACCTCCTGAGCGAGCACGACGTCAACCGCCGCCGCGCCGACCTCGGCCTTCGGCCTGCGAACCTGCTCTGGCCTTGGGGGCCGGGCGTCGCGCGATCCCACCTTCCCTGGTCGCCCGATCCTCGCGAGCGGCCCGTTCTGGCTTCCGGCTCGATCCGTCTGCACGGCATGGCCCGCCTGGTCGCGTTGCCGCGATGGCCGCGGGCCCTGTTCCGAGGGAGGCCGGAGGCGCCGTTGGAGCGCCTCGCCGAGATGGCCTTCGACGAGGGCCGTCTGCTGATCCACCTCGCCGAGTTCGGACGCGCACGCACAGCCGGCGATCCAGAGCGGCTGGCCTGGCTGCAGCGGTGGCTCGAGGGGCGCCTGCTGCGGCCGATCCTCGACCAAGCGCGCAGGCGGCCGACGAGGCTGCTCCTGGCGGCTCTCGGCGAGCGCGTCGGACTGGTCGGCGTCGCGGACTCCGAGCAACCCCAGCCCAACGGCGTCCCGTTCGACGAGCGGGCCGTCGCCGACTGCGGGACGCCGTCCGTCCTCCTGCACGAGGCCGTGCGGGCGATCTTCCAAGAGGAGGACTGAGCGTCCCGCGCAAGCCGACGCCCGGGCGGCCGGGTCGGTAGAATCCGGGTGAACCATGCCCACTCTCTGCTCGGTCGACGCCATCGCGGAGAAGGTCTTCCGCGATGAGCGCATCTCTCCGGAGGAGGCCCTGGAGCTTCTCCGTCACCCCAACTTGGTCGAGCTGGCCGCGATGGCCGACCATCGGCGCCAGAGGCTCGTCCCGGGCGATACCGTCACCTACGTGATCGGCCGGATCCTGAACTACACCAACGTGTGCTGGGTGCGGTGCAGCTTCTGCGCCTTCTACCGCGAGCCAGGCCATCCCGAGGGATACCTCCTGTCGGACGAGGAGATCCTCGCCAAGGTCAGGGACACCGTCGAGAAGGGTGGCGTGGAGATCCTGTTCCAAGGCGGGCTGAACCCCCGGCTGAAGATCGACTGGTACGAGCGCACGTTCCGCATGATCCTGCGCGAGTTCCCGCAGGTGATCCTGCACGCCCTCAGCCCGACCGAGATCATCTACATCGCCAAGATCAGCAAGCTCTCGCTGGAGGAGTGCATCCGCAGGCTGCACGCGGCCGGCCTCCATTCGATCCCCGGCGCCGGGGGAGAGATCCTCGTGGACCGGGTGCGGGACCAGATCGCCCCGCTGAAGGACTCGACCGAAGACTGGCTGCACTGCATGCGCGCGGCCGCGAAGCTGGGCCTGAAGAGCACCGCCTCGATGATGTACGGGCACGTGGAGACGCTGGAGGACCGGGTGGAGCACCTTCTCCGCATCCGCGACCTGCAGGACGAGTGCGCCCCGTTCCGAGCGTTCATCTGCTGGAACTTCCAGCCGGAGGAGACCAAGCTCGCGATCGAGCGGAAGGCGGACGCAGCGGACTACCTCAGAACCCTGGCTGTGAGCCGGATCTTCCTGGACAACATCCCGAACCTGCAGGTTTCGATCCTGACCCAGGGCCCCAAGATCGCCCAGACCGCCCTCCGGTACGGGGCCAACGACTTCGGTTCGGTCATGATCGAGGAGAACGTGGTGTCCGCGGCCGGAAGCAAGTTCATCCTGAGCGCCGAGGAGTTCGAAAGGCTCATCCGCGCGGCGGGGTTCGTGCCGAAGCGCAGGAACACGCGTTACGAGATTCTGGAGGCCTGACCCGTGATCACCGTGCTCGCCGTCCTCGCGCTCGCGCCGTCGCTGACCCTCTCCCGAACCTACCGGGACGGCGAGGCCGACCGGTTCCAGGTGGTCATCGTGGGAGAGGCCGAGGGCACCGACCTGCGCGTCGAGGCGGTCCTGCGCCAGAAGGCCAGCGTGCCCAAGCAGGGTGATCCTCGGCTGGAATTCTCGGTGGAGAGCATCAAAGTCTCCGCGTACGGCGAGCAGCAGAGCCTGAAGAAGGGCTCGACGTTCTCCTACGAGATCGACCGCAGCGGCCGCCTTCTCTCCGGCTGGGTGCCCGAACAGCGCTCCGCCTCGGGCGTGTCTTTCCTGCCCTATCTGCTCTACGGCCGGACCTTCGAACAGGGCAAGGAGACGCCGTTCGACTACACGGACCCGCGGGTGCGGGGCTACTCGGTGAACGGCGCCGCGAGGCTCGAGAGAGCGGCCCCGACCGCCGACTTCCGGGGGTTTGCTCGGATCCGATCGGCCCTGTCCTCGGGCCGGCCCACGGTGGTCTCCTTCCAGTGCTCCTTCGAACCGAAGTCGGGAAGGCTGCTCTCGGCCAGCGGCTCGTTCTCGCCGACGCTGCAGGCGGAACGTCCGACCACGGGCGGCCAACCCGTGCTGAACGGGATGCAGTTCCAACTGCGGCGCCTCTGAGCGCCCCCCGCGCCGAACCGAGCGGCACCGAGGCACGTAGTAGAAGCGTCGGATGATCGTTCGCTACGACACCCCGTTCCGCCTGAACCCGGAGTACACCCCCCGCGGCGACCAGGCTCAGGCGATCGCCAAGCTCGTGGAGGGACTGGAGAGCGGCCTGCGCTTCCAAACCCTTCTGGGCGCCACGGGCACGGGCAAGACGTACACCATGGCGTCGGTCATCGCAGCCACCCAGAGGCCGGCTCTCGTCTTCGCCCACAACAAGACCCTCGCCGCGCAGCTCTGCCAGGAGTTCCGGGCCTTCTTCCCGGAGAACGCGGTGGAGTACTTC
>CALGMO010000055.1 GCA_937961665.1 uncultured Fimbriimonadaceae bacterium
GGCCCGCCCCCTCCCTCCGTCTCCGATCGACGCCTACCAAGCCGGCTTGGGCGTGCCCACCTTGAACACCAGCGCGCCGTGGCCCGGCACCCGCTGGCGCAGGCCGCCCGGCACCCGCCCAAGGTCCTTGCGCCGCCAACAGTCCAGCACTCTCGGCGAGCCCTGCACGCCGATCGACGACCAGGACACCGCGACCTCCTTGGCGGTGAAGTTCCGGTTGAACAGGGCCACGGCGACGGTGCCGTCCCACAACGGCCTCGTCCAAACCTCGGTCCCGTCCCCCAGCTCGCGCTGCACCGGAGGCTTGCCCAGCGGGTCCTGCTGGATCTCCAGAATCTCGTGGTTCATCAGGAGGTCCTTCGTGAACTCGTCCAGCTTGGTGAGGTCGCAACCGATCAGGAACGGAGCCGCCAGCATCGCCCAAAGGCTGATGTGCGTGATCTGCTCGTTCTTGGTCAGGCGGTTGGGTCGGACGCTCGGTCCCCAGCCCACCATGCCCACCACGAGCATGTCGGGGTCGTTCCAGCCGCTGGGGCCGGAATACCGGGCGATCTTGCCTTGCGCGAACCCGATGCCCGCCATGCTGCCCCAGGTGTCGGTGATGTCGCCGGTGGTGCGCCACAGGTCGCCCCCGACCTGGTTGCCCCACTTCCAGACGTCGCCCATGCCGTACTGGCAGAGGCTGTACACGATGTCGCGGTCCACGCTGTCCAAGGCCTCGCGCATCACCTTGTAGGGCTTCTGGAGCTCGACGAGGCTGTTGTCCTTGGCGATCTGTCCATACGAGCACCAGTCGTACTTCAAGTAGTCGATGCCCCACTTGGCGTAGGTTCGAGCGTCCTGCAGCTCGTGCCGGTAGCTGCCCTCGTAGCCGCCGCAGGTCTTGGGCCCCGGCGAGGAGTAGATGCCCAGCTTCAGACCGAGCGCGTGGACTTCGTCGGCGAGCGCCTTCATGTCGGGGAACTTCTCGTTGCACAGGATCTCCCCGTCGGGCGCCCGCCCGGCCTCCCATCCGTCGTCGATGTTCACGTACTGGTAGCCGTGGCCCGCCAGTCCGGTCTCGACGAAGGCGCGGGCGGCGTCCCTCACCTTCTCCGCGCTCACCGACAGGCCCCACACGTTCCACGAGTTCCAGCCGAGAGGCGGAGTGAGGGCCAGCTTGCCCTTGCCCGCCACGATGCGGATCGTTCGGCGGTCCTTGCCCGCCGGGCCGGCGACCTCCACCTTCACGTCGTAGGTTCCGGGCTTGGACACGCGGCCGCGGACGATGCCCGTCGCCGGGTCCAGAGTCAGGCCCTCGGGCAGCCCCTTGGCCGTGAACCGCAGAGGACTCTTTCCCGTCGCCGGGATGCGGAACAGGAACGGCCGACCGGGCGTCGTGCCGACGATGCGCGGCCCGTGCAGCTCGGTGCGGTCCCGCCGATGGGACGCGATCTTCATCGGCGGCTCCTCCGGCCTGGCGAGGACCCGCGGCTTGGCTCCGGCGAGGACCTCGAGCCGCGCCTCGGCCCAGTCCGCGTGGTCGTAGTCGATGCCGTCCCCGGCGTCGGTGACCCGGAACTCAACCGTCTTCGCGCCCTGCAGAGGAACGTCGCACTCCCTCGCCGGCTGACCGCCCCGCAGGACTCCGGAACGCCAAGCGGCCTTGCCGTCCTTCAGAACGACGAACTCGACCGATCCCCGAGTCCCGACCTCGTCGTCTACGCCGACCTTGGCGCGGAACGCCACGGCCTTGCCGTCCACCAGCACCGTGAGCGTGCTGTTCGCGTGGGTGCCCACTCCGCGCTCGAACACAACGCCGCCGATGGAGAGCGGGTTTCCGTCGACCGATCTGTTCCTCCGGGGCTGGCCCCACTCCTGAACCATCGAGGGCAATCCCAGATCCTCCATCGGGATCGCCTGGGTCTGCAAGCTTGCTGCGATCAACGCCCAATGCCACATGGACTTCTGTTTCTGTGGAGGGAACGCCGTTTCCTGCCCATCGGCCGGAGCGGATTCCGACCTAAAGATGGAGCTTCCGAACTCCGAAACCTAGAGTGGTTCCTCATGTTCGAACTGTCAGTCAGGCTCCTTCTCGCTGGCGCCGCGGTTCTCCTTTCGGGGGTGGCCGCGCCCGAAGCGTTCGACACGGTCTGGAAGGCCTCGGCGGCAGCGGCCTTGCACGGGGCGATCCTCTACGTCCTGGACCTGCGGGGCCGCAGGAATCCGGGGGTCGCCGGAGCGGCGGCCGCGATCGACGCCGCCCTGATCGCCGTGATCGTCGGGGCGACCGGCACGCTGGAGGAGTTCGGCTTCCTCGTCCTGGCCCCGGCCGCCTATGCGACGGTCCGCTTCGGAATCCACGCGGCGGCCGTGGCGCCCTTGGCCGCGGCGGCTCTGATGGGGCCCGGCTTGGCTGCGGCGGGAGCCGACCCATCGCCCCGGCTCCTGGTGCAGGCGCTGGCCGTGCTGGCCGTCGGGCTTCTGCTGAACCAGCGTCGGATCAGCGAGAGCGCGGCCTTCTTCCCCATTCCGGCCGCGCCGCCGGAAGGCGAACACGAGGACGAGGAACCGACGGCCCTGCTGGAGCTCAGGGAGAGCTACCGCCAGCTGAAGGATCAGTACCGCAACCTCGAGGTTCGCGCGAGGCGCGACCGTCTGGTGAGGACGCTCGCCGAGGCCGAACCGAGCCCAGGCCAAAGCGCCAGCGCCGCGCTCGCCGAGAGGCTGAGATCGGTCGCGGACTGCCGGTCGGTGACGCTCTACACGCTTTCACAGGACGGAACGCGCATGGTCGTCCGAGCGGTTTCCGGCGAGCCCGGCGCCAACCTTGACGAGCGGGCCGTCTCCGTGGACGTGCGCGATTCCGCGGCCGCCATGAGAGACAAGCTGCATCGCGCCCTCCGCGCCGCGTTCGTCGACGACGAGCCACCCCCCATGGCCAACGTGCTGCTGACCGAGCGGGGACGCGTGGTCGGGATGGTCCACGCCACCGCGGAGACCGAGGAGGGGCTGGAGCGAGCCCAGATCGCCCTGGAGGACGCCGCGCCGTACCTGGCTCGCAGGCTGTCGGAGGAGCGGCTCCGACTGGCCTTCGAGCGCCGGCTCCGAGAGACAGAGCTGCTGTACGAGCTGTCCAGCACGGTGTCGGGCGCGTCCACCCCCAACGTCGCAGCGTCGCGCCTCGTGCGTGAGCTGTTTCCCGTCCTGGACGTGGACCACCTGTCCATCCACTGGGTCGAGGATGGGGAGCAGTACACCGCCTCGCAGGCCGGCGCGCACCTGAGGTTCCTGGACGCCATGAGCTTCGCGGGCGGCCCCGGCTTGGGAGGATGGCTCGCAATCGGCGCGCCGGAGCTGGCCATCTTCGACACCGGCGAAGACGCACGCTGCGACGCTACGGAGTTCCTCAAGCGCCGCGTCCGAAGCTGCTGCGTGGTTCCGATCGCGGACGGCGAGCGGCTCATCGGCTTCGTCTGCGCGGCGTCGCACCGAACCGGCGGGGTCCAAGACTCCCAGGTGCGGTGCCTGAGGACTCTGGCCCTGGAGCTCGGCCGGGCGGTCTCGCGGATGGTCCGCGGCCGGTCGGAGCCGGAGGGTCTGATGACCCCGGCCGAATTCCGCCGAGCGGCCTCCCAGTGCTCGGAGGGGGCGTTCGTCCACTTGGAGACCCTGCGGCAGGAGGCTTTGGTCGAGGCGTTCGGCCGCCCCGCGATCGAGCACGCTCTCCGCAAGCTCGCCGTGCGCATCCGCTCCCGCCTGCCTTCCGGCGGAGCGGTGTGCCGCCGAGACGAGATGGACTTCGTCGTGCTGCTGCCCGGCTTCGGGGAGTCCGCGGCCGCACAGTGGGCGAACGAAACCGCAGCGTACGCATCGATGATCGGACTTAGGACCCCCGACGGGTCAGCGCGCATCCCTCTGGCGGTTCGGGCGAAGGTGGCGCTCCTCGGTGCCGAGGAACCCGCCGAGGCGCAAGCCGCCGAAGTCTGACGCCAAACCAGCAACATTACCGGCGAGCGCACGCCCCGCGATCCGCTATGCTGGAGTCTGATTCGGCTCCGAGTTTGGGAGCCGGGCCCGATGGGGCAGCACGGGAAGGGAGCGTGGCGAACATGGCGGCGGGGGGAAAGGCGGACGGTTGGAAATCGCTGCAGGAGGCCGAGCGTCTTCTGCGGCTCGGCGAGCCGGAGAGGGCGTTGGGGCACGCCAAGGCCGTCCTTCGTTGCGATCCCGGCCATCTCGGAGCGCTGGAGCTGATGGCGAAGGCCCTGTGGGCCGTGGGGCAGTTGGAGGAGGTCGTTCTCTGCGCCCGCAGGCTGGAGAGCCTTTACCCGTACGAGCCCGGCTACTTCGTGACCGAGGGCGAGGCGCTGCGCGAGCTGGGGCGGCTGGAAGAAGCCAAGGCTGCCTTCCGCCGGGCCGAAGATGCGATGAGGATGGCGGCCGAGCAGCAGACTCCGAGCATCGATGATCGCGCGGTGCCGACTCACGCTGTCGTCGAGGTGCCCATGCCCGACGATGCGCCCGAGTCGGCCGAGTCTCTGGCGGTGGCCCAGCCGAACGACCGAAAGGTCTGGACGGTCTGAACCGTCTTGCGTCCGGGACGGTCTCTGCAGTAAGATAATGTCCGCCCGCGCAGGGGTATAGCTCAGTTGGTAGAGCGGCGGTCTCCAAAACCGCAGGTCGCGGGTTCAAGTCCTGCTGCCCCTGCCATTCCTTCCAACCGCTGGGTATCGTAGGCGCCGTGCCGCTCCGCTCCGTTCTTCTCGCCAGCATCGATGGCCTGAGGCCCGACGCCATCGCGCCCGACCGGACTCCGACTCTTTGGAGCCTCCTCGAGGCCGGCGTCTACACCCTTTCCGCCCAGACCGTCCTGCCGTCGGTCACCTTGCCCTGCCACATGTCCATGATCCATGGCGTGGAGGTCGCCCGGCACGGTGTGACCACCAACACCTACCAGCCCCCCGCTCGGCCGGTGCCCTCCCTGTTCGACCTCGCGACCGGCCAGTCCGTGCGTTGCGCGGCGTTCTTCAACTGGGGCCCCTTGAGGGATCTTTTCGCACCGGAGGGCGTCGCCGATGCGGTGATCCACACCTCCTTCTCGGAGCCCGAGGACGATTGGTTCGTCACAGACGCTCTGACCCGCTACGTCGGGCAGCGACCGTACGGACTGGTCTTCCTGTACCTCGGCCACACGGACCACACGGGCCACCAGCACGGATGGATGTCCGACCGGTACCTCGAGGCTGTTCAGAACGCGGACGCGTGCCTGGCTCGCGCGATCGCGGCCGTGACCGAGCGTCAGGGACCGCCGAACGTGGTGGCGCTGGCCGATCACGGTGGCCACGAGAGGGCCCACGGCACCGACCTGCCCGAGGACCTGACGATCCCCTGGATCGCCGCCGGTCCCGACGTGCCCTCCCTGGGCGAACTGCCGAACGGCGTGCGGATCTTCGACACGGCGCCCACGGTGGCGGGGCTGCTCGGCCTCCAAGCGTCGTCGGTGTGGGAAGGTCGCGACGTTCTCGCCCCGGTTATGGTCGCCGAAGGCTGAGGCTGCAGCGTCCCGGCAGCTTGTACAGCGCCCAACCGTCGCCGGTCTCGACCGGTCGGACCGGCCTGCCATCGACCGTCACCACGGCGTCTCCGAAGCCGACCAGCAGGGGAGTGGGATCCATCCAGCCACGCACCTCCCACTTCCCTTGCGATCGGCTCAGCGCTCCAAGGACGGTCAGGAGCACGCCTGCTGAACGGTCGAAGGCTCGGCTGGAGAGGGGCCGTCCGTCGGAGCGCGCGTGCACGGCCTGGAGCGTCCCGGGGTTGATGGCGACCGGATTCCCGGTCTCGGAGAACAGGTCGAAGCTGTCCGGCAGCAGTCCCCCAAGAAGGCCGGCGTCGGCACCGAACGATTGCTGCAGCCCGCTGGCCACGATCCCGTTCGCCACCCTGCGCCATGGCCCGCTTGGATCGATCTCGGCGAGGTCGTAAAGTGCGTCCGCGTAGACCAGGCCGCACCACTGGACGGGCAGGCCCATCCAGTTCATTACCCAGTCGGTGGCTCCGAACACCGCGATGGTGGCGTACGGGCCGACCGCGTTTCCGGGGACGGGATGGCGGAGGTACACGAACGGCAGGCCCGTCCAAGCCCAGTAGCGAGCCCTTTCCAGATGCCGCTGGTCGCCGGACATCGCGTATCCCGCCGCGAAGCAAGCCGCCGCGTGCGCGCTGGCCAGGATGTCCGGAGCGTGGAGGGGCACCTCCCACGTCTGGGCGCCGCGCGGCACGCCCATCCCGTAGGTGCGATCGAAGCGATCCAAGGCCCGAAGGAACTCCGACTTGAGCTCGGAGTCGCCGGACAACAGAACGGCCTCCAACGCGGCGTGCAGGATCTGCGCGGAGAGTCCGTTGGCGTGGTCCTGCCAGTGCGTCGAGGCGTAGTCCTGTTTTCCCGGCTGCCGGCTGTAGCGCGCGACCCCTCGCTCGTCCAGCATCGCCAACAGGCGCTTGGCCTCGCCGCGCGCGGCCCGCACCTCCTCGGCGATGGGCCGCGTCAACAGGCTCGGCGCGGGCCAGGGCACGTGGCCAACCCTGGCCGCCAGACGCCGCCCGGCCGGCACCAGCTCCAGCGCCTCGCGAGCCGCCTGCCTCAGGCGCGAGGCAAGCTCCGCCGAACGAACCTCGGTGGCGAGGCGCAACTCGAACGCGGCCGCGTCGGCGCTCGGCTGCGGTTGGAACGAGTCCACCCCCGGCCACCAGGCGTGGCGATACCGCGCTCCCTCCCGAATGCCGCTGTCCAACCATCCGTGGGAGAACCACTCCGGCGTGCCCGAGGTCGCCTTCGCCTTGGGGGCATCCGGCAGGCCGCGAGCCAGCACGTACTTCTCCAGAGCCGGCACCACGGTGGTGGCCCCGGGGATCCATCGAAGCGTGCAGGCGGCGCGCAACGGCCGGTTGGCCTTGACCGGCGTTGCCTCCAACGGCATGAGCGAGCCCTCGTCCCGGCCCGCGGGCCCCTCGGCCGGCCACAGCAGACCGATGAGCGACGCCCCGCTCCCAAGCTTCCGATCCGGAGCATCGAACCACACGCGAGCTCCGTCGTCCTCCCAGTCCACGGAGACGCAACCGGCGCCCGTCGCCACGGCCGCCATCGGGATCGTCAGCTTGTGCAGGGCCGGAACGCGCCTCTTGGCGGCCGGCCCGCGCACCGAGCGCTCCCCGCTGCTTTCGTCGGGCGGCTCCAGATACTCCAACCCCGGCAGGACGGCCTGACGGAAGGCCCCCGGAACCATCCAGACGATCGCCGGCGCGAACGCGAGCTCCGAGTCCCGGTCGGTCGACAGCCTGCTCTCCACTCGCAAGGCACCCGGTCCTGTCGCCCGCGCATACCGCAGAACCCACGTCCAGCTCGTCCCGTCCGGAGTGCGGAACCGGGCGGTGGTCTCGACGGCGTTCCGGAGCAGCCGCACCTCCGGCTTGGCGGACACCGACGTCCACAGCACCCGGCCCCCGACGCGCACGCCCAGCCATGGCCGGGGCCAGCCGTGGGCCACGGTGCGGCCGCCCGAGACCACCGACGCCCCGCCGAAGGCCTCCCGAGACACGCGCAGCTCCGCCCCACCCAGCGGCAGCCGCGCATCGGCGGCCGACGCGATCGGGGCCCGCACCGTCGGCCAGGACGGCTCGGCCAGAAGCGGGCGGGGTCGGATGCGGACCGTGGTCAGAACCAGCTCCCCAGAGCCGCCGGGCGGGTCGAGCCTAAGGCGGAACACCGGCCCGGCC
This sequence comes from uncultured Fimbriimonadaceae bacterium, assembly GCA_937961665.1. GTDB lineage: Bacteria > Armatimonadota > Fimbriimonadia > Fimbriimonadales > Fimbriimonadaceae > UBA8783. The sequence goes on from CALGMO010000055.1 coordinate 7,759, forward strand.
AGCGCCGGCAGAGCCAGCGATCGACGGAACGGCGCGTTCGCCCTAACCCCGAACGAAGTGGAGGCGGCCTCCGAGGGTGGCTGGCGGTCGGTGAACCAAAAAACCTGGAAGCGGCCGCCGACGCTGCAGACGCCCTCCAGATCCAGCCAGATCGCGGGGGCCCCCGACGCGATCTCCGGCGTCGCGAAGTAGGGGTCTCGGCTGGACCACGCCGCTTTCAGGCCCCGCGGGCCGAGGGCGACCAGCCGGACCTCGTGCATCTCCCTCCAGCCGTCGCGCGCAAGAAGGTCGAGATCCGGCGGGGCGGCGCGGAGACTGCCGCAGGACGCGAGGGCCGTGAAAGCGAGGACGATCCGGCAAATCAGCACGCTGCGATCTTACAACGACCGCAGCGCCTCTTCGACCTCTTCGGCGTGCCCCTCGGGCTTCACCTTCCTCCAGACCTTTCGGACGACCCCCTCCGAGTCCACCAGAAACGTCGACCGCTCGATGCCCATGTACTTCTTGCCGTACATCGACTTCTCGACCCACACGCCGCAAGCCTGCGCGAGCTTCTGCTCCACGTCGGCCAAGAGGGTGAACCCCAAGCCGTGCTTGTCGGCGAACTTCCGGTGCGAGGCGACGCCGTCGGGGCTCACGCCCACCACGTTTGCTCCCCCGAGCGAGGACATCCGGTCGCGGAAGCCGCAGGCCTCCTTGGTGCAGCCCGGGGTGTCGTCCTTGGGATAGAAGTAGTAGACCGTCGGGGACCCTAGGAACGCGCTCTTCGTGCGCGTTTGGCCCGCCTGATCCTGCAGCTCGAAATCCGGGAAAGGGCTTCCAACGTCGATCATCGCATCCTCCACGTTCGTTCTTAGCGCACGGGGCGGGCGCGATGCGCCCGCCCCGTGCCTCCCGCTCCGCCGAAGGCGTGCAATTCGGGGCTTAGGACCCGCTCTGCTGGCCGCCCTTGCGCTTGCGGCGGGTGCGTTTGCGCACCAGCTTCGGGGTGCCGTCGGGATCGTAGCCGATGCGGTAGCCCTCGGGGATCTGTTTCAGAGCCTCCTGCAGAACCTCCGGGAGCTCGCGGATCGCTCTCGGCCGCGCCGGGCGCCGCGGCAGCTTCTCATTCAGCTCCGAGAAGGCCTCGCTCGCATCTTCCGTCGGTTCCATCTGCGTCAACTCTCGTCCATCGATGCGGAACAGTCCGGCCACGGCCGGAAGGGCCAAAAAACCATATCGATCCGAGGTCAGGACCTGCGCATCGATCGAAAGCTCCATCCGCCTCGCGCCGACTTTGATCGAAACTTGCGCCTCCTGCTTCGGGACCCGCGCCCTGAAGCTGCGGATGACGCTTCCAACTTCTTTCTGAGCCATCGTTGGGTCTGTGCCTCTTGGGCTCAGTGTACACGATTTTGCGCCGTCCGCGCGTCCGCTCTATCCATTAAGCAGTGTCCAAGCCCAGGTTGTCGATCAGCCTTACGCCGCCCAACCGCACCGCCGCGATCAACCGGCAATGCGGCTGCAGACGATCGGTCGGCTCCATGGTGACAGGATCGACCCAGGCCACGTAATCCACCGCGAAGCCGTCCGCCTCTAGGGCGATGCGGGCCCGATCGAGGCTCGCGGCGAGCGACCCTCCGGCGGCCGCCTCGTCTCTGCACTCCCTCAGACGTCGGTAGAGCAGCGCGGCCCGCCGGCGCTCCTCGGGCGAGAGGTACTGGTTCCTGCTGGACATCGCCAGACCGTCCGGCTCCCGCACCGTCTCGCAGAACCTCAGGCGGACCGGGAAGTTCAGATCCTCGACCATGCGGCGGATGACGGCGCACTGCTGCAGATCCTTCAAGCCGAAGTAGGCGAGATCGGGCTGCACGATGTGGAACAGCTTCGCCACGACGGTGGTCACGCCGTCGAAGTGTCCGGGACGGAACGCACCCTCCCATCGCTCGGTCACGCCCCGGACGGCGACCACCGTCGTTCGTCGGGGATACATCGTCTCCACGTCGGGGGCGAACACCGTGTCCACCCCGACCTCGCCGCACAGCTCCAAGTCGCGCTGCTCGTTTCTGGGGTAGCGCTGGAAGTCCTCGTTCGGCCCGAACTGCGTCGGGTTCACGAAGATGGATACCACCACGTGGCCGCACTCGGCCCGCGCGGCGCGCATCAGCGAGAGGTGCCCCTCGTGGAGCGCCCCCATGGTCGGCACGAATCCGACCGTGGTGCCGATCGGCTTGGACCATTCGTTCGGGTGTCGCAGAACGTTCAAAAGCTGTTCTCCTTGGTGGGAAACCGCCGAGTCCGGACGTCTTCCGCGTACGCGCTCAAGGCCTCCGCGGCGGCGGCGCCAAGCTCGGCGTACCGCTTGACGTGCCGGAAGGTCTCCGGCGTGAAGCCGAGGACGTCGTGCCACACTTGGATCTGGCCGTCGCACTCCGGGCCAGCGCCGATGCCGATCGTCGGGATGCCCAGCCTCTTGGTAACCTCGCCGGCCAGCTCCGCCGGGACCAGCTCCAGCACGATCGCGGATGCGCCCGCGTCCTGAAGGCGCACCGCGGCCCCGAGAAGCCTGGCCCCCTGCTCACCCCTTCCCTGAACACGGAACCCGCCGAAGAGGTTCACCGACTGGGGGGTCATGCCCAGGTGCGCGATCACAGGCACCCCGGCCCGCACGATCGCGGCGACGGCCTCAGGGTAGTCGCCCTCGAGCTTGACCGCCTCGGCTCCCGCCTTCGCCAGCTCCACGGCCGAGCGAACGGCGTCCGCCACCGACGCCTGATACGAGCCAAACGGGAGGTCCGAGACCAGCAGGGGACGCCGGCAGACGCTCGCCACGGCCCTGGTGTGGACGACCATGTCCTCGAGGGAGACCGGAAGGGTGTTGCGGTGGCCCAGCAGCACGTTGCCCAACGAGTCGCCTACGAGCACCAGGTCCACCCCCGCCTGTTCGGCGGCGCGGGCGCTGGGAACGTCGTAGGCGGTCACGCAGACGATCGGCCTGCACTCCGCCTTGAACGCCGCCA
>CALGMO010000056.1 GCA_937961665.1 uncultured Fimbriimonadaceae bacterium
GTCCTTCGTCAGCGAGGGCCGTCCTGCGAGAGTCTCCATCGAACCTCCAGCGTCGTCGCCTCTCCGGGCGCGAGGCGGCGGGAGAAGCCCGTGGCCTCCAGCTCCACATAGCGGTCGGGGTCGGCGCCGCAGTACACCTGCAGGCCGGCGCCTTGGTCGGGAAACGCGCCGATCGGTGGCTCGAGAACGGGCCTCATCTCGAACCAGCCCGCTCGCGTCTTGGCCCAAAGGCTTCCGCCGATCGCCGCCGAGCCGATCTTGAACGACTGCTGGGGACTCCTTCGGATGCGCAGACTTGCACCGAACTTCTCTAGGAACGAATCGATCGGAATCTTGGGTGGATCGCCCATTCGGATCGGTTCAGCGTTGGCCGCGGGAAGGTCGATCAGGACCTCCTCCGGGTCGTCCAGCTGGGCCACTTGCCAGATGGCCCACTCGACCGGTTGGGGTCCGATGCTGACCATCCGATTGCGAAGCACGACCTCGTCGCGGCCGCCTGGCAGCAGGATCTCGCGCTCGAAACGGACGCCGAGGGTGGCCGACGGCTGGCTGGCGATCCACACTCCACCCGGGATGGCCCGGGAGCGGTGCATGCCCCCGTCGAGTTTCGGGTCGGGAGGCCAGCCCCAGGTCTGGGGACTGGGCCACAGCTTGTCTCCGCCATAGTTCGCCCATTCGCCGGCTTTGGGGCTGGTGCGGCCACCGCACAGGTCGACGTTCTCCCAAAGGACGTTCGGACCGCCGGGCCTGCCGAGCCTGAGGATCCTGCCGACGGCGGGCACGACGACCACCTCGAGCCGACCGTCCGAGATCCGCCAGCAGCCGCTCCACTTCGCGTACCGAATCTGCTCCACGCGAACCGGCTCCCCGGCGGGAGGCAACGAAGCGAGCCACAGGCCAACCATGCCCCAGTCTGGACGAGGAGCAGCCGCTGATGTAAAGTGTCTGCATGGACTTTGGGGATCTGGCCAGGCTGCATCGCCATCTGCTTCTGGAGGACGTGGTGCCGTTCTGGACCCGCCACTCGCCGGACCGGGAGTGCGGCGGCTTCTTCACGTTCCTGGACGAGGACGGCTCCGTGTACGGGACCGACAAGCCGATCTGGCTGCAGGGCCGCATCGCATGGCTGTTCGCGCGGCTCTGCAATGCCGTGGAGAAGAGGGAGGAGTGGCTGGAGCTGTCCCGGCACGGGCTGGACTTTCTGCGCCGCTACGGATACGACCAAGACGGGCGGATGTTCTTCCTGACCACGCGCGACGGCCGGCCCGTCCGGAAGAGGCGGTACGTGTTCAGCGAGACGTTCGCCGCGATCGCCTTCGCAGAGTACGCCAAGGCAACCGGAGACTCGGAGGCCGCGCGGATGGCGGCGCAGACCTTCGACACGGCCTACCGGTACCACACGACCCCCGGTCTGCTGGAGCCTAAGGAGATCCAGTCCACGCGTCCGTCCAAGGGCCACGCGATGCCGATGATCCTGCTGGCCACGGCCAACATCCTCCGCGAAGTCGACCCCAGACCGATCTACGACGAGGTCATCGACCGATCGGTCCGGGAGGTCTTCGACCACTTCTGCCATCCGGAGTTCGAAGCGCTTCTGGAGACCGTCGGTCCCAACGGCGAGTTCATCGACACGCCGGAGGGCCGGACGATGAACCCGGGGCATGCGATCGAAACGTCCTGGTTCATCATGGAGATCGGCCGCCGAAGGAACGACCGCGAGCTCATCGAGGGCGGCCTGAGAATTCTGGACTGGATGCTCCGCAAGGGGTGGGACGAGCAGTTCGGCGGCATCCTCTACTTCCGCGACGTGATGGATAAGCCGTCGACGCAGTACGAGTGGGACATGAAGCTCTGGTGGCCCCACACCGAGGCGCTGGTGGCCTGCAGCATGGCCTACGAGCTGACCGGCGAGGACCGCTGGCTGGAGTGGTACCGCAAGGTCCACGACTGGGCCTTCGCACACTTTCCCGATCCGAAGCACGGCGAGTGGTACGGCTACCTGCATCGGGACGGGACCGTCAGCCACCGGCTGAAGGGCAACGGTTGGAAGGGACCGTTCCACCTGGGCCGTTCTGCGCTGCTCTGCTGGAGGACCTTCGAGCGGCTGGCGGAACGCGCCTAGGATCAGGGGAGGACGAAGCGCCAGGGCAGCTCGTCGCCCTTGCCCCGCGCCAAACCGATCCGCCTCGTGCAGACCACCCCGGGTGGGTGCTTGAACGGCGCGCGATGGTCGGGCGGCAGGAGGCGCAGGGGGGAGGACGGACTCAGCAGGTCCAAACCGTTCAGCGAACGATCCACGCCGAGCGCTTGCGTGAGTCTGCCCGGACCGCCGAGCAGATCGCGATCGTTCCGCGCGCCGGGCCGGCGCTCCCGCATCCTCGCCAGCCCGTCGATCGGTCGGGCGCCCCGCACCAGAACCGCGCCGGCCCGTCCCTGCTCGTGGGCGACGATGTTCAGCATCCAGTGGTTGCCGTAGCAGAAGTACACGTAGGCGCATCCGGGCTCCCCGAACATCGGCGCGTTGCGCGGAGTGCGGCGCGCGTGCGCGTGGCTGCCGGGGTCCTCCGCGTCGGAATAGGCCTCCAGCTCGGTGAGCTCCACCAGGCAACCGTCCTTGGCGAGTCGCCACCCCAGGAGCACGGGGGCGACGATCAGCGGGTGTTGCGAGAGGAAGTCGCGTGCCTGCATCGTCCCGTCAGGGCTCGGGGATAAGGTCGAACAGGGCCTCGGCGAGCGTCGGGCTTCGGAAGGCCACCGCCTCGACGTCCATGTAGCCCTCGACCAGAAGCTTGGCGGCGGTCTCCTGCCCCGCGGGGGCGATGAGCCACGTGTAGCCGTCCCTCTGCTCGACGCGCACTTGGAACGGCTCGAGGAGCGCTCGTGCCGCAGGGTGGGCGTCGCTGGAGACGAGCGCCCGCACCTCGCGCAGACGGTCCTGCAACTCCTGGATCAATCCGAGGAAGACCCGGCTCCCGCGATGAAGGGCGAGGATGGCGTCCCAGCCTTGGGCGAACGCGGGGTTGCGGGTCACACAGACCAGCGCCATGCCATGGGAGCACAGGCGGTCCAAGAGTTGCAGCGCCGCCCTTGCGGACCACGGGTCGAGCTCCTCCAGCAAGCCGTCGACCAGCAAGACCTGCGGAGGCACGGCCAGATACGGCAGGAGCTCCGCCGCAGATCGCTGGGAGGGACTCAGCCGGGCCAAGGGCGCCTTGCGGTGCTCCCACAGGCCCAGCGCCGTGAGCGCCTCCGTGAGAGACGAGGGCGACGGCTTGCGACCCCGCACCCGCTGGACCAGACTCTGGGCGGTGGCAAGAGGCGGCACCCTCGGAAGACTCGCGAGGGCGATTTCGCCTGCGCACCACACGCATCCGCGCGGCGCCTGCGCCTCGCCCGCGAGGAGCCTCAGAAACTCGCTCTTGCCGCTTCCCGCGGGCCCCACGACGGCCATCCGTTCCCCCGATTCCAGACCGAACGAGATCGGTGCGGAGCCCGACCCTAGGGCGAGGTCCTTGACCGTTAGGATGCTGCGGGGGCCGTTCAAGGCAGGACGAGCAGCTCCTTGGGCGACTCGTTCAGAATCACCGGGCCGCCCTCCGTCACCCAGACGTCGTCCTCGATGCGGACCCCTCCGAAGCCCTCGATGTAGACGCCGGGCTCGACCGTCCATACTTGGCCGCATTCGATGCGAACGTCGGCGGTCTGGCTGAGGCGGCCATGGTCGTGGACGACGGTGCCTAGTCCATGGCCGAGGCCGTGCGTGAAGAACCGGGCGAGGTCTTTTCGGGCGAGCACCTCGCGGGCCAAGGCGTCCACGTCCTTCCCGTTCGCGCCGTCCCGCAGCGCGTCGATGGCCGCCAGCTGGGCCTCCAGAACCTGGCCGTACACTTCCCGCATGCGGTCGTCCGCCCGGCCGACGGCGACCGTCCGCGTGAGGTCGGCGCACCAGCCGTCCAACATCGCGCCGAAGTCCATCGTCACGAAGTCTCCAACCTCCAGCTTCTTCTCGGAGGCCTTTCCGTGGGGAAGCGCGCTCCGGGCGCCGCTGACGACGATCGGCTCGAACGCCAGCCCGGCGCCCTGCCGCTTCAGGAAGAACTCGATCTCCAGGTGGATGTCGTACTCCGCGACTCCGGGCTGGATCAGGCGCAGCACGTGCTGGAACGCCGCGTCGGTGAGGCGGCACGCCTCGCGGATCTTGGCGACCTCGTCCGGAGTCTTCACCATCCGCAGCACCGCGCACGGATCCTGGACGGGCCTCAGCTCAACGCCGGGAATCTTCTCCGTCCATTGCCGATGGGTGTTGACGGTGACGGCGTCCCCGTCGAACGCGATGCACGCCAGCCCCCACTGGCCCGCCAGCTCCGCTAGCTGCGCGGCCAAGGGAGCGTCGCTCGTGGTGGTGCGGACCTCCATGAGCGGACCCACCTGCTCGCCGGCTTGGATCGTGTACCGGCCGTCCGTGAGGAAGCACGCCCGATCCGGCGCGGCCAGCACGGTGCCGGCGGAGCCCGTGAAGCCGGTCAGCCAGCGCACGTTGGCGATGTCCGTCACCAAAAGCGCTTCCAGCCCGTCCTCGGCGAGCTTGGCCTGCAGTCGCTCGAGCGGCCTCATGACAGCGTCTCCTGATGCAGCCTCACCAGACCCTCGATCGCGAGGCTGTATCCCGCGGCGCCGAGACCGCAGATCTGGCCCACGCAGACGGGGGCGATCACGGAGTGCCGACGGAACTCCTCCCGCCCGTGGATGTTGCTCAGATGCACTTCGATCACGGGCAGCCGAACGCTCGCCAGCGCGTCTCGGAGGGCGATGGAGTAGTGGGTCAGCCCCCCGGGGTTGATCACGATGCCGTCGGCCCATTGGCGGTTCTCCTGGATCACGTCGATCAGGACGCCCTCGTGGTTCGACTGGAGGATGCGAACCTCCACTCCCAGCCGCTTGGCCGTAGCCTCGATCTCGGCGTCCACCTCCTCCAGAGGGCGCTTGCCGTAAATGTCCGGCTCACGGAACCCGAGCAGGTTCAGGTTGGGTCCGTGGAGGACGAGGATGTGCAGCGTGGACTCTTCGATCATGGCTCCGTGTTGCCCTCCTGCGGTTCGACGGCGGATTCGGGGAGCAGGTCGGGGATGCCGTCGCGGACGGGGAAGCGACGCCGGCAGGACGTGCAGACGAGCCATCCGTCCCTCTCCTCGAGGGGTGGCCTCTCTGGGCAGACGGGACACGCCAACAGCTCGAGGAGCTTCGGGTCTATCATTGCGCGGCCTCCCGATACACTTCGCAGGTCCTGCGCGCGGCGTCCTCCCATCGGAAGTCGGCGGCTCGGCGCCGTCCGTCGCGTCGCATGCGCTCCAATTTACTCGAATCGGAGAGCAACGATCGGATCGCTTCCGCCCAGTCCTCCGGCCTCCATGACTCCAGCACCTCCGCCGCGTCACCGGCCACCTCGGGCTGGGCCCCGCCCGCGGAGCACAGCACCGGGCACCCGCAGTGGAAAGCCTCCAAGATGGTGATTCCGAACCCTTCGTAGCGGCTGGGTGCCAGGTACAGGTCGGCCGCCGAGTAGAGGGCCGCCAGCTCCTGCAGCTGGACGTAGCCGACGGGCCGGCTCCGAGGACCCAGGGATTCGTCTCCCCAGCCGGGCTTGCCTGTCAGCACGAGAGAGTGGGGAAGCGACGCCGGCAGGAGCTCGGCGGCCTGGGTCGCCAGAGCGAGGTTCTTGCGGGGCCACCGCGTCGCGACGGTCAACAGGTACGGGCCCTCCAAGCCGAAGCGGTCGGCGACCACGGCCCGCGCCTCGGAGGGTTCGACGGGTCGAAGGTCCGGGTGGGGCGCGTTCGGCACCACCCTCACTTTTCCGTGCGCCGCCGGCAGATGGCGCTCGATGTCTCGGCGGGAGGTCTCCGACACCGTGATGACGCGGGACGCGAGTCGGGCCGCCAGCGGAACAAGACTGCGGAGGAGGACGCGATCTTTGAACCTGAACCAAGACGGCTCGACGAAGAAGGAGACGTCGTGGATCGTTGTGACGCCCCTTCGTCCTGCCAGCGGGCTCAGGCTGTACTGGGTGTGCAGGACTTCGGCACCCATCCGCCGCGCCGCCAGCGGAAACGCGACGAAGCTCCACCACCGCTCGCTTCGGGAGGACAGCTCGACCCACGAGGACCCGGGCGGCATGGGAATCCCGCGCGGCTGGGGAGCGTTGGAGAAAAGGAGAAACTCGATCGGGGATCCGATTCGGCACAGACCGTGCAACAGACCCAACCAATAGGTCGAATCGCCCGTGCTGGGCCGTTGGACCAGCCGGACGTCGAGCGCGACTCGGAAGCGGTCTCGGTTGGGTTCTCCCACGAGGAACCTTGCTACGGTCTACAATCGAAAGAGCGTACTGGAAGTGAGCGACCGGTCATGAAGAGAAGAAGTCCCCCCTATGCTCTGATCACGCTGCTCGTCATCGGATTGTGCGTCATTTTGGGCTTCGGCCTGTTGCAGCTGAGGGCGAACATGCCCCCAGACCAGCATAGCCACCAGGAGGAGCCGGAGGCGGTGGGAGAGAAGCGCGAGGCTCCGTCCAAAGAGGAGCTCGCCGCAGACATCAAGTCGAAGTCAGGACAGGCCGACGAGATGGCGGTTCCCCCGAAGATGCCCCCCAAGGGCGTTCCTCCAGGCGCGCTGCCCCCCGGCGCCGGCGGATCGACCATCTTCGTGCTGAAGCCGAAGATGGAGAAGCCCAAGGTGGACGAGTCGTCGACGGCGAGCCAGTGGTACACGGATGTCTCAAGGAAGCCTGATCAGAAGTAGCGCCCGCGCGCTCGCGCTGATCCGGCTGGGGGCGGTCTTGGCCGCCCTCGCGGTTCTGGTCTTGCCCGCGGCCGCTCAGCCGAAGTCCGACAAGCTGAGCTGGACCGCTCGCCTTGAGAGCGAGGACGTCCGGCCGGGAGAGGCCGGTCGGCTTCTGGTCACGGTCGTTCCCAAGGAGGGCTGGCACGTCTATGCGATGAACCAACCGGAGGGGCCGGTGTCCACGTCGTTCGAGCTGGACGGCGGTCCCTCCGTCGAGCCGGCGGGACCCCCGATCGAGCCGAAGCCCCAGCGCAAGTTCGATCGGGGCTTCAAGATGGAGATCGGCTACCACGAGGGTCCCACCACCTTCGCGGTTCCGTTCCGGGTCAGGCCGGACGCCTCGGGACCGGTGCGCCTGACCGTGCGCGCCACGGCCCAGGCCTGCGACGCCACCAGCTGCGACATCCCGACCACGGAGGAGTTGACCGTCGAGCTGAAGCTCGCATCCGGATCGCCCCGCGCGGAGCGCTCGTCGCCCTCGACCGAGGTCCCCATCCAGCCTCCGGGTCACGTCGAGCCCAAAGCGGCCGCGGAGCAGGGGGCGGCCGCAGAGGTCGACTCGACGGCGCGCAAGATCGAGGAGGCCAGGGGCAGGGGCCTCTTGGCGTACCTCTGGCTGTCCTTCATCGCCGGGCTCCTCGCGCTGCTCACCCCGTGCGTCTGGCCGATGATCCCCGTGACGGTCAGCTTCTTCAGCAAGAAGACGGAGGAGGGGGCCCAGAAGAACCTCAAGATGGCCCTCGCCTACTGCCTGGGGATCATGGGCACGTTCACCGCCTTGGGGCTGATCGTCACGCTCCTGTTCGGGGCGGCGGGCCTGCAGAGGTTCGCGGCGAGCCCTTGGGTGAACCTCGCCCTCGCCGCGCTGTTCGTGGCCTTGGCGCTGAACCTGTTCGGGGTCTACGAGATCATGGTTCCCTCGTGGATGCTGAACAAGGCGCAAGCCGGATCGCGCAAGTCTGGCATCGCCGGGCCGATCTTCATGGGTCTGGCGTTCAGCATCACGTCGTTCACCTGCACGGTGCCGTTCGTCGGCACGATCCTGGTGGCGGCGACCAAGGGCAACCTGTGGGACCCGATCCTCGGGATGCTCGCGTTCAGCCTCGCCTTCGCCATCCCGTTCTTCCTGCTCGCTCTGTTTCCGCAGTATCTGGCCTCCATGCCTCGTTCGGGAACGTGGCTCACCGCGGTCAAGGCCTACATGGGCTTCCTCGAGCTCGCGGCGGCACTGAAGTTCCTTCAGAGCGCCGAGATCGTCGTGCAGCTGGGCTGGCTGACCCGACCGGTGTTCCTTGCGGTGTGGTTCGCGATCTTCGCGATCGCGGGCCTGTACCTCCTCGGCTGGCTCAGGCTTCCCCACGGTGGCGAGCCCGCGATCGGCCCCGCGCGGAGGCTGTTCGGCGTCGCCAACGTGGGTGTCGCGATCTATCTGCTCGCGGCCATCGAGGGTGCCCCCATGGGCGGGCTTTCGGGGTTCCTGCCTCCCGAGCGCTACCCCTACCGCGCCGACAGCCCGAAGGGCGCGACGCAGCACTCCGGGACCATCCGCTGGATCGAGACCTACGAGGAGGGTCTCGCCACCGCCCAGAAGGAACGCCGGGCGCTGTTCGTGAACTTCACCGGCTACACCTGCACCAACTGCCGCGTGATGGAGGGCGAGGTGTTCCCCAAGCCGGAGGTGTCTCGGCGGATCAACCAGTTCGTCCCCGTAGAGCTGTTCACCGACAACGGCACACCGGAGAACAACCGGAACGCGGAGCTGAGGGAGCGCCTCACCAAGGCCTCGACCAATCCCACGTACGTGATCCTGGCTCCGGACGGGAAGGTCCTCAAGGTGTTCCAGGGTCTTGCCCTCTCGGACGCAGAGTTCATCCGGTTCTTGGACGAGGGCAAGCGCGAGGCCGACGCCTGGTTCGCACAGCAAGAGGGGTAGCCGCAGCGCGGCCGCCCCTCTGATATGGCCGCGAGGCCGAGCCTATCTGGCCGTCGGGCCGGCCGACGGCTTGGAGCCGCCGCCGAAGAAGTAGGCCATCCCCTCTGCAGCCTTCTCGAACGCCTTGCGGGCCTTGGCCTCGTCGCCGTTGAACCCCTTCATGAAGCGCTCTTTCTCCTCGGGGGTGAGTTGGTCGAACCCTCGACCTTCGCGGTAGGCGTTGGCCACGACGTTGTTCTGTTCCGTGAGGAGGCGCATCTCCTCCTCGGTTTTCACCTGTTCCGTGGCGCAGCCTGCCAGCAGGCTGCCCAGGAGGGCCGGAAGGGCCAGGAGTCTCCATCGTTCCATCGTCAGTCCATCCTTGCGTGTCGTTCGAAACCGGGGGCCGGCCGCCTGGCGGCGGCGCGGCCCCTGCCGTCCCTCATCGAAGCTTCCGACTCAGAAGTCGCAGTTCGCTCGGCCGTCGTAGGCGTAGTCCGGGATGTTGGAGACGTAGAAGTTTTCGGGCTGGAGCGAGCCACGCTTGTAGAACTTCGCGCTCCCGTCGAAGTGCGGGAAGCTGGCCCCGTCCAGATGCCTCCAGTCGAGGGACCAAGGGATCTGCGGGTCGTAGTGGTTCATCATCCACGGGCTTCCGAGCTTCTCGTAGTTGACGCACCGGATCGACCGCCGCGCTCCGTCCGACACGTCCATCCCGGGCCAGATGTCCCGCCAGTCCCAAGGGTTCACCGTGGACGCGGCGCGGATCAGCGACCCGTTTCCGAACCAGTCGCGCACGCCGGCTTCGGCGAGCATGATCAGCTGGCTGGGCCGCTCGGCCGCGGTCTCCGGGATGCTGTTCCCGGCGTGCCAGTTCATGGCGATGTTCGGGCCGGCCGCGAAGTTGCGCGTGTCGCGCATGTCCTTCGGGAACGGCTGGGGCGTGCCCACGGAGTCGATGTACAGCTGGCTGTTCTTCACATACGGGAAGATGCGCTGCGGCCAGTGCACCGCCTCGTTGTCCGGACCGCCGATCCAGTCCCACCACGCGCGGACGGTCGTGTCGTCGTAGTCGGCGGCGTAGATCTTGAAGCCGATGGCCATCTGCTTCATGTCCGAGATGCGGGCGGCCTTCTTCGCGGAGGCCTTCGCTTGGGCGAAAACCGGGAAGAGAATGGCGGCCAAGATGGCGATGATGGCGATGACCACCAGGAGCTCGATCAGCGTGAAGGCGGATTTTCGTTTCATTGGACCTCCTCGTCCGTGTCGGGAACCGAAAGACCGGAACGGACTCGCTTTCCAGTGTAAGGGGAGCCCCACGGTCCGAGGGGAATCCATCCGGAAAACAAAGTAGCAGGAACGGAACGGATTCGTCCGCTCGTCAAGACGCGAGTTCGTTGTCCTGCGGGTCGGTGAACTTGCGCTGGTTGATGCGCCAGTGCGACGGCGTGACGCCGACCTCGCGCACGAAAGCCCGGGTGAAGTCGTTGTGGTGGAGGTACCCCAGGCGGCTTCCGACCTCCTTGATCGAAAGGCCGGGATCGGCCAGAAGGATCTTGGCCCGCTCGATGCGAAGCCGGGTGAGCATCTCCCGCGGGGAAATGCCGTACGTCCGGCGGAACTTATGTCGAACCGAGTCGTAGTTGGGACACTCCTCCTGGAACCTCAGATCGCCGGCTCCCTGGGCGAGCGCCGCATGAATGGCCTGCCACACCGCCAGAACCTCCGGATCGTCGGGGCGGACCACCGAGCTGCTCGAATCCGATTGCCCGCGCCATCGGATGAGCGACACCAGGATCAGGCGCAGAAGAGAGTCGACAGCCTCGGACTTGCAGGGCAGGTCGTTCACGCTTTCCGCGCTCAGGCGGGAGAAAAGGCTCTGGAACGAAGCCGATTGGTCCCGGTTCAGGCACCAGATGCGCTGACGAAGCGGCCAGTCCCGGATCGGCAGGCCCTCGTAGAAGCCCTCCCGGGGGTGGTAGTGGATCGCCCAGATGCGTGGCTGGTTGCGTCCCTCGTTCCGGAATCCGTGCCTCTCTCCCGCGAACATCACATAGACGGAGTTCTCCTGCATGCGCAGCTCCTCGCCTTCGACGAGCAACGTGGTGGGGGAGTCCGAGAACAGGCAGATCTCGTCGTAGTCGTGTGCGTGCCATGGCCAGATCTCGCCCAGCTTGGACGCTCGGCAACCCATGGTCACGATGCCCGTTCGGGGCGCCTCACTCGTGATCTCGCTCTCGACGCGCATGGCTGGCCAATGCTCTCTGAATCCAGTCTAGGGCGAGCCTTGCGCAAGAGGAAGCCGAACTGCCTAGGAGCGGTCCCACGTGGCTGGCGCCGGGGATGGCGGCGGTCTCGGCGCCGCACCATCGCGCCACCGCGAGCGACGCCTCGGGCGGCACATCCGTGTCCCGCTCGCTGACCACAACCAACGTGGGACACGACGGTCGTGGCGCCTCGGCTCCGGCCGCGAGTTCCCGCAGAACCAGCCCGGACTCGTCACGCCATCTCGCGGCCGCCCAGCGCACCACGGCCGGGTCGGCGTCGGGAAGAGCGAGGGCCGTGTCTTGCAGGGTGGAGCGGGACCACGGAACGATCTCCGGAATCGGCCCGGCTGGTTGCCACCTGGCCGCCGCTCCGCAGGGCGGAACTGGATTGATCAGAACCAGAGCCTCGGCCCTCCAGGCCTCGGCCGCATGCAGCGCCAACCAGCCCCCCATGCTCGCGCCGATCGCGGCGTCGGGGGCCAGAGCCCCGCGCGGCCATTCTAGAACCTGGGCGCGATAGTCGGCCAGCGACGTGCGTGCCAACCCTTGCGGTCCCGGCCGGAGGTCCTCTGCGATCACCGCCCACCCGGCCCTTTCGAAAACCCGGCGCCACAGACGGAACTCCCAGGCTCCCCCGCCTGCGCCGTGGATCATGGCTACCGACAGTGGACGACCGGGCGCAGGCACGTCGGATTCTGGCCGATCCCGGCCGTCCTCGCGACTCCCTCGGGCACGAATTGGACAACCGGAAAGAAAGATTTGGCTCAGTGCGGCTTCAGGGTGTAGGATGGAGGTGCGGAAGCCGCTGGGCGGCTGGACCGAAGGAGGATGCGAATGAAGCGTGGGAGGTTGCTGGGCCTCGCGCTCGTCGGAGTGGCCGCGGCCGGTTTGGCGCAGCTCGCCGGCCAGGTGCCCAAAGTCAAGTTCAAGCAGAACCCCGACGGGCGGGTCTCCGCCAAGAGGCCACCGATGGAGGCGAAGCTCCGTCTTCAGAAGGCCCTGAAGGCTGACCCGGAGACGGCGGACCTGCTGCGCGTCGTCGCTCAGGCCCTCGCCGAGGGTCTGGAGAACGGCCAGGGGCCGGCCGGACGACTGGCTCAGTCGGCTCTGCGCAGACACGCAGGGGTCGATCGGCAGGTTCTGCGCCGGTTCATCGCAGATGTGGGATCGGTGGAGGCTCCGATGGGCGCGCGCACGCGCTCGCTGCGCATCGGCGACGTGTCGACGCCCCTCACCGAGTCTCTGCTCAACGGGGTGCGCGAGGGGTACCTGCGAGCGGTGCGACCAGGCAACCCGGTGGGGCCTGCCGTCAACCCCAACGTGCTGCGCGGAGGACCGCGGCTGAGCAGGGAGCTCGTCGAGCGCCTCAACCACCCGTGCATCACGACGATCGACCCGCGCTCGAGCCAAGGCTATCAGGCGGGACAACGAATCTCGCTGTACGGATGGAAGTTCAGCCCGAACAAGGCGGAGAACACCCTCGTGCTGCTGAAGGTGATGGGGAACGGTTCGCTCGGCGAGCGGTCGCGTTTCTCGCCCGCAGTGAGTTCGGAGACGGCGATGGAGGTCGTTCTGCCGGGCGACCTCGAGCCGGGGCAGTACCGCATCAAGGTCGTGGTCAGCAGGGGTGGTCTGACCGACGAAAGCCCGCTCCTACCCGTGCCGATCCAGTCGCCTCCGCCGCCGGAGCCGATGCTCTCCTCGCTCTCTCCGACCTCGCTCACCCCGGGCAGGGAGGCGATCGCCAACGGCGGCAACTTCGCCAAGCAGGCTGATCGCCTGGCGTTCGTGTATCTCGCCCCGATGGACGGTCAGGAGCTGCCGTTCTCGGTCAAGGTGAGTGGCAAGGACTGCATCTCGGTGATGGGCAAGGTGCTCGGCGACACGCAGCTGTCGTTCTCGTTGCCGCGTGTGATGCAGCCTGGCCGCTATCGGCTTGCGGTTGCAGTCGGCGGTGCGCTGTCGGCGTGGTCGGTGGTGGATGTGGCCCCGCTTCAGTATCGGGTTCGCTTCACCCACATCCACTGCCTGGACGAGAGCGACCCGGAGTGGTCGGGGCACGACGAGATCTTCACCACCTGGTGCATCGTCGGGGACGGCGTGGCAAGGGCCAAGAGCGTCGGCGACCACAAGGAGTACTACAACTGGGACGACGACGATTGGGATCAGTACCACCCGGACGACCAGACGGTGTTCCCCGAGGGGGACAACGGCTCGGTGCGGCAAGCCCTCGCGATTGCCACGTCCCTCTTCGAGTGGGACGCCGGCGACATGAAGAAGGTGAACGAGGTGATCGGCGTCGTGAGCGAGGTCACGCAGGCGATCCTCAAGTTCAAGGGTGAGGAGAAATGGGCGGAGCTCGTCAAGACGCTGACGCCGCTCCTGCAGAAGGTCGTCACCTGGTTCGGCGGGGATCCCGATCCGCTCGGCGTTCAGACGGTGGGATGGACCGCCATGGAGCTCGCCGCCCTCACGGACAACCCCGAGAGAAGGTTCGGCGGCAGGCTGACGTTCCGAAACGGCGACGACAAGGGAAGCTACGAGGTCCTGTATGAGGTGAGCGAGAAACTCTAGCGGCGACTGTCTGCGCC
>CALGMO010000057.1 GCA_937961665.1 uncultured Fimbriimonadaceae bacterium
GCCAGCGCCTGCACCAGCAGGTTCCCCGCCGCCGTAGCCTCCGCCGGCCCCGCCACCACCGGCACCCCCACCGCGTCGGCGGTCATCTGGCAGAGCAAAGCGTTCTGCGAGCCTCCGCCGATCACGTGCAGCAGCGACGGCCTGCCGACTCCGACCTCTTCCAGCCGGTCGGCGATCCAACGGTACTTGAAGGCCAGGGACTCCAGCAGGCACCGGGCCTGGTCCGCCGCGCCCTCCGGCCAGCGCTGGCCCGTGGCCTCGCACTCGGTCCGGGCGGCCTCGGCAAGGTCGGGCGGATTGAGGAACGCCGGTCGGTCGGGATCGACGAGCGCCCGGAACGGAGCGGCCCGCGAAGCCGCCTCGGTCAGCTCGGCGTAACTCGGCTTCGGCTCCGAGAGGCCGGCGCGGAGCCTCTGGATCAGCCACAGGCCCATCACGTTCTTCATCAGAAGGTTGCCTCCGCTCGCGGACCCCTCGTTGGTGAAGCAGGCCCGGTAGGTCGCCTCGGTCACCACCGCCGAGGAGGTCTCCACCCCCATGATCGACCAGGTTCCGGAGCTGATGAAGCCCCAGCCCTCGCCCTCCGCCGGAGTCGCGGCGACCGCCGAGGCCGTGTCGTGCGAGGCGACGGCGATGACAGGCACGCCAGCCAGCCGACCCCTCAGGGCACCCACGACGTCGTCGGCCAGCGGACCCACCACCGTGCCCGAGGGAACCACCTCGCCCAACAGGCCGGGGTCGAGGCCGACCGCCTCGGCCAGCTCACGGACCCATGACCTCGACCGGGTGTCGTACAGCTGCGACGTGGAGGCGAAGGTGAACTCCGTCTTCGCTACGCCCGTGAGCAGATACGTCAACAGCTCCGGCAGGAAGGCGATCTTTCGTCCGACCTCCAGCCACACTGAACCCTCGCGCCGGAGAGCCTCCACCTGGAAGAGGCTGTTGAACGGCAGAATCTCAGTTCCGGTGAGCTCGTAGGCCCTCTGCCTCGGGAAACGCTCGAAGAAGGCCCCCATGGCCTCCGGGTTCCTGGCGTCCCGGTAGGCGAACGGCAGGCCGAGCAGCATCCCGTTCCGATCGAGGACGCCGAAGTCGACGCCCCACGTGTCGATGCCGACCGACTCCAGGTCATCGGGAGCCTTGGCCAGCGCGTCCAGGATGTGCTCGTGCAGGCGGTACACGTCCCAGTGCAGGTGCCCGCGCACGGGCAGCATGCGGTTCGGGAAGCGGTGGATCTCCTCCATCGTGAGATGGCCCTTCTCCAGCGTGCCGACCACCGCCCGGCCGCTCTCGGCGCCAAGATCGATCGCCAGATGCCTTCCCATCGAACCTTCCCAAGCCTCCGTCGAACCGGATTATGCCCCACCTCCGGCGAGGGGACGCCCGCTCCAGTAAAATAGGCCGCCATGGGAGAGGAATCCAGCATCCGAGAGATCCGGCTTCAGAAGCTCGCAGAGCTGCGCAGGCTCGGCGCGGATCCCTACGCGGTGGAGCGCTTCGAGACCTCCCACGACGCCTCGACGCTGCTGGCGAAGTTCGACGAGCTTCAGGGACAGACCGTGCGGTACGCCGGCCGGATCGTCTCCTACCGCCTCATGGGCAAGGCGGGCTTCGCGCACATTTCGGATGGCGACGCGAAGATCCAAGGCTACTTCCGCAAGGACGACCTAGGCGACACCGGCTTCGAGGTGTTCAAGCTGCTGGACATCGGCGACCATGTGGGCATCGTCGGAGAGCTGTTCCTCACCAAGACCGGCGAGAAATCGATCCACGTGCGGGAGCTCACCCCCCTCAGCAAGTCCCTGCAGGTGCTGCCGCTCGGCAAGGAGAAGGACGGCGAGCGCTGGTACGGGTTGCAGGACACCGAGCTCCGCTACCGTCACCGCCACCTGGACCTGATCTGCAACCCCGAGGCGCGCAGGATGCTGATCGACCGGATGCGCATCGTGTCCGCGGTCCGGCGGTTCTTCGACTCGCGCGGCTACCTCGAGGTGGAGACCCCGGTGCTGCAGCTGGAAGCGGGAGGCGCGGCCGCGACGCCGTTCCGAACCTACTACAACGCCTACGACGTCGAGGTGAAGCTGCGGATCTCCCTCGAGCTGTACCTCAAGAGGGTCATCTGCGGCGACGTCCGCAAGGTCTACGAGATCGGTCGCGTGTTCCGCAACGAGGGCGTGAGCAACCGCCACAACCCCGAGTTCACGCTCCTCGAGTTCTACGAGGCCTACGCCAACCTCGAGGACATGATGGTTCTGGTCGAGGACCTCTTCCGCTCGGTCTGCCAAGACGTGTTCGGCACCCAGCGGCTTCGGGTCCAAGCGGCCGACGGTCGGACCCACGAGCTGGATTTCTCCAAGCCCTGGCGGAGGGTCGATCTTCTGGAGGAGATCGAGCGCCACGCGGGAGTCCGGCCGGAGGAGTTCGCCAGCCTGGAGAGCGCCAAGGCCGCGATGGAGCGGTGCGGTCTGCCTACCGAACACGAGCACCACGTCGGAGGCATCATCGAGAAGCTGCTCGAGAAGTTCGTGGAGCCGACGCTCATCGAACCGACGTTCGTGGTCGGCTATCCGCTGGAGACCTCGCCGCTGGCCAAGAAGGACCCGAACAAGCCCGGCTTCACCCGGAGGTTCGAGGGCTACGTGCGGGGCCGAGAGGTCTGCAACGCGTTCAGCGAGATCAACGACCCGATCGACCAGCGGGAGCGGTTCGAGCAGCAGCTGGGCCAACGGATGGGAGGCGCGGACGAGACGCACCCGTACGACGAGGAGTTCCTGTTCGCGCTGGAGGGCGGCATGCCCCCCACCGGCGGGTGCGGGATCGGCATGGACCGCCTGGCGATGGTGCTCACAGGGGCCGACGTGCTCCGGGAAGTGATCCTCTTCCCGATGATGAAGCCCGAAGGACCGAAGGACGGCGGCTAGAACTCCAGTCTGGCTCCCTTCTTCAGGCCCAGCCTCTGGAACGTGCCCTGACGGACCTCGAGGACGAACTGGGCCGGCCCGTCGCTGGGCACCGACTCCAAGCTGTGCGGCACCCCCTTGCCGACGTTCAGCAGCCGCCGGCCCTCCGAGAAGAATGCGATGTCGAGGGGCGTCGGCGTGTTCTTCATCCAGAAGCTGCGCTCCTCGGCGTTCGGGAACACGAAGAGCATCGCCCGGTCGCCGAGCTGCTCCTCCGAGACCCACATGAGACCCTCCTGCTGCTTCTCCGGCGTGTCGGCCAGCCAGGCTGTGAACCTCGCGCCACCCACCCGAACGTCCACCGTCGCAAGGCTCTCCAGCGGGAAGCGGCGCCCTTGCGCCTCGGCCGGAGCGTCGGCCGCCGCATCCTTCGCCGCGGCCGTCGCCGGCGCAGGCTCGCGAGCGCACCCGCAAGCCAGTGCGGCGGCGAGAACCGCCCAAGCGACCCTCGCCCTCATGGCCGGTGGCGCGCCTCGAACGCCGCGATCTTATCCTCCAGCAGCAGCGTGGTCCCGATCAGGTCCAAGCCTTGGAGAAGCGCCTCCTTCGTAGCGGGAGCGATGTCGAACCGGGCCTCCCGGCCGGCGCAGCGCACGGCTTGGGCAGGCAGGTCGATCTCCACCTCGGCGCCCTGGCCCTGCTCCAGCAGCCAGCCATGGTCCTCCGGAGCGAGGTCGATGAGCAACAGGCCGCAGTTGGCGGCATTCTGGCGGAAGATGTCGGAGAAGCCGGGAGAATCGGGGTCGCGCCGGGCGATCACGGCCACGAAGCCAGCCTGCTGAATGGCCCAGACCGCGTGCTCCCTCGAGGAGCCGCACCCGAAGTTCGTGCCCACGACCAGCACCGTGGCGCCCTCGGCCTCGGGCGAGTCGAGCGGGAAGCCCTCGCCCCGCACGTCGTGGAACAGCAGCTCGCCGTACCCCGAGCGAGTCACCATGGAGAGGAAGCGAGCCGGGATGATGCGGTCGGTGTCCACATGATCCTCGGCATAGATCGCGATCCGCCCGCGATGCACCTGGAAGCCGCCCATGACTCCAGTTTGGCACGGCCGCCGGTCCGACGGCAGAGCCCGGCTGTGGGATAATGCCTCCACGATGATCGTTCCCTCTCGGGAAGACTTCCTCCGCTCCGCTCGCGATGGCTGGCGCACGCCCGTGCATGCCGACCTCCTCGCCGACATGGAGACTCCTCTGTCGGCCTACTGGAAGCTCGCCCACGACGAACCGCACAGCTTCCTCTTGGAGAGCGTCACCGGAGGGGAGCAGCTTGCGCGCTACAGCATGATCGGCGTGCGGCCCCGGTTGGTCCTGCGCACCAAGGGACAGACGGTTCGGCGCATCACGCACACCGGGGAGACCCGGGGCACACTCGGTCCGGGCGAGGACCCGTTGCACCTTCTGCAGCGGGAGCTCGACGCCGCCCCAGTGACCGACGAGCCGGGGATGCCGAGGTTCGTCGGCGGGGCCGTCGGCCTGCTCGCGTACGATTTCGTCCGCTTCCTCGAGCGGCTTCCCGACACCCCTTTCGACGACCTTCAGTGCGACGACATGGCCATGATGCTTGTGGACAGCGCCGTCGTGTTCGACCACGCCAAGAACCTCATCCGCGTGGTCGTGCTGGCCGACGGCACCTCCAGGGCCTACGAGCAAGCCGCGGCCGAGATCGAGCGGATCGTCGCGCGCCTCCGCAGGCCTCTGCCGCCCCTGCCAATGGGTCGCTTCGACGCCCATCCCGTCGCCTGCAACATGGCGGAGGGCGAGTACGAGGATGCGGTCCGGCGCGTCGTGGAGCTGATCGCCGCGGGCGACGGCGTCCAGATGGTGCTCAGCCAGCGGTTCCAGACGCAGACGGAGGCCCACCCGCTGACCATCTACCGCGCTCTGCGCTCGCTGAACCCGTCTCCCTACATGTTCCTTCTCCGCTACGGCGAGTACGACGTCATCGGCGCCTCGCCGGAGCTGCTGGTCGGCTTGGAGCACGGCGTGGCGAAGGTCCGGCCGATCGCGGGCACCCGCCAAAGAGGGGAAACCCCGGAGGAAGACGCCCAGTTGGAGCGCGAGCTGCTCGCCGACGAGAAGGAGCGCGCGGAGCACGTGATGCTCGTCGACCTCGGCCGCAACGATCTTGGCCGCGTCTGCGAATACGGCTCCGTCCGGGTCGACGAGCTCATGACGGTGGAGCGCTACTCGCACGTGATGCACATCGTGAGTTCCGTCTCGGGCCGCCTGGCCCCTGGCAGGAACGCCTACGACCTGGTGCGCGCCACGTTCCCGGCGGGCACGGTCAGCGGCGCACCCAAGGTGCGGGCGATGGAGATCATCGACGAGTTCGAGCCGACCCGCCGCGGCCTGTACGCGGGAGCCGTCGGCTACTTCGGCTCGAACGGCGACATGGACCTGTGCATCGCAATCCGAACCATCCTGCTCAAGGAGCACACGGCCTACGTCCAGGCCGGCGCCGGCATCGTGTTCGACAGCGTGCCAGAGCGGGAGGCGGAGGAGTGCCGCAACAAGGCCAAGGCCTGCATGCGGGCGATCGAGCTGGCGCAGAAGGGCCTGCAGTCGGCGCTGTAGCGCCTCAGCGGTCGATCCGATCGGCCGGCACGCCGAACATCCTCAGCCAGCGGCGCACCTTGTCCCGGGCGTATTCGTCCAAGTCCGCCGCCGACTGCTTCCCACCGGGGGATTGCGGCTGCAGCTCCGCCTCGACGCGGAGGATGGCGAGCAGGACGCCGTACGCCGGCTCATCCGGATCCAATTGGCCGGCGAGGTCCACGGCCTTCACCGCGTCCCCGTGGCGGCCCAGCCTCCAGAAGGCGACCCCGCTGAGGAGGAGGTAATGGTCGTCGCCGGGCGAGAGCTCCACCGCAGCGCGAAGCGACCGCAGCGCCTCGTCGTAGCGCTCCATCGCCAGCAGAAGGTCCCCCGCCCAATAGTGGAAGTAGGCCTCCTCGGGCTTCAGGGTGACCGCCCGCTGGATGGCTTGGAGCGAGCGCTTCGGCCAGCCCGCCTCCCTCAGCATCTCCGCCAGCTTGGCCCAGAGGAACGGATCCTCGGGATGGGCCTCCAAGGCCTCCTCCAGGCCGGAGATCGCCTCGCGGAACCTGCCCTCCTGCCTCAGCACCGAGGAGAGCCCGAGCCTCGCCTCGGTGGCGGTCTGATCGTCGGCGAGGGCCTTGAGATACTGCTCCACGGCCGCCGGAAGCTGGTCTCCGAACTCGTGGGCGGCGCCCAGGTCCATCAGGAGCGCCGGATCCTCCGCACCCCGTTGCTCGATGGCGCGTCGGTAGTGGCGAACCGCCTCGGCCACGTTCCCTTCCTTCAGAAAGCTCGCGGCGATCTCGGCGCTCTCCGCCGCATCCCTGCCCTCCGCGGGCAGCTTCCGCCCGGCTTCGCCTCCCTTGGGACCCTCCGGCAGAACGAAGCCGAACAGATCTGCGATCCTCTCGTACTCCGGCCTCATCTCCTCACCTCCCCGCCGACAAGCGATCCACTTCGCGCACCACCAACGTCGCAGGGTAGCTGCTTCCAGAGAGCGGGATCGTCCAGATCTCGAACTTCCTGCTCTGGCGAGGTCCGACGCGCGCCCTCGCGAGACGGTACTCCTGCTTGGGTTGCAGCAGGGGCGTGCGCACGTACTTCCCGTCCACCACGAACACCGCCCCGCTGTAGCCCGCGCTCGCCTCGAACACCACCTCGACCTCCTTCGCCAGCTGCTCCTCGTTCCGGGCCTCGGCCTGGATACGGTACACCACGCCGAAGTTGCCCGCAAGAGCCCCTTGGCCGTCCGCGCGGTCGATGGCCTTCTGGCCGATCCTGACGAAGGCGTGCCGGCCTCCGGTGCTGTACACCACCTCTTCCCTCCGAAACGGGCTTGGGTAGGCGTGCCTCGGGCCCCGGACCGCCCGCATCCCCTCGCCGACGAGCCTCATGGGCGGAAGCGTCCGCCAAGGAGCCTCCGACCAAGAGGCCGCCAGGCCGTCGTACTCGCCCGGCAGGCGCGCCGACGCCGCGAGTCGGAGGGAGCCGGGGCCGCCGGACAGGAGCAGCAGCGCCTGCAAGCCGCTGGCCGTCTCGCGCGGGGCGAGCCTTCGAAGCGCCAAGGCCACCCGGCTCCGGGCAGGGACCACGACCACCTCCGCCGAGCCGGTGAGCCAGTTGCGGAAGAACTCGTCTCCCGCCCGCAGACCCGCCAGAACGGGGTTGGGGTCCGGCTTGCTGTCGCCCGGGACGATCGCGAGACGAGCCTCTTGGTCGGAGTCGTTCTCGAGCGCGACCTCCAGCACCAGCGGGATCGGGGACTGGTTCACGTGATGGAACAGCAGCCGCACCGGCTTGCCAACGCGGAGCTCGTCCTGGAACAGCGATCCCGGAGCGGCGAGGTTCTCCGGGTCGTTGCAGTACCAGAGCTCGGCCTCCCGAAGCACGCCGAGACCTAGGTTGACGACCTCCACCTCGGCGAACCCGGAGGACTCCACGGCGTTCGGCGCCCACGCCGAAACCTTCACCCTCGCCAAGGTTCTCCCAGACGAGGGGACGCTGGGGGCTTGGAACGGCTCCCAAGTGACGCGGGCTCCCGGCTGGGTCGCCAGGCGCTTCCGGAGCGCACCCTCGACCGCGCCGCGAACCACCTCCGGCGACGCCGGGGCGCCGGAGACCCATGCCGTCAGGCGCTGAGGGAACGCGGCGGCGTACGGCAACACCTCCACGCTCACGGTGACGGACTCCGCGCCGGACACGATCTGGAGCGTTCCGGCACCAACCGACCTGGCCTTCAGCGTCAGCGCGCCCGGGACGCGGGCCACGCTCGCCGGCAGGTTGTCGCCCAAGAGAGCCGCGGTTCTGGCTTTGGAGCCGACCAAGCGCACCGTGGCCTTGCCGTCCGGACCCATCCGAACGACGTCCGGCTCCACCTTCAGCGGCGGCAGGGCCAGCGCGGACCGCAAGCTGGCGGCCCACCGATCGGCCAACGCGCGGGGCGAGAGACCCGAGGCCCGGGCTTCCGCCTGCTTGACCAGCAGCGCCTGCCGCCCGCCCACGTCGATGTGCACCGAACGCTTGGACGCAACCACCCGCACCTCGCCCGGACCCAACGAGCGCAGCTTCGCCGCCGCCTGGGCCGCACGGACCGCAGGCGAGCCCCCCGAGCTGGTCCGCAGCGTCGCCACGGGGACCTCGTTCACGTAGATGGTGCCGCCAACGGCGCGCGCGTCCAGCGCCCAGCCCTGCGCGACGAGCGCGCTGGCCAGCAAGGCGAGGAGAATCCGGTTCAGAGTGCCCATACCCGAACGGGCTCCGCCGCCCAAGCGGAGGAGCCCCGGACAAGGATACCCTCGGGGCGTCAGCGCGGTTCCCAGCACACCAGTGGCAGCTCGCTGCGGACGTTCACGTCCGGGTGCTTCGGCACGATCCTCGTCGCATACCCCATGTGTCCCGGCTCATGACAGGTCACGGTGCCACAAAACCGGCTCACGGGGCCGTCCTTCTCCACGAAGTCCAGAGCATAGCGGACCACGTCGGTCAGCTCTCGGCCGCCGGAAACGCGTCCCACCATGGCCTCCACCTGCACGTCGTCGGGCGTCAGGGCCCCCAGGTTCGCGTCCACGGTGATCGTGAACGAGGCCCCGAGCGGGTTGTTCGCGGACGCCGTGTCCCTCACGCCCACGATCCGCACGTTCGGCCAAGCCGAGCGGACTCGGTCTCGCCAAGCCAGAGCCGCCCTGGCCCGCGACAAGCCGTCCTCCTGCAGCCGCAGGAAAGCGTCCGAGGCCGGAATGTAGAACTTCTCGGTGTATTCCCGAACCATGCGCGAGGTGGAGAACCTCGGCACCAGCTCCGCGATCGAGCGCTTGACCATCTCCATCCACGACGTCGGAACGCCACCGTCGACGCGGTGATAGAAGCGCGGGGCGATCTCCTGCTCGATGGCTCGGTACAGAGATCGGGAGTCGAGCCAGTCCTGCTGCGCCTCGTCGGGCACGTCGATGCGGTCTCCGATCGCCCAACCCACGCCCGGGGTGTAGCCCTCGTCCCACCAGCCGTCCAGAACCGAGCAGTTCAGGCCTCCGTTCATCAGCACCTTCATGCCGCTCGTCCCGCTGGCCTCCATCGGTCGCCGAGGGTTGTTGAGCCACACGTCCACGCCCTGGACGAGCGCCCGGGCCAGCTGCATGTCGTAGTCCTCGAGGAAGACCATTCGCGCGCGGGCTCCCTCGTGGTTGATGAAGTGAACCAGTTCCTGGATGATCCTCTTGCCCGCGTCGTCCCGGGGGTGGGCCTTGCCGGCGATCACGATCTGGATCGGACGCTCCGTGTGGAACAGGAGCTCCTTCAGGCGCTCTCGGTCGTGCAGCATCAGGTTGCCGCGCTTGTACGTGGCGAAGCGGCGGGCGAACCCGATCGTGAGGATGCGCGGGTCCAGGATGTTGTTGACCAGCCCGATGTCCAGCCGTCCCGCGTTGCGCCGCTTCAGATCGACCTGCAGCCGCTTGCGGATGTAGCGGACGAGGTCTCCCCTCTGGTTCTCCAGAGCCTCCCACAGCTCGCTGTCGGGAATGCGGTACACGCCCTGCCAGATCTCCGGGTCGTCGCACCTGCGCCGCCAGTCGCCCTCCAAGTAGCGGTCGAACAGGTCGGACATGCGCCGGCAAACCCAGGTGCAGGTGTGCACGCCGTTGGTGATCGCCTCAACGGGCACCTCGTCCTCGGGATAGCCCGGCCACCTCGCCTGAAACATGGACCGGGTGACCGCCGCATGGAGCTTCGAGACGCCGTTCACGTGGTTCGACATCTCCATGGCGAGCACGGCCATGTTGAACGCCTCGGCGGGGTTGTCCTCGTCGATGCGGCCCAGCTTCACGAAGTCCGGGAACGGGAGCTTGACCGCACCGATGTTGGCTCCCATGTACCGTTCCAGCAGGTCGGGCGTGAAGAAGTCGAATCCCGCGGGCACGGGGGTGTGCGTCGTGAACACGTTGCCGTTCACCACCACCTGGCGCGCCGTGCGGAAGTCGCACTGGTTCTCCTCCATGAACTGGCGGATGCGCTCGATGCTCATGAACGCCGCGTGTCCCTCGTTCATGTGGCACACGGTCGGCCGGATGCCCAGAGCCCTCAGAGCCTTCAGCCCGCCGATGCCGAGGATCATCTCCTGGCGGATGCGCATCTCGCTGTCTCCGCCGTACAGCGTGTCGGTGATGGTCTGGTCCGAGGGGGCGTTCTCCAGCACGTTGCTGTCCAGCAGGAAGATCGGCACCCGCCCGACGTCCGCACGCCAGACCTGGCAGGTCACCGTCCGATCGGGGAACTCGACCTCCACGCGCACGGGCTGGTCGTCCGGGCCTCGCACCAGCTTCAGCGGCATCTGGTGGAAGTCGTAGTTCGGATAGATCTCCTGCTGCCAGCCGTCCGGGTTGAGGAACTGTCGGAAGTAGCCCCGTGCGTAGAGCAGGCCGACTCCGACCAGCGGGATGCCGAGGTCGCTGGCGGCCTTGAGGTGGTCGCCCGCCAGAACTCCCAAGCCTCCCGAGTAGATCGGCAGGCACTCGCTCACTCCGAACTCCGCGCAGAAGTACGCCACCGAGAGCTTCCCGACCTGGTCGGGGTACCGCTCCTCGAACCACGTCCGGCTCTGGAGGTACTCGTCGAGGTCGGCCTCGCACGAACGGAGCCGAGCGAGGAACACCGGGTCGTTGGCCAGCTTCTCGATCCTCTCAGGGGAGAGCGAGGCGATCAGCTGCATCGGGTTGTGGCCCACGTCGTCCCAAAGCTGGCGGTCGGCCTCCCGGAACACGTCCCTGGTCGGATGGTGCCAAGTCCAGCGGAAGTTCGCTGCAAGGAGCCCGAGAGGCTTGAGCGGTTCGGGAAGCTCGAAGACGACCTCGAACGAGTGCGTGTAGCGGATGTGCTTCATTTCTCCCCCGTAGAGATACTGGGTCATTATGAAGCCAGGCATCAGGGTCCGTGGCCGACTTGGGATCGGGTGGAACTGCACGTGCCCCCGATGCTCCAGATTCGAGGCTTGGAAGTGTCCTACGGCGCGATCCGCGCGCTCAAGGGGCTGGACCTCGACGTCCATCAGGGAGAGATCGTCGCCATCGTCGGGTCCAACGGCGCCGGCAAGAGCACGCTCCTGCGAACGATCAGCGGCCTGGTGCGTCCCCGAACGGGTTCGGTTCTTTTCGAAGGTCGGTCGTTGGTCGGGCTTCCCCCCCATCGGATCGTGGCGCTGGGGATCAGTCACGTTCCCGAGGGGCGGCGCATCTTCACCGAACTGACGGTCTGGGAGAACCTGGCCCTCGCGGCGCAGTTCCGCAAGACTTCTACGTTCCAGGAAGATCTGGAAACGGTCTGCCGCTGGTTCCCCCGCATCCGCGAGCGGCTCAAGCAGAACGCCGGAACCCTCAGCGGCGGCGAGCAGCAGATGCTGGCCATCGGTCGCGCGATCATGGCGCGCCCGCGGCTCCTGCTCCTCGACGAGCCCAGCCTCGGCTTGGCCCCGAATCTGGTCAAGGAGATCTTTCGGATCGTTCGAGAGATCAACCAGGCCGGAACGACGGTTCTGCTGGTGGAGCAGAACGCGCACATGGCCCTCGAGGTGGCCCACCGCGCCTACGTCCTGGAGACGGGCGAGGTCGCCATCGCCGGCACGGGAACGGAGCTTCTGCACGACGCCCGCGTCCGGGCCGCGTACCTCGGAGGATGATGCGGGAGGAGTTCCGTTCCCTGGACGAGTCCCTGCTGCCGGCCGTGGTGGAGATCGAGCGGGCGTCCAACGCGTCGCCCTGGTCCGAGAACAGCTTCCGAGCGGAGATCGGCTCCTCGGAGGGCGAGTTCCTCGTGCTGCTTTCGGGCGGCATCCCGGTAGGGTTCGGAGGTTACTGGGCGGTGGTGGATGAGGCCCATATCACGAACATCGCCGTTGCGCCGGAGCACCGCCGGCGGGGCTTCGGCAGAAGGATCATGGAGGAGCTGCTCCGGCGAGCTGCCCAGCGGGGCTTGGTGTGCAGCACGCTCGAGGTGAGGGCGTCCAACCACCCGGCGGTGCGCCTCTATGAGTCCCTCGGCTATCAGACCGTGGCGAGGCGCAGGCGCTACTATCCCGACAACCAAGAGGACGCGCTCGTTCTGTGGCTCTACGACCTGACGCCGTGGAAGACGTGATCTCTCCGCTCCGGTTCTGGGATGGCCCGTTGCTGGCGATCGAGTCCAGCTGCGACGAGACCTCCGCCTCGGTGCTGGTCGGCCGCCGGGTCCTCTCGAACGTCGTCGCCTCCCAGGTGGATCTCCACGCGCAGTGGGGTGGAGTGGTGCCCGAGGCGGCCGCCAGGGCGCACATCGAAGCCATCGTGCCGGTGGTGGACCGCGCTCTCGAGGACGCGGGCCTGGGCACCCGCGACCTGACCGCCGTGGCGGCCACCAACCGGCCGGGGCTGGTCGGCGCGCTCAGCGTCGGCCTCACCTACGCCAAGGGTGTGGCGTTCGCGCTCCGTCTGCCGTTCGTCGGCGTGCACCATCTCGAGGGGCACATCCTGTCCACCCTCGGGTGCCCCGCTCCCCCTCCCTTTCCCCACCTCTGTCTAGTGGTGTCGGGCGGACACACCGAGCTCGTGCTGGTCGCCGAGCCGTTCTCCTACCGTCTGATCGGTCAGACCTTGGACGACGCCGCCGGGGAGGCGTTCGACAAGGGCGCGCGCCTGCTCGGCTTGGGCTACCCCGGTGGCAGAGCGATCCAAGAGGCCGCCGCCTCGGGCGACCCGCATCGGTATCCGTTGCCGCGCGGACTGTCGGGGGACACCACCGACTTCTCCTTCTCCGGCCTAAAGACGGCGGTGCTGCGCTTGGTCCAGCGAGAAGGCTCCGCGATCTGCGTGGCCGACGCGGCGGCCAGCCTGCAGGAGGCCATCGTCTCCGTTCTCGCCGAGCGGGCGGTGCGGGCCGCGGAGGACCTGGGCGCGCGGGCGCTCTCCGTGGTCGGCGGGGTGGCGGCCAACCGCGCGCTGCGAGAGCGTCTTTCGGCGCTCGCCAGTCGCCGTGGAATCGAGCTGTTCGTTCCCCCGCCGGAGCTCTGCACGGACAACGCGGCGATGATCGGGCTGGCCGCCAGCCTGCGGCTGGCCGCGGGAGAAAGGTCCGGCTGGGAGCTGGACGCGCTCCCGAACGCCGATCTCCCCGGACCGCCTATCCCCTCGGGTGAGCCCGAAGGTACTTCCTTCTGACCTCCTCGAGGTCCAGTTGGGTGTACACCTGGGTGGTCGCGATCGACTCGTGGCCCAGCAGCTCCTGCACCGACCGCAGATCCGCACCCCCTTTGAGCAGGTGGACGGCGTACGTGTGGCGAAGAACGTGAGGGCCGATCTTCCCGCTCAGGCCGCACGCCTGGGCCCAATGCTCCAGCCGATCGTACACCGTCTGCCGACAGAGCCGCCCGCCGCGGGCCGAGACGAACAGCGCCTCGGTGGGCCTGCGGACCAGCTGGGGCCGCGCCGCCGAGAGGTAGCGCGCGATCCACTCCGCCGTTCCCCGGGGCACGGGCACAACGCGGGTCTTGGAACGCTTGCCGAGCACACGGAGGACGCCACCCTGCGGATCCCAGTCCCCCACGTTCAGGCCCACGCACTCGGAGACCCGCAGGCCGCACCCGTAGATCGTCTCGAACATCGCCCGGTCCCGAAGCCCGTCGGGCCGGGCTGCGTCGATTCCGCCCAGTAGCGCCTCGAGAGCGCCGCTATCCAGAGCCTTGGGCAGCCTCTTGGGCCTCTTGTATCCGCCCGTGGAAGGCAGGTCGCCGTCGAAGCCCGCCCGCTCGCGCTTGAGGAACTTCAGGAACGAGCGGAGTGCGCTCATCTTGCGCTGGGCGGTCGAGGCCACCACCCGCTCGCCGAGCCAAGCCTGGTAGCGCGAGACCGCCACCGCGTCCACCTGCGACCAATCGGCGGCGCCGTGGCTTCGGAAGAACTCGTGAGCCTGGATCAAGTCCCTGGCGTAGCTCGCGACCGTGTGGCGGCTCGCTCCCCGGTCGACCGCCAGATAGTCCAAGAACCACGCAACCCGTTCGTCGGTCACCGGTCCTTGCGCAGCCACACGAACACCTCCGGCCGAACGTAGGCCAAGTCGTGCACCCGGCTGGCGGGTCCGCCGAACATTCGCTCCAGCCGATAGTCCCGCTGCAGCCGATCGTAGAAGCGCATCGCGTCGGGCTGGCGCAGACGGAACGCGTCGAACGCCTCGAAGCTGGAGAACACCACGGCGTCCGGCCGGAGCTCCTCCAGCAGCCGGATGTCCCAGTCCTTCCTCTCCTCGGGGTCCGCGGGAAGATACCGCAGAACGCGGGGCCTCTCCGCCCCGGCCATCGCCTCCAACCGGGCGCGCAGGGGCGCCCAGGGCCCCAGACCCGACTCGGGGTACAGCGGCGGCGTGTAGAACCACGGGTCGGACACCAAGCCGACCGTCTCCACCTGGGACGAGCCCTTCAGGAACCGCGCGGCCTGGTCGCGAGGATCCTCCATCAGCATCCATGCGGTCACGCGCGCGCCCGCGGCCGCCCCCCCTCCGTCCACTCCCCCGATCGCCAACAGGGCCAGGGCCGCCCACGCCCGGCCGAACCGGCCCGGCCTCAGGTGCCGCTCTCCAGCCCATGCCCCGATGGCCACCGCCAGCGGAACGAACAGCGGGAGCGTGTAGCGGAAGAACATGACCTCGGCGCGCCCGATCGCCACGTAGTGCAGGACCGCGAACAGAGCGATAGGATAGAACCACCGCAGGCGCTCGCGGAGCAACAGCGCCAAGCTGGCGACCCCGAGCACCGCGAGCAGAGGCCCCATGCCGGCGGCGAGGTTCATCAGGTGCGTCACGAAGCCGGAGGGGTACCCCACGAACACGAGCCCATGGCCGGACGCCGAATGGCTGAGCTCGTACGCGAAGTCGCGCCGAAACGCCTCCCAGTTGACGATGCATCCCGGCGTCGTGGCCACGAAAACCGCCGCCGCGCAGGCGCCCGAGGCGGCCCAAGCCCGCCACCGCATCTCCCGAGGCAGCCAGAGCCATGCGCCGGCCCAAACCGCCGCCAGAGCCAACGCCCCGGTGTACTTCGTGCCGGCCGCCAGCCCCACCGCGACGCCCGCCCACGCTGCGGTGCGCAAAGGCCGGGGCGAGCCGTCCAAACGGTCCGCGAGCAGCAGCGCCAGAGCGACCCAGAAGGCCGCCATCACGTCCACGGACTGGAAGCGGCTGTGCATCAGGTGGCCCGGCGCCAGGGCGACGACCCCCGCCCCGATCCAAGCCGCAAAGCGGCCTGAGCGCCTACGCAAGAGGAGGAAAGCCACCACGGCGCAGCCTGCGCCCGATGCGGCCGAGAGCCAGCGACCCGCCAGGTGGCACCGGCTGACGTACTCCCAGTAGCCCTCGGGCGTGTCCGGCGTGGGAGCGTAGGCGGCAACCATGTCGCTCGCCACCCGGAGCAGCGTCAGGTACAGCGTCGGGTAGTTGTAGAAGTCCGGGTCGAAATCGAGCTTCGCCGGCTCGATCTGCTGCGAGTAGCCCCAAGTGACCGGCTCATCCGGGTGGTAGCTCACGAAGTGCAGCTCGTTCTGCAACCCCCAGCCGATTCCCAGAAGGCGGATCAGCAGGGCCAGAGCCAGCACCAACGCCGGCTCGATCCAAGCCCTGCGAGAGGCCTCTTCAACCCTCCGCGCCGACGGCTGCTCCCGTCTCTCCTCCATGGCTCCTCCGGACGGCGGCATCGGTCACCATTCTGCCCAAAGCCCGCACCAAGGCGGGATGGACGGTCGTGGAGCCCGCTCTCCTCAGGACGTTGTAGGCCTCCAACTCGCCCATCTGCTCCTTGAGCAGGGCGAAGTCGAGCGCGAGCCGCAGGAAGCCCGCGTCCCCGCTTGGCGCGGCGCCGAACAGCCAAGAGTCGGCGAGGCTGCGCATCGTCCTCCGGTACGGAGCGTAGGGACCATCGTCCGCGAGCACCTTCCAGCTGGCCGCGGCCACGGGGCCCCAAGCCTCTCTGGGCGAGGCGACGGCCAACGAGCGCCTCCACCGCAGCAGCTCGTCGTCCCCCCAGACGGACAGCCCGGTCCAGAACAGGTCCAAGGCGCAGCGCATGCGCTCCGCACCCGATGCTCCCCTGCCCAGCTCGGTCGCGAGCCCTCGCAACACCCGCGCGGCCTCCTCGCGGGCTTCGCCGAGTTCGGGCACGCGGGACAGGGCAGCCTGGGCGAACGCTGGCGAGGCTCCGCGCAGCCGTGCCCGCAGCACCGCCGGAGTCACGCACCTCTCGAACCACCGCCCCAGAAGAAGACAAGCGATGGCCGCCACCGCGCCGGCGAGGGTCGTCTCGATCGGGCTAGTCAAGCTCATCGAAGACCTCCGCCAGCGCGCTCACAACCCGTTCGTCGAACTGCGAGCCGGAGTTGCGGCGAAGCTCGCCCAAGGCCGCCTCCGGACTCATCGCTGCACGGTACGACCTCTCGGAGCCGCCGCTGCCGCCGGTCATCGCGTCGAACGCATCCGCGACGGCCAAGACCCTACAGACCAAGGGGATCTCCTCCCCCCGCAGGCCCTCCGGATAGCCGGCCCCGTCCGGCCGCTCGTGATGGTGGCGAACCCAGCGGGCGACGCCGCGGAACGGCTCGGCCGCCCCGGCGACCGCGGCCCCGATCAGCGGGTGCCTGCGCACCTCGTCCCTCTCGGCCTCCGAGAGGCCTCCGGGCTTGTCGAGCACCCGCCGGGTGAGGGCCAGCTTCCCCAAATCGTGGAGCAACCCCGCCCGGCGCAACGCTCGAAGTTCGGCGCGCTTCAGCCCCATCCGCTTGCCGATGCGCTGGGCCAGCTCCGCGACGCGCCTCGAATGGCCGTGCGTGTAGGGGTGTGCCGCGCTGAGCAGCGAACCGAGGTCCTCGAAGAGCCTCTCGTCGAGGTCCGTGCGCCGGCGAGACGCCTCGAGCCCCCATCCGAGCGCCCCGATCAGGCCGCAAGCGATCGCCAGCAGCCACGGGCTCGCGGGCCAGCTCCAAGCGACCCACGCGGCGGCAGCCCCGCCCCCCACGACGATCGGGGCCGGCGACCGCCCCGTCCCTCTCAGGCACCACGGAGCCGCGCAGGCGCACCCGGCCGCCACCCAGGCCGCCTCTGCCAGCAGACTCGGCGCCACCGCGGCGGCGACGGCCGCGACCACCAGGAACCCTACGCCGACGAGGATCCCTCTGCGGACCTGCGGCAACGCCGCCCGATCCCGCACGGGCGCCAACGCGAGCGCCCATCCGCCCGTCCTTCGTGCCATCCTTGGCCTACCTCCATCCCTCTTCGCCCGTCCTGGGCTCTCATTTGGCCGGCAGGAGCCGCAGGAGCGTCCTGCCGCGCATCTTCTGCTCCAGCACCGGCTCGGTCCGCCGGGTGGTCAGAACCTGGGCTTGACCCTGGCTCGTCGCGAGCGCGCGGAGCGTCTTGCGCGTGGCCAGGTCCAAGTCGAACTCCATCTTCGATTGTAGCTTGAAAGGGATCGCCTTGAGCCCGGTCTGCTCCGGCTTTCTGCCACTGATCTGGTGAAGGAACTCGGCCAGGTCCGTATCCACGGTGAGCTCGGCCGTGACGCGGTGCACCTTCCGTCCGCCGGTCTCCACCACGCCGTCGTACCGATAGGTGTAGTCCAGGCGCTGCACGGCGCTCTTGCCCTCCTGGCCCGCCAGCCTTTGCGGCGAGTAGCCCGCGGTCCGCCTCCACGTGTCGCCGGGAGCGACCTCGTCGAAAGGCAGCTTCGGCGCGAAGTCCAGGCTGCTGTCGATCGAGCCGATGAAAAGCACCATCTGGCCCAGGCCGGACACGAACGCGTCGAGGATCTCGGTGAGCTGCCGTCGGGCCACCGTCTTCTTCAGGCCCGACTTCTTGTTCTCCACGATGTTGAGCAGCTCGTTGATCGGAGACACGGTGATCGTCGCGTCCAGATCGATCTTCTCGACTTTCGTCTTCGGCGCAGAGTCGACGGTCTCGCCCTCGGTGATCGTCATCGTCGGCCGCAGGTAGCGCAGCACCGCGATGCCGTCCTGCTTGAGCTCCGAGACGGCGTACTCGAAGCGGTAGGCGATGTCCAGATCGCTCGGCACGAACGTCTGCAGGCCGCCGGCCCTCGTTTCCTCCACCAGGTGCGCCTTCACCTCGTACTGGTTGCGTTCGCCCTTGGAGAACACGCGGTTCAGGGAGACGGGCTGGACCGCGGGGGTCGCGGCCAA
This sequence comes from uncultured Fimbriimonadaceae bacterium, assembly GCA_937961665.1. Taxonomy (GTDB): domain Bacteria; phylum Armatimonadota; class Fimbriimonadia; order Fimbriimonadales; family Fimbriimonadaceae; genus UBA8783. The sequence continues at coordinate 18,193 of CALGMO010000057.1, forward strand.
AGCGGCGGCGAGAAGGAGAGAGGACAGCATGCGGCTACACCTTGGCGGGCTAGAGCCAGCTTAGCACAGGCGAAAGCCCCGCGCCGACCGAGAAGCGGCGCGGGGCTGGAACTGCGGGGCTCGTTGGGACCGTCGGTCCTAGGCCGGCTGGGAGCCGACCGCGTGCTCCACGAGCGCCTTGAACGCGGGCATGTCGTGGATGGCCAGCTCGGAGAGCATCTTCCGGTTGACCTCGATGCCCTTCTCCTGCAGCGCGTGGATCAGCTGGCTGTACTTCACTCCGCACTCGGCGCAGGCAGCCGAGATTCTGGCGATCCACAGTCGGCGGAAGTCCCGCTTTCGGGCGCGGCGGTCCCGAAAGGCGTACTGCCCGGACTTCATCACCTGCTCGTTCGCGCGCTTGAAGACGTTCTTCTTCCGGCCCCAATAGCCGGATGCGCGCTCGATGATCTTCTTGTGCCGCTTGTGGCGCATCAGGCCACGCTTGACTCTTGCCATGGTTTGCTCCTTTTTGTGGTGCGACCGGTTCCCAGCCCCTCGGGGCGGTTACGGTAGGTTGCTCCGCTTCGGTTCAGATGCCGAGAAGGCGGCGGACCCGCTTCTTCTCGCCCTTGAACAACTCAGGCTCCTGCTCCAGGCGCCGCTTCTGCGAAGCGCTCTTGTGCAGGAACATGTGGTTGTTATGGGACTTCCGGCGAGTGATCTTGCCGCTCCCCGTGATCTTGAACCGCTTTGCTGCCGTCTTGTTGGTTTTCAGCTTTGGCATGTTTCTTTCCCGATTGCGGCTTCGGCGCGAGCACCATCACCATCATCTTGCCGTCCATCGTGGGCGGCCGCTCGACGACGGCGATCTCCGCCAACGCCTGGGCCATCTTCTCCATCCGCTTCTGACCGATCTCCGGGTGGGTGATCTCCCTCGCCCGGAACCGACAGACGACCTTGACCTTGTCGCCGTCGCGGAGGAACTCGTCGGCCTTCTTCAGCAGGTGCTCCAGGTCGTGGTCCGCGATCCGCGGACTGATCTTTATACCCTTTACGTCCTGCTGCTTGCGCTTGCTCTCGCGCTCCCGCTTCTCCTGGTCGTACTTGAACTTCCCGTGGTCGATGATCCGGCAGACGGGGGGATCGGCGTTCGGGGCGACCATCACCAGGTCCAGGCCTTCGTCCTTGGCCAGGTTCAGGGCCTGCCTGCTGGGCATCACGCCCAACTGAGACCCGTCGCTCCCAATCACGCGCAACTCTCTGTACCGGAGGCAACGCTCGTTGACAGGCGGCCCTGGATCAGGCCGGACGTTTCTCGAAAACCTTCTTATGGTCGTTCACCTCTGCGCGGATCTGAGTGTGCCTTGGTCAAGCCACAAGTATAGCTCCCACCCGATTCGAGCGTCAACGTCCCTGGCCTCGCCGCGTGCCGATCCGTCCGGCCGAACGTCCTGTCCTTGAGGGCTTTCGATGGGGTCGTCGTGCACGCTGTCGGTGTTCGGGTCGGGCCGCTCGGCTCCGGAGTGGGCGGCTTGGGCCGCCAACTGCGGATTCGAGGTCCTCTGGGGCGTTCCGCACCCGGGCGACCCGGCAGAGGCCGAACGCCTCCTCCGCAACCGCCGGCATCCGCTCCTCTACACCCCATCGCTCGCCGCCAAGGTGCGGTGCGTAGCCTGGCCCGAGTTCCTCGAGTGGCTTCCCGGGGCCGACTGGGTCCTCGGGTGCCATGACGGCCCCCCGGAGACCCTCGCCGTGCAGTTTCTGTCCGTGCAGACGCGTCTGGGGGCCCGGCAGACGATCCTCGTCCATCTGCCGGCGGCCAAGCTCTCCTCGGTCGTCCGGCTCGGCGGGGGCGAGGCGCTCGTCCGTCGAACGTTCGGCCTGAGGCTCTACCCGGACGCTCTGCGAACGCGTCTCGTCGGCTTGGTCGCGCCCGAGGGTGCGCTCGCCGACGAGCGCAGGCGCGTGGCCGACCTCTGGGACCGGGCGCTGGGAAAGCGCGTGGCGTGGTACCCCGACGCGGCCGGCTCCGGAGGATGGTCCGTCTGGGTGGCGTCCGCCCTCCAGGCCGTGTCGATCGCCGAGCGCCTGCAGCTGCCCGTCGGATCGGCGGACCGCCTAACCCTGCGTCTCGGCCTGGCCCGCGATGGCCTGTTCACGGACATGGACCGCTTCGGCCTGGACCGCCTCCTCCAGCTGGCCTCCCTGCTTTCCGAGGGCCTCGACGACTGGGACATCCCCACGCCCAGGCCTCTGGCCACGCTGGTCGAACGGGGTTGGACCGGGGCCGCCGCAGGCCGAGGGTTCTACCGAACGGAAGCCCCGCGGGAGACCATGCCCTTGGACCTCGTCACCTGTGCCTACCGCGAGCCCGCCGAGGAGGCCGGCCCGGCCGACGCCGAGCCACCCTCGCTCGAGCACATCCGCGCCGTTGCGTCGGAGCGCACGCCCGAGGGAGAGTTCGCCCGCCTCTGGGTGACGGCCGTAGCCAGACTGGCGGTCCGGTGGCGCGACCAGTCGTCCCGCACCGCCTGGGAGCTGGACTCCGCGCTGGAGGACGGCTTCGGGTGGCGCATCGGGCCGCTGAAGCTCGCCCAGGCGTTCCTTGCTCCGAACGATGCCCCGGAAGCCCCCTATCACGGCCCGGGGAAGACGCGGGTCTTCGGTGGTTCCTGGGCGGCGATCGTCCGGCCCGAGGGGTGCGAACCCGTGCGGGAACTCGCGATCATCGAGGAGCTGCCTGCCCTGACCGTGCGCCAAGGCTCGTCCGCCACCGTGCTCTGCCTCAACGCGCCACCACAGGGCAGGATGGACCGGGACACGGTGCTCGGACTGGCGGACGCGCTGGCCGAGCTGCCCGACCGGAGCGCGCTCCTCGCGGCCCCCGACGGATGGCCGACCCAACTAGACTTGGGGCGACCGCTGCAACTGCGCTCGGCCGGAGACGTCGGTCGCGTCGCCGCCGAACTCGAGGCCTTCGATCGCCTCTGCCTGCTGGTATATCGCAAGGTGCGAGCCAGTCTGATCGGGGAGCCGTGCCTCGGGGCTGGGCTCTCGGTGGCGCTCTCCGCGCCCCTCGCCGTCGTGTTCCGAGGCGCCGCGATCGGCTTCCCTGACGTTCGGCTCGGACTCCCGCCGACCGGACTCGGGCCGCTGCTGTTGGCCCAAAACGCCCTGCACTGCGGAGGGGCCAAGCTCGTGCGCCTCTGTCGCGCGGTGTTCGGAGGCGAGGCGCCCTGGAACGCGGTCCTTGCCTCAGAGCTCGGCCTGCTCCGCTCCACCGACATCCTCGCGGTCAACCCCGATCGACTCTTGGAGGCCGTCCGCGACGCCGCCGACCCGGAGCCTCCCGCAGCCCGGCCCCTGAGCGAGGGCGAGAGGTTCCTCGCCCAGGCGCTCTCCGAGTTCCGATCCTCGCCGGAGGCGACGGCACACGACGCTCGGGTCGCGCAGACGATCAAGTCGGCTTGGGGCCAGTCCGCCTCGATCGAGGATGGCTTGGCGCGCCAGCGAGCGGCGTTCGTGGACGCCATCGGGCTGGCCCTCACCCAGGCGAGGATCCGTGCGCTCCTCGCCACCGGCCGACCGCTGCGCAACTAATCGCCTCGTGGATCGTCTCTTGCCAATGAGCCGGTTTGGCTCTGGAGGGTCCGTGTTCAGGAAGTTCGCAGCGTTCATCGTTTTCCTCTCGGCGTGCCTCGGCGCGGCGCAGCTCGACCCCAACCGGGTGGTGGCCGTGGTGAACGGCGAGGAGATCAAAGCGGCCGAGTACTACCAGCGCATGGAGTTTCTGCCGGGCGTGGGCAAGCGCATCGGCGACCGGTTCGCCGAACTCCCACCGGGCTTTCTGACCCTCGAGCAGCTGATCACCGAGCGGCTCGTGCTGCAGCTGGCCAAGAACAAGGGCTGCCTTCCGACCGACTCCGAGGTCCAGGCGGAGTTCGAGCGACTGAAGAAAGAGGACCCCAACCTCGTCCAACGATGGACTGCGTCCGGCCGTACCCTGCCGGAGCTTCTCTACGACGTGAGGGTGAACCTCGCCGGCTTCAAGCTGAAGACCTTCGGCATCACGATCACGGACCAGGAGGTCCAAGACTTCTACAAGAAGAACCCTTCGATGTTCTCTCTGGAGAAGCGCTACAAGCTGCGTGTGATCGTCGTGGACGCCGCGACCAGGCAGAAGGTGGAAGAGGAGCTGAAGGCCGGCAAGCCGTTCGCCGAAGTCGCCAAGCAGTGGAGCCTCGACCTCACGAAGGTCGAGGGCGGCCTGGTGGGCGCCGTGCAGGCCTCCCGCCTCAACGAGACGGTGCGCAACGCCGTGTCGAACACCCGCATCGGGCAGACCACCGACTGGATCGTGAACGGCGAGCGCCACGCCAAGTTCCTGCTGGAAGACGTCCTTCCGGAGCAGGTTCTGCCCCTGGACGACAAGCTCAAAGCCGACATCCGCAGGCGACTCATGCTCGATCGCGGCAACGTGCGCAACAACGTGCAGAAGGAGATGGCCGATCTCCGCGCCAAGTCGAAGATCGACATCAAGAATCCGGAGTTCTCGCAGCTGTACGATCGAATGGTCGGGACCTACCTCGCCCAGGAGACCTCCAAGGGCCAGGGGGCCAAGCCCTGATGGTCCGGTTCCTGCGTCTGCCCTCGCCGGCTCCCGAGGAGTGGCCCGAAGACCTCTGGGGCGAGTTGCGGGCGGCCGCTTCTCTGTGCTGGCTCGGTCAGCCCGATCGCTCCCTCGAAGCCTTGCGCCGGCAGGGCCTACGGATCGAGGCGGTCGGCGACTCCGTTCCCGACGGCGCGACCGTAGTGCTCCCCGCACCCGGCCGAAGCCCGCTGGAGGACGCCGTGTGGGTCGTCGATCGGCTGCTCGGGCCGGGAGGCTGTCCTTGGGACCAGCAACAGACCCACGCCTCCCTGCGCCGCCACCTGCTGGAGGAGGCCTACGAGGTGATCGAGGCCATCGACGCAGAGGACTGGGACAAGCTGCGCGAGGAGCTGGGAGACCTGCTCATGCAGCCGATCATGCACGCGCAGATGGAGAAGCTCCAGGGGCGGTTCGACATCCACGACGTGGCGAACGGCCTCGTGGACAAGCTCGTGCGCCGGCACCCCCACGTTTTCGGCGACCGCGAGGTGGCCGACGCCGAAGAGGTGCTCCGCAACTGGGACAGCATCAAGCAGCGCGAGAAGGGCGGCGCTCCGGAGTCGATTCTCGCCGGAGTTCCAAAGGCCATGGCCGCCCTCCTGAGAGCCCACGAGGTCAGCAAGCGCGCCGCCCGCGTGGGCTTCGAATGGCCGAACCTGGAGTCCGTCTTCGACAAGCTCCGGGAGGAAGAGCGGGAACTTCGCGAGGCCGTCGCCTCCGGCCTGGAGGGGCAGATCGCCGCAGAAGTGGGGGACCTCCTGTTCACGGTCGTCAACATCGCCCGATGGGTCGGCGTCGATCCGGAGAACGCCCTGCGCCAGATGCTGGACCGCTTCACGGCTCGGTTCCAAGAGATGGAGCGCCGAGCCGGCAAGCCCTTGGTCGAGCTCACTCCGCAGGAGTGGGACGACCTCTGGAACCGCTCCAAGCGAGACCTGGCCCAAGGCCGATGACCTAGGGCAGCAGCACGCCGGACACCCGCCTCTCCGCCGGCCGGAGACACTCGGTCTCCGTGCAAGGCTGATAGGTCACCCGAATCTCAAACTCTGCGGGCAGCGACGGTACCGAGAGCGCCAGCGGCACCTCCACGAGCCCCTCGAGTCGCTCGACTTGGGCGTCGGGCCACTCCGGCTCCACCTGGCAGCCCTCGGCCGAAATCGCGGTCGGCGTCAGCCAGCGGGCCGGCGGGTTCGGGCCGTTGAGGTGCAACCCTTCCGGGACGTGGATTCTCAGGATCGCCCGACCCTTGCCGTCCCTGCCCGCCTTCACCTCGCGCGGCTCTAGCTCCACGCGGACGTCCGCGATCGGAGCCGGGCGGGAGGGTGCCGCCTCCGGCTCCGAGCCGGCCCTCGGACGTGCAGACTTGCCGGCGAGCCACAACAGCAGCGCATCCAGCAGGCCTTCGCAGTGCTGCGGACCTCGCTCCATCCACCCTTGGAACGCCCGCAGAGTCCTCTCGGCGCGCTCTTCGTCGCCCAGCTCGAGGCCAAGCCTCGCCGCCACGCTGTTCGCGCTGGGAATGGGCTGGTCGAACACGGGCTTCATGCGGCCGAAGAGAGGCTCGTGCCGGCCCTCGGTGGCGAAGAAGCCGCCGTTCCGCTCGTCCCAGAAGCGCTCCGTCATCGCCCTGTACACCCGCTCGGCAGCCTCTCTCCAGCTCGGATCGCCCGTGGCCTCGTGCAGGGCCACGAGCCCCCACGCGAAGAAGGCGTAGTCCTCCAAGAAGCCGACGCCCTGCGGTCGGTCTTCGTAAATCAGCCGGGGCAGACCACCATTGGCGTCGAACTCCCGCAGAAGCCGATTCGCCGCTGCGGCGGCCTCTCCGACGTACCCGGCCCTCGCGAGCCCTCGGATGGCGAGACCGTTCCAACCGACGAGGCACTTGGTGTCGGTCATGGGCCGCGGCCGCCTGTTCCGGGCCTCCAGCAGCCGGTCCAGCTGCTCGTCGAACTGCGAGGCGATCGGTTCGCTCAGCGCCAGGATGTTCTTGCCTGTCGTGCGGCCCGTGGCCTCGTCCTGGTAGTTGCCGTTCGCCTCGAGGCCGAACGCGGCCATGACGGCGAGAGCAGAAGGCCCCAGAACCTCCCTCGCCTCCTCCACCGACCACACATAGAACCAGCCCTCCTCCCCCTCGCTGTCCGCGTCGATCGCCGAGTGGAACAGGCCGTTGGCGGCTCGCATCTCGCGCAGCATCCACCGGGCGGTTCGGTCCGCCGTGCGCCGGAACTCCTTGGCCGCCTCCGGGATTTGGCCCTCCATCATGTCTGCCGCGCGCGAGTAGGCGGCGAGCAGGAGGGCGTTGTCGTACAGCATCTTCTCGAAGTGCGGCAGGAACCACGACTCGTCGACCGAGTACCGGTGGAACCCGCCCCCGACGTGGTCGTGGATGCCGCCCAGCTCCATCGCCTCCAGCGTCAGAAGGGCCACACCGAGGGCCGCGCTCTGGAGTTCCTGATCCTCCGGGACCCCCTTCCGCGTCGCGTAGTCGAACAGCAGCTCGATGGCGGTGTGCGGCGGGAACTTGGGTCGGTCGCCGAACCCGCCGTTGTCCAGGTCTGCGCCCGCAAGGATCGCCTGAAGCCCGTCGGTCACGGTCTCCCACCCGAGCGCCGACTCGCCCTGCGGGGCCTCTTGAGTCAGGAACGTCCCGACGGCCTCCGAGAGCCTCTCGGCCGCACGCTCGAACTCCGGCCTCTGCTGCCGCCAGCCTTTGGCCACTTGGCGCGCGATCGTCAGAAAGCCCGGGTACTGGCCGCGGTCCTCCTTGGGAATGTACGTGGCCCCGAAGAACGGCTTGCGGTCCGGGGTGAGGAACAGCGACATCGGCCAGCCGCCCCGAATGCCCGCGACCTGCAGCGCGGCCAAGTAGGTCTCGTCCACGTCCGGCCGCTCCTCGCGATCCACCTTGACGCTCACGAAGTGCTCGTTCAGCACGTCGGCGACCTCGCGGTCCTCGAACACCTCGTGCGCCATCACGTGGCACCAGTGGCACGAGGCGTAGCCGATGCTCAGGAAGATCGGCTTGTCCTCCGCCCTGGCGCGTTCGAAGGCCTCGTCGCCCCAGGGAAACCAGTCCACGGGGTTGTCCGCGTGCTGGAGCAGATAGGGGGAGGTGGCGGAGGCCAGTCGGTTCGGCATGGGCGCAGTATACGCCCGGGCCAGCGCGACCGAACCCGCGCCTCAGACCCTGTGGATCGGGTGGGCGGCGCAGAGCTCTCCGACCGCCCTCCGCACCGCCTCCAGCTCGGACTCGCTCCCCCGTCCCCGGAGCGCCCTCGCGATGAGCGACGCGATGGCGGACATCTCCGGCTCGCGCATCCCGCGGGACGTCACGGCCGGCGTCCCCAGACGGATTCCGGAGGTGACGAACGGCTTCTCTGGGTCGAACGGGATCGCGTTCTTGTTGCAGGTGATCCGGACCGAGTCGAGCACCGCCTGCGCCTCCTTTCCGGTGATCCCGAACGGCCGGAGGTCGACCAGCATCAGGTGGCTGTCCGTCCCGCCGCTCACGATGCGGAAGCCCTCGGCCTGCAGAGCCTCGGCGAGCGCCCTCGCGTTGCGCCGGATCTGCGCCTGGTACTCCTTGAAGCGCGGCTGGAGCGCCTCGTGGAAGCACACCGCCTTGGCCGCGATCACGTGCAGCAGCGGCCCTCCCTGCACGCCGGGGAACACGGACTTGTCGATCTCCTTCGCGAACGCCTCGTCGCACAGGATCATGCCGCCTCTCGGCCCTCGGATGCTCTTGTGCGTGGTGGAGGTGACGATCTGCGCGTGGCCGATGGGGCTCGGGTACTCGCCTGCGGCGATCAGCCCGGAGTAGTGGGACATGTCGGCCATGTGGACGGCCCCCACCTCGTCCGCGATGCGACGAATCTCGGCAAAGTCGAACTCCCTCGGATAGGCCGTCGCGCCGCTGACGATGACCTTGGGGCGATGCTCGCGCGCCAGCCGCCGCAGCTCGTCGTAGTCGATCGTCTCGGTCTTCGGGTCGACGCCGTACGGCACGATGCTGTAGAGCCGGCCGCTGAAGTTCACGGGGCTGCCGTGCGTCAGGTGGCCTCCGTGGGCCAGGTTCATGGCCATCAGCGTGTCGCCGGGTTGGAGCAGCGCGAAGTAGGCCGCCATGTTGGCCTGCGCCCCGCTGTGCGGCTGCACGTTCGCGTGCTGCGCGCCGTACAGCCTCTTCACCCGATCGATGGCCAGTCTCTCGACCTCGTCGACGACCTCGCAGCCGCCGTAGTACCGCTTGCCGGGATAGCCCTCGGCGTACTTGTCCGTGAGGACGCTCATCATCGCCTCCCGCACGGCTCGGCTGGCTACGTTCTCGCTGGCGATCAGCTCGAGGTGCGTCTCCTGGCGCTCCTCCTCGCGCTGGATCAGAGCGAAGATCTCCGGATCGGCGTCGGCGAGCGGTTGGCGGTGGAGCTGGATCTCGGGCCGCGGGATCGTCATGCCCGCATTATAGAACCTGCACAAAGAACGGGGCCCGGCGGCACCGCCGCCGGGCCCCGTTCGGAGGCAACCATGAATTCACTTCTTCTTGCGGGCGGCCTCGAGCTGCGCTCCGTACCGCCTCATGAACTTCTCCACCCGGCCGGCCGTGTCCACCAGCTTCTTCTGGCCCGTGTAGAACGGGTGGCTGAACGCGCTGATCTCCAACCGGACCACGTAGTGCGGCACCCCGTCGATCTCGCGCACCTCGCCGGTCTTGAGCGTCGAAACGCCGGTCCACTCGTGATCGCCGTCGACGTACAGCACCGGGTACAGGGTCGGATGGATGCCTTGCTTCATCGGGAGAACCTCTCGGACAGCCAGACAGTATGGCACGGCAGACCCCCGCCGGTCAACCCGCCCCGCCAGCCTCGCGCCTTCGGGACGACGACGCCCGCGGAAAGGTACACTGCCGCCATGTCGCCGTCCGTGGGTCCTAAGACCCGCCGCCGCGACGCGAGGAGATGCGATCCCGATGAGCAAGAAACTCGTTTACCTTTTCCACGAGGGCAACAAGGATATGCGCGACCTGCTGGGCGGCAAGGGCGCGAACCTGGCCGAGATGACCAACATCGGCCTGCCCGTCCCCCCCGGCTTCACGATCACGACCGAGGCCTGCAACCTGTACTACGACCTCGGCGGCAAGTTCCCCGAGGGCCTGATGGATCAGGTCAAGGCCGCTCTGGCCGAGGTCGAGAAGGCCATGGGCAAGAAGTTCGGAGACGCCAAGAACCCGCTCCTGGTCTCGGTCCGCTCCGGCGCCAAGTTCTCGATGCCGGGCATG
>CALGMO010000058.1 GCA_937961665.1 uncultured Fimbriimonadaceae bacterium
GTCGTCCGGCGCCGGGTCGCTGGGGGCGATGCTGCTGCGGTACAAGACCGACAGCCCCGACGACTTCCAAAAGGACTTCCGAGCGTTCGGCATCGACGTGCTGCCGGACGGCCGGCTGGCGGTGGTCCACCCCGCCGACGGCACCGAGAGGCGCGGTCTCGAGGCGGCCATGGCGATCATCGAGCATCCGGGCCTGATCGCGGTGTTCCAGCGCGCGGGCCAGAGGAGCGACCCGTACCGGATCGCCCAGGTGCGGACCGCCATGGCGATGTTCTATCCCGAGGACGACGTGCTGAGCGTGCCGATCGGCGACCGTGTCGAGACGGTGCGGGTAGGCGACATCGTCCGCACGGAGGCCGGGCTCGCCACCCTGATGGACCGCAAGGTGAACACGGGCAAGCTGGACCCCCTGCCCCAAGTCCTGGCGCAGCTCGCCGAGGAGTACGGCCTGCAGTCCCTGCAGGAGGCGGCCGACCTCGAGCGGGAGATCGTGGCGGCCATGCGGTATCGCCGCGACTATCTGGCCAGCGCCGAGCTGGGCCAGCCCGAGCCGCCGTCGCGGCACAAGAAGTCCCGCTCTGGCCAGCCCCCGGCGTCTCGGCACAAGTCGCCGCGCAAGCCGGCCAAGCGCTAGGGTCCCGATTTTCCGGCAGTTCTGCGGGCCTGCCCTAAAGAATCGCCGTCGAACGACCGATAGTTCGATAGGTCCGTTTCGGACAGAAAAAGGCAAGACGGGGGCGACCCCGATCGCGCAAAGCCAAGGGTCTCACGCTAGACAGCCGGTTGCCTGTCTGGAAGGAGCACGAAGCCTGGAGTGGGTGACGATGCGAATTTCAGACGAACAAGTGAAGAAGGTCCTCGCCTTGGCCAAGGAGGCCCGATCCTCCGAGAGCGCCGAGGCCTACTACCACCCCGTGATCGGTCAGATCTCCAAGCCCGTCGCGAAAGAGGAGGATCTGGAGCTCGTGCACGAGCTCACCGAGAAAGTGAAGCAGATGCCCGACCGAGAAGACCTGATCGCCGACCTCCGCGCAAGGATCGCCGCCGGCCAGTACAACCCCTCCGGCGAGGAGATCGCGGAAGCGATGATCCGCCGAGCGATCGCCGACAGGATCCGCTAGAAGCGCGGCCTTCCACCCCGACAACCGTTCGACCGACCGCGGCTCCGGAAAACCCGGAGCCGCCCGTTTTGTTCAACTCTTGTTCCGGATGTGCAACAGATCGCCGTCCTGGACGACGTACTCCCTGCCCTCGAGCCGCATCCTGCCCTGGGCCACCGCGGCCTCCCACGAGCCCGCCGCCTCCCAATCGGCGTAGGAGACGACCTCCGCCCGGATGAAGCCCCGGGCGATGTCGCTGTGGATCGTGTCCGCGGCCTTGAGCGCCGTGGAGCCCCGCCGCAGAGGCCACGCCCGGGTCTCGTTCTCGCCCGCGGTGAAGAACGTGATCAGACCCAGGGAGTCGTAGACGGCCCGCACCAGGCGGGCGCTGGCGGGCTCCTCCAGGCCGTAGTCGGCCAGGAACTCGCGCTGAGCCTCCGGGTCCAGCTGGGCGATCTCCCTCTCGACCTCCGCGCTCACGGCGAACGCCTGGGTTCCGACCGAGCCGAGCTTGGCGATCAGGCTCTGGATCTCGGGCCCGGGGCGGCCCGCCTCCGATTCGGACACGTTCAGGGCCACCACCATCGGCTTGGCGCTGAGGAATTGGTAGTTCCTCGCGATCGCGGCCTCGTCCTCCGTCAGGTCGAGCGCGCGGATCGGCCGTCCGTTCTCCAGCTCGGCCCGAACCCGCTCGAAGAACACCCGGTCCAGGTAGTCCGGGGTCCCCGGGGTGCGCGCCGTGGTCGACTTCTTCAGCCGCTCCAGCCGGTTCTCGACGATCTGCAGGTCGGTCAGGACCAGCTCGTCTTCGATGGTCGAGATGTCGCGCTGGGGGTCGACGGACGCGTGGTACGGCGCCACGTCGGACTCGAAGGCGCGGACCACGTGCAGCAAAAGGTCCAGCTTCCGGGCCTCGTCCAAGAAACGCTGGGTGAAGAGCCTGCCCGTGCCTCCTTGGGCGTCGTCCAGGTCGTCGGTCAGCGTCACCGTGGCGGGGGTCGCCTTCTTGGGCCTCACTTGGGCGACGATCTTGTCGAAGCGGGGATCCGGCACCCGCACCGCCGCGATCGAGCCCTTGCCCGCGCCCTCCGCCACCGCCTGGAACAACGACGTCTTGCCCGCTCCCGCGAAACCGATCAGACCAACCTTCATTCGTCCGCCTTTTCGAACTCCACCCGGACCGGAGGGGGGCCCTCGCGCAGGGGCTGGACCCAGAAGAACCACACGCTCCCCGCGAGAAGAAGCAGGAGAACCCAGGGAACCCAGTCGAACCTCCTCTGGACCGAGGATCGGGCGACGGTTCCTTCCTCCCTCCGCACCCTCACAGGATACCCCCGCGGCCCCGCCCGCCCCGGAGAGCGGCCTCGGGTAAGCTCTCAGGGCCGCCCGGCGGCCGCGATAGCGGCTCCGGGCCGCGGGGTCATCCGAGTGGCGAACATCGAACAGATCCTCTCCGCGCTGCCGCACCGCTATCCGATGCTTCTCGTGGACCGCGTGCTGAACCTCGAGAAGGGCAAGTCGTGCCGCGGCGTCAAGAACGTCACCATCAACGAGCCGTTCTTCCAAGGACACTATCCGGGCATGCCGGTGATGCCGGGCGTGCTCATCCTCGAGGCGATGGCCCAGGCCGGCGCCATGCTGCTGCTGACCGACGAGCAGTATCTCGGGATGACGCCCCTGCTCGCGGCCATCGACGGAGTGAAGTTTCGGCGGAAGGTGGTGCCCGGAGACCAGCTGATCACCGACGTGGAGCTTCTGTGGTTCAAGCGCAACGTGGGGCGCATCCGCTGCCGCTCCACGGTCGACGAGCAGCCCGTCGCCGAGTGCGAGATGACGTTCACGCTGATCCCCTCGGAAGAACAGAAGGAACCGTAGTGCCGCAGATCCATCCTCTCGCAGTGGTCGATCCGGACGCCGAACTCGCCGAGGACGTCGTCGTCGGCCCGTTCTGCATCGTGGAGGCGGGAGCGGTCATCGGTCCGGGGTGCGTGCTCGAGGGGCACGTGATGGTTCGGACAGGGGTCACCATGGGCCGCGACAACTTCGTGGGCCAGGGAGCCTCCATCGGCGGCGACCCACAGGACCGCAAGTACGCAGGCGAGCCGACGTTCCTGCGGATCGGAGACGGCAACGTCTTCCGCGAGTACGTGACCCTGCACCGCGCCACCGGCGAGGGAAAGTGCACGACGATCGGCTCGAACTGCTATCTGATGGCCTACAGCCACGTGGGCCACAACGCCACGCTGGAGGACGGCGTGACGATGGCCAACGCCGTGGCCCTGGGCGGCCACGTGACGGTGGAGAAGGCCGTCACGATCGGCGGCATGGTGGCCGTGCACCAGTACGTCCGCATCGGGCGCTACGCGATGGTCGGCGGATTCACGCCCGTCTCGCGCGACGTGCCGCCGTTCATGCTGGTGAGCGGACCCAACCAAGAGGTGCATGACATCAACGCCGTGGGCCTGCGCCGCCTGGGCGTGGACGTGCAGGCCCGCATGGCGCTCCACAAGGCCTGCAAGCTGCTGTTCAAGTCCCGCCTGAACCTCGCGAACGCCATCGAGACCGTCCGCCGGGAGGTTCCCTCAACGCCCGAGGTGGAGTACCTGATCGCCTTCCAGCAGCGCCTCTACCGCGGCAAGCACGGCCGCGGCGACCAGCCGTGAGGGTCGTGCTGTCGGCCGGGGAGGCCTCGGGCGACGCCTACGCCGCGGCCCTCGCGCGCCGCGCCCGGCCTCTGCTCCCGGAGGCCGAGTGGGGGGCGCTGGGCGGATCCAGACTGCGCGCCGAGGGGGTTCCCCTGTGGGAGGACACCTCCCGGTGGGGGGCCATGGGCATCGTGCAGTCGCTCCGGGTCGCCCCGTTGGCCGCCTTGGGATTTGTGCGGACGGTCCGGAGGCTCCGGGAGGGCGAGCCAGGGGTGCTGGTGCCGATCGACTTCGGCTTCTTCAACGTCCGACTGGCGCGGAGGGCCAAGTCGCTGGGCTGGCGCGTGCTGTACTTCATCCCTCCCGGCTGCTGGCGCCGCGACCGAGGCGGGACCGGCCTGCGCGGCCTGGCGGACGCCGTCAGCACGCCCTTCCCATGGTCGGCGGAAAACCTCCGCCGAGACGGCTTGGACGCCCACTGGTTCGGACATCCGTTGAGGCAGCTCGTCGAGGAGGCCCGTCAGGCGGCCCCTTCCCGCGCCGACCGCCTGGCCGTGCTGCCCGGCAGCCGGATCCACGAACTGGAGGCCAACCTTCCGGTCCTCGCCGGGGCGCTGCGCGACTGGCCCACGCCCATCGAGTTCGCCGTCGCACCGTCCCTGCGGGCCGCGGAGGTCGAGGGCCGCTGGCGCCGGCTGTCGAGCCGGAGCGGAGACGCCTTTGGGACGCGGGGAGCGGCCGCGAGCCTGCTCGCCTGCCGCGCGGCGGTCGTCTGCTCCGGCACGGCGACCTTGGAGGCCGCCCTCTGCGGCTGTCCGATGGTGGTGGTCTACCGGCTGTCCAGGCTGATGGCGCTCGAGGCGAGGCTGATGCGGGTGCGCGTGCGCCACATCTCGCTGCCGAACATCCTGCTCCAGCGCGAGGCGGTGCCGGAGCTGGTGCACACCTCCGCCACGCCGGAGGCGATCCGCGCCCAGACAGAGGCCGTGTGGGCAGGACCGGCCCGAGAGGCCCAGCTCGCCTCGTTCGCAGAGCTGGAGGGCCTCCTCGGGCCGCCGGACGGCATCTCTCGCACCGCCGAGCTCCTCGCGGAGCTTGCCCGCCGGAGCTAGTCCAGCAGGCGGGGCGTGAAGTCGGTGTCGGGCTTCACCCTGCGGCAGTAAGCCGCCATCAGCCTGGCGCAGTTCTCCACGTCGGTCAGGCTCAGCAGCTCGCACGGCGTGTGCATATAGCGCAGAGCCACCCCCAGGATGCCGACGGCCATTCCCCCGCGGTTGATCTGCATCGCGTTGCCGTCGGTGCCGGTCCCGCCGGGCGCGACGTCCACCTGATAGGGGATCCCGTCCTCCTCCGCGGCCTGCCGCACCATGCGGAACACGATCGGGTT
>CALGMO010000059.1 GCA_937961665.1 uncultured Fimbriimonadaceae bacterium
CGCCCCGGGCTCGGTCCTCGCCGCGCGACCTTTCCTGGATCGGAGGCTGCGTGCGGCCGCCCGCATCGCCACCCCGCGTCCTGTCCTGGATGGGCGGGAGGGTGCGCTCGCGGTCGCCGCCACGGACTCGGTCCTCGCCGCGCGAGCGGTCCTGGATCGGAGGCTGCGTTCGGCCACCCGGATCGGTTCCTCGAGACCGCTCGTCGACCTTGGAGCGTTCCTGACCGCCGTTGTCCCTGCCCCGCGAACGCCCGAGCAGGTTGTCGTCGCCAAAGGCGCTCGCCACCAGCGACGCCAGCACAACAGCCACAGCGAACCAACGCATCGTTCTCATTCTCGAGCCTCCAGCGGGCCTTGTACTCCAAGGATACGACGTTTTCCGATGGGCTCCGTTACCCTTTCGCGGCGAAGGCCCAGAGCCGTCCCTCGGTCGTGCCGACCAGCAACAGGGTCCCGTTCCAGGAAGCGGATCCCTTGATCTGCCCACCGAGCCTCGTCTTCCACAGCGCCTTCCCGTCGTTCGCGCGAACGAGGTGCAGCCAGCCCGCGTCGTCCCCGACCACGATCGTCGAACCTACGGCGATGGGACTGGACTCCGCGGCACCCTCCGTCAGGTGCGTCCATAGCGGCTTGCCCGTCGCGAGGTCGAGAGCGAACAGCCTTCGGCTGCGGGAGGGCACCACACCCACTCCGCCGAACACGATCGGCGTGCCGTAGACTCCGGCTCCGTCCTCCTTCTCCCGAACGGACCACCGCACCTTGCCGGCCGTGCTGACCCAAGCGAGCAGGCCCGTGCTGTTGCCGACGAGCGCACCGTCCTTTCCCAGCACCGCTGCCGCGGCGAAGTTGCCCCCCAGCTTGACGCTGCGGAGCGGACGACCGGTGGCCAGAGCGAGGGCGTGCACCGAACCGTCGCAGCCCGCGAACCAGACCTCGGAACCTCGGAGGGTGGGCGTGGCGTGTACCTGCGCCTTGCTGGTGTGGGTCCAGACCACTCGGCCGGACGCAGCCTCGACGCAGTAGAGCTTGCAGTCGTAAGACCCGAACAGCACCCTCGAGCCGGCAACGGTCGCGCTCGAGACGATCTTGTCTCCGGTCTGTTTCGACCAAAGGCGCCTGCCGGACGTCGCATCAAGAGCGTGGAACTCGCCGCCCGTGTCTCCAATGAAGACCCTTCCGCCCGAGATCGTCGGTGAGGCCGAGAAGGCGCTGTGGCTGCGGTAGCTCCAGACCAGGCCGCCGTCCCGAACGCGCCGGCACTCGACGTTGCCGTCCATCGTGGCGACATACGCCCGATCTCGGGAGATGGAAACGGTGTTCTCGATCGGTCCTGCGGTGCGCACGACCCAAACCCGGTGCAGAGGCGGCGAGAGGACGCCCTGAACGACGGCGTTGCCGTCCCATGTCGGACGGAAGGAGGGCCACTCGATCGTGGCGGTGGCTAGGAGAAGGCAGGCTGCGATCACGGCGACCTCAGGCTCTGCAGGACAGGGTACCGCGCCAGGGCCCAGGCGGCGCCCAAGCACGCACCGAGCCCGGAGAGGATCGCGGCGGCCAGCGTCGCGGCGAGCGGGCCCCAAGGGGCTGCGGGCCACGAGGCGACGACCGACCAGGCGGCTCCCCACGCCGCCCCTGCTATGGCAGGCAGCCAAGACTCCATTCCGAGCCAGGCTACGATCGTGCGGCCTGGAAGACCGAAGGCCTGCATCAGGGCCGTCTCCGATCGCCGACTGAGCACCCGTCGGGCGGTCGTCGTCGCGCTGCCGAAGGCGACCAAGAACGCGGCGGCCAGGCTCAGGTAGAGGAAAGCCTCCAGGTACCTCCGTTGGACGGCCGCGATCTCGCTCCACAGGCTCTCGGTCGTGGCGACCTCCGGCCCGAAGTCGGCCAGCTCCTCACGGAGCGCCTGAGCCACATGGCTGACGGAAGCCTCCGGGACCTCCAAGAGGAACCAGCGATTCCTCGGACCATCCGGAAGCAGGCTCATCCATGTGTCGAGGGGCACCGCCACGTGGCCGGCCAGGATGCTCGGTTCCAAGAGACCGCTGACGACGAGATCCCGATCGACGCCGGCCGGCCGCACGGGTTCGTTCAGCCCCACGTGCAGAATCCACCTCGCGGTCTCCGCGTCGACCAGCGCCCGGCCTGGGACAGCCTGCCCCTCTGCCAAGCGGAAGCGCCCGGGGCCGAGAAGCTCCGATGGAAGACCCACCAGGCCCGGTCGGACCGGGCGGGCGGCGTTGAGACATCCCGCATCGTCGCCCTCCGCCAGGGGCAGCTCGTGCCACCTCACGTCCTGGAAAAGGCTCTCAAGGTTCGGATCGAAGCCGAGCCTCGCGCGGCCGCTTGGCGTCGCCGGAGAAACGGGCAGGCTGACCGACAGCTGCAAGGACAGCCTCGTTCCGCCGGTGGCGGCGAGCACTCGCTCCTCGCGATCCATGCCGCCCTCGAACGCCGCTAGGAGGCCCACCAGGCAGGTGGCGAGGGAAGCCACACCCGCCTGCAGGCCCAGCGAGCGGCGGTTCTGGGCCGCCGTGGCGAGCGCCAGCTGGAGTACGCGGCGGATCGGCCGTCTGGTCTTGGGAAGGCTGGCGTGGAACGCAACGAGGCTCGCCAGCAGCCCGCCGAAGGCCTTCCAAGTCGGATCGCCAGCCAGCAGGGCGAGGCCACCGCCCAGTACGAGAACGGTCCAAGGAACCGCCGACCGCCTCGGCGGGTGCGCCCCGGCAACGGGATCGGAGCCGCCGCGAAGGAGGGTCAGGGGCGGTTCACGCAGAAGCCGGCCAGCGGCCGCGTCTCCGACCAGGACCGTGGAGGCGGCGACCAGGAGCACGGCCCAGAGAGCCTCCGCCGGGGCAATGGCGGGGCGCAAGGAGATTCCGGGTGCGACGGCCGCGAGCCAGGGACTCAGGAGAGGCCCTCCACCAGACAGCGCAAAGGCCGCGGCGAGCGCCCCGAGCGCTGCACCCAGCAGACCGATGGAGCCGACCTCCAGCCGGATGGCCGCTCGCAGGCGCCGCGGCTCCACACCCGTCGCCAGAGCCAGGCCGAGGGACGGCCGTCGTCGAACGAGCGACATCGAGATCGCCGAGCCAGCGAGCACCAGCCCGGCCATCGCGACCACGGCCGCCATTCCGGCGAACAGCGCGCGAAAGTCGGAAGAACCCTCCGCCGAGGCGAGCGCGTTGCGACGAAGGGGAATCGCCACGAGAGCGGAGGAGTCGGTAGCCGCACGCCGAGCGGCGCGATCCAAGTCTGACCGATCGAGAGTCCGCCCCTTCGGAACCACCAGGAGGGAATGCGGCCGGGCCGGCAGGCCAAGCCGCAGAGCGGCCGCTCGGCTGAGGATGAACTTCGGCGCGGCGCGATGCTGTCTCCAGTAGCTCTCGTCCTCCTCGGTCACCCTGGACGGATCGAAGGGGAAGGGCGCCTTCCAGTCCGTGACCCTCGCGGAGTCGGCGAGTCCCTCCATCGGTGGGGTCCAGCCGGGGTCTCCGAGCCAAGTTCGCTCGTCGTAGGTTCGAGCGACCCGGAGCGTGGCGGGCACCGTTCGGAACGTGCCGTCCGGGTTGGGAGCGAGGAACGAGGCTCGCAACGAATCGCCCGGCTTGGCACCGAGGCGGCTTGCGAGCCAAGTGGAAACTGCGACCCCGTCTTCCGGCAAGGGGCATAGGTCCAAGCAGGCCGCCGCGGCGTAGGCGGTCGCGCCCGCGGGGCCGCGCACCGAGTCCGCGAGCAGCAGCGAATAGGGATGCACGGCGCCGGGCCACTCGGTGCTCTCTTCCAGGGCGACACGAAGGTGGACGAATCCGACCCGTTCTCGGCGCGAGAGCCTCGCGTGGATCCCCAGCGCGCTCGGTGGGAGAAGAGAGGCGAGGTCGCTCGACATGGCCTCTGGAGCGTCGCCCTCGGAGAGGAGCGCGTTCCATCGGTCCGCGGCCTGCGACCAGGCGAGACTGGCGTCGGAGCGGCTGAGGACGAGCGCGGGTTTTCGGCGGGATCCCGTCTGGAGGGAGAAGGAGCCGAGTCCGCGGTCCGGGATCACGCGCGTGACGGTGAGGCGGACGGTCGATACGGCGTTCTCGCTCTCCCATCGGTGGAACCAGGCGTCGGTCGGCGACCTCTCGAACCTCGGAACTCCCGCCAGCACTTCGTCCCCAATGCGAACGCCCAAGCGCTTCGCCGCCTTCTCGGCCAGCCAGCACTCGCCGTCTCTGGGCGCTCCCTGCAGCCCGAAGAACCGGCTCGGTGCGCGCTCCTCAAGGCCGACGAGCGTCACGCGGACGATCGCGGGACCCGTGGCCTCGGCGGGTTGGACGGATCCTGAGAGCAACACGGCAGGCGATGCCTCGCGGAACTCCGGAGGGATCGCTTGCAGCGGGATCGGCGCGGCGGCGAGCACCGCGGACCCGACCTTGCCGACGCTCTCGAGCGCCTGAGCCCGAATCCCGCGCTGGAGCGACCCGCCCAGGCCGAGGGCGAAGGCCACCACGCCGCTCGCGATCGCCAGGCTCAGGACGACCGCCGCGCTCTCGGCGAAGTGAGCCCGAAGCCACTGCCGGCCCAAGTCGGCGGGCGTCAGTCCTTCAGAGGGTCGCAACCAGCTTCCCATCTCTCAGCCTGCAGACCAGACGGCACTTGGCCGCGTGCACCTCGTTGTGGGTTGCCAGGACGACCATCGCTCCCTCTTCGGCGGCCGCCGAGAGGATGGCGCCAACGACGCTATCCCCCGTGGGTGCATCGAGGTTGCCAGTGGGTTCGTCGCACAGCAAGAGCGCGGGCCGGTTGAGCATCGCGCGGGCGACGGCGAACCGTTGCCGCTCGCCGCCGGACATCTGCCAAGGGTAGGCGTCCAAGCGGTGGTTGACGGAGAGCCGTTCGGCCAGCTCCCGTGCCCGTGCGACCTCGGTAGGACCCACCCGTCCGAGTGCAGGCAACAGCACGTTCTGCAGGCCGGTGAGTTCGGGGAGCAGAAGGTGGTCCTGGAACACGAAGCCGACGCGCCTGGCCCGATAGACCCGCAGATCGGGCTCGGCCAGCCGCGCGATCTCCGTTCCATCGAGGCGGATGCTGCCGGAATCGGGGCGATCCAAGCCGCCCAGGAGGTTGAGCAGGGTGGTCTTGCCCGATCCGGACGGCCCCATCACGGAGAGGGATTCTCCAGCGGTCATCCGCAGCGAGACTCCGGCCAGCACCGCACGGTCCTCGTACGACTTGAAGAGATCCTCGACGACCAGCTCGCTCACGGTCGCTCGACCCCCTTGGGCCATACCCTCAGGCTCAGCGCCGACGTGGGGCAGGCCTCCGCGCATCGCCGGGCCGTCTCGCCCAGAGCCTCCGCCAGGCTGAAGCCGATCGGAGGACCGATCCGGAGGTCGAATCCCCTGCCTAGCTGCGTCAGGCCGACCCCGGCTCGGTCGTTCTGAACCAGGCGCACGCAGATGCCGCACGAGATGCACTTGCCCGGCTCGAACACCAGCTCCGGGTGGGTGTCGTCGATCTCCGGCCGGCGCCGCTGGCCCGCGAAGCGGCTGGGCTGCGCGCCGTATTCGATCGCCAACCTCCTGAGGCGGCATTGCTCCTGTGTCGCGCAGGAACAACGGAGACAGCGCAGGGCCTCCGTCCTCGCTTCGTCTGGCGTCAGGGTCGCGGTCGCGTCGTCGGCTCGCGGGCTCCTCGGGGAGGATCCTGCCACCGCGGCGTACTGGCTCAGGCTGACCGGATCCATTCGTCCCACATGGACGCTGAACGGATGCTCCCTTGAGTTGTGCCCCGTCAGGGCGTGGTGGATGGACTCCGCCGCCCTGCGTCCGGCGGCGATGCGTCGGATCACCTGCTCCACTGGGGCCACCGCGGATCCCGCGGCGAAGACGCCCGGCTCCGAGGTGGCGCACGTCTCCCGGTCCGCCCAGAGCCCGTGCTCGGTCTTGGCGAGCTCGGCGAACTCAGCCCGTGCATCGGAGCCGCAGGCGACCAACACAGCGGCGTGGTCTCGCAGCAGGGCCCTCAGCCCCTCCAACCCCCGAACGATGCAGCCGAGGCGAGCGCGGACGCGGCGCTGCAGACCGCGCAGATCCGCCTCGAGCTCCTCGGCCGGCAGGTCGTCGGGCACGCGGCTCCAGAGGCGCCCGCCGAGCCGCTCCGAGGATTCGCAGAGGGTCACGGGGTGTCCCAGACGCTCCAGATGGTGCGCCGCCGAGAGGCCTGTGGCTCCGCTCCCGACCACGGCCACTGGGGGGTGCCTCGGCTCCGCAGCTCGATCGTGATCGACCTCGCCAGAGGCGGCGAACCGCTCGAGCGCCCGAATGCCGAGTCCGCCATCGTGCTGGCTTCGCCGGCAACCCTGCTCGCAGGGCTGGTGGCAGAGGCGGCCGACGACGCGGACCAACCCCGTAGCCTCGTGAAACACGCGGAACGCGGCCGCGAAGTCGCCCAAGGCGATCATCCGCAGGGCTTCCGGAATCCTCACCCCGGCGGGGCAGACGGTTTGGCACGGAGCGACGCAGTCCCCAGCGTGGTCGCTCAGCAGCAGCTCGAGAGCCGCGCGGCGGGCTTGCCGAACCTCTTGGGAGGAAGCGTCCACGACCATGCCTTCCTCGACCGGTGTCGCGCACGCCGGTGCCAGCCTGCGCCTTCCGGCAACCCTCACGACGCACACGAAGCAGGATGGCCGAGGCTCCAGGCCGGGGTGATGGCATAGGGTGGGAATCTCAACCCCGGCCATCCCGCAGGCCTCGAGGATCGTGGCTTCCGGACGCACTTGGACTTCCGTGCCGTCGACGGTGACCCTCATGACCCTCTCCTCGGACTCAGTCGGACGACCGCTTGCTCGGGGCACACCGTTCGGCAGGCGTCGCAGCGGACGCACAGGTCGTCCAGCACGACGTGCCTCTGGTGGGGAGCGGGCTGGATGGCCCCCGTCGGGCACGCCTGCGCGCAGAGGGTGCATCCGACGCAGGTGCGGTCGACGTGGTACCGGATCAGCTCGGTGCAGCGTCGGGCGGGGCACTCTCCCCGCAGGTGCGCCTCATACTCCTCCCGAAAGTGGCGCAGGGAAGTCACCACCGGGTTCGGAGCGGTGGTGCCGAGACCGCACAGGCTGCCCGCGGCGACGTGGGCGGCCAGCTGCTCGAGGGTGTCGAGGTCCGCGGGCTTCGCGGTGCCCGTGCACAGGCGATCCAGGACTTCGAGCATCCTGAGCGTGCCGATGCGGCAGCTGGTGCATTGGCCGCAGGACTCCCTCTGCGTGAAGCGCAGGAAGAAGCGAGCGACATCCACCATGCAGTTGGTGTCGTCCAGCACCACCATCCCGCCGGAGCCCATGATCGCTCCGACCTTCTGCAGCTCCTCGTAGTCCACTGGGGTATCCGCGAGGCTGGCGGGGACGCACCCTCCGGACGGCCCGCCGATCTGAACGGCCTTGAAGCGCCTGCCCTCCGGGACGCCGCCTCCGATCTCCTCCACGATCTGCCGTATGGTGGTGCCCATCGGCACCTCGATGAGCCCACCGCGCCGAACGCTCCCGGCTAGCGCGAACACCTTGGTGCCCTTGCTGTGCTCGGTGCCGATGGCGGCGAAGGCGTCCGGACCGTGGTTCAGGATCCACGGCACCAGGCTGTAGGTCTCCACGTTGTTGACGCACGTCGGCCGGCCCCACAGGCCGCGTTCCGCAGGGTACGGAGGCCTAAGGGTCGGTGTGCCCCGCCTGCCCTCCAGCGCGGCGATCAGCGCCGTCTCCTCGCCGCAGACGAAGGCGCCGGCCCCACGAACCAGTCGGAGACGGAACGCGCGGCCACTGCCGGCGCAGTCTTCTCCGAGAAGGCCTCGCTCCTCCATCGCTCGGATCGCCTGGAAAGCCCGCTCCACGGCATGGGGATACTCGGCCCGGACGTAGAGCACCCCCTCCTCGGCGCCGATGGCCAGAGCCGCGATGGCCGCCCCCTCGAGCACTCGGAAGGGGAAGCTCTCGAGGAGCATCCGATCCATGAAGGCGCCGGGGTCGCCCTCGTCGCCGTTGACGATGAGGTACTTGCGGTCGCCGGGGGCCTGGCGCACCGTGCGCCACTTCCGGCCCGTGGGAAAGCCGGCCCCGCCCCGGCCCCTGAGGCCGGATCGCTCCACGGCCTCAATGATCTCGTCCGGCTCCATGCGGCTGGCCTTGCGCAGGGCCTCGAAGCCGCCCGAACGCTCGTAGTCGTCGATGGAGGCGGGATCGCCCGAGCCGCAGCCCTCGGTGGCGATCCTCAGCTGCGGCCCCACGAAGCGGCAGATGCTGGGCTCCTGGGGATCGCGCTCGAAGCGCTTCCACGGCGGCGGGTCGTCCGGCCCCGCAACCCTGTCCAGGCAGAGCCGCACTCCTCGCAGCGCCCTGGAGAGGATGGAGCTGGGGCGGTCGTGCCGCAGGACGATCGCCTCCGCCTCGCCGGGGGAGACGTGTGCGTAGATGCGGCGGCCCCCGTTGGGTTCCAGGGCCTCCACGAACGGAATCTGGTGGCAGAGCCCGGTGCAGGAGACGGTGCGCACGCTCACGGCCGCGCCGAGGCGCCGTTGCGCTTGGACGAGCGCCGCATGCACCGCGTCGGCTCCACCCGCCGCGCAGCACGAGTCGATCGCAATGCGCAGTTCGGTCGCGTCTGCGGCGGCGGCAGGGGTTCCAGCCGGGGCGCGGAGCCGTGGCCGGCGGAGGAAGTCCTCGAGCGCCCTCGGAGCGGTGTCCGGCTTGAGCTGGCCGTAGGTGACTCCCTCGATGCGCACGACCGGAGCGAGCGTGCAGCATCCCAGGCAGGCCACCCGCTCGATCGTGAAGTTCCCATCGCGGTCGGTGTCCGCGCCGTCGCTCAGCCCGAGGTGGCGTCTCAGGGAATCCTCGATCAGCTCCGAACCCTTCACATGGCAGGCGGTGCCGTGGCAGACGCTCACGATGTTTCGTCCGACCGGCCGGAGGCGGAACTGGCTGTAGAAGGTCGCCAGCCCGTACAAGTCGGCGAGCGTTGCGTCCGTGGTCTCCGCGACGCGCCTCAGGGCCGCCTCGGGGAGCCATCGAAGCCGGTCTTGGATCTCCTGAAGGATCGGGATCGTGCCGGATGGGTCGGTGCCGTGCCTCGCCACGGCCTCATCCGCGACCTGCGCCCAGTAGCCGGGATCCGGTTCGACGAGGCTCATGGTCCCAAGCAGAACAGGTGGTCCTGACCCCGCACGTACACGCGGTCTCCGACGAACGCGGGAGAGGCGCGGACGACCTCGCCCAGCTCCATGGCGCCGAGCTCCCGGTAGGCGGACCCTGGCACGATGGCCAGCAGCCGACCGCTGTCCGTGATCAGCCAGACGGAGTCGCCGACGGCCGTGGGCGACGCCTTGGTTGGCCCGATGCGGTGCTCCCAAGCGAGGGTTCCGTCGGTCGCCCGCAGGCAGGCCAGCGTCCCGTCGGGTCCGATCAGGAACACGCTGTCCCGGAAGGCCAGGGGACTGACGATGTCCGGCAGGTAGTCGCTGGTGTCCCAGAGCACGCCCGTGCGGGTGAGGTCGCCCGTCCCAGACGGATCGATGGCGAACAGGTAGCTCCCCAGATTGCCGGCGTAGACGCGATGCTGGTCGAACGTGGGGCAGGGCGCCGGCTCGCCGCCGAGCCCCGAAACTCGCCAGACCTCCTCTCCCGAACGCGGGTCGTAGGCGCAGATGAGCGGTGGGGCGATCGCGACGAGAAGCTCCCGGCCACCGACGCGGACCAACACGGGCGTGGCCCACGAAGCCGAGACCGCGCGCTCCGCCTGCCAGACGGTTTTGCCCGTCGCGCCCTCCACACACAACAAGCGCGACTTCCGCTCTTCGGGGTCCGAGCCCTGGTCGAGCTGGACGATCACGTTCTCGCCGTGGCAGAGGAGCGACGAGGCGTGGCCGTACTGGTTCTCCAGCGGCCCGAAGGACCGCGTCCAGAGCACGCCGCCATTCAGATCCAGCCCTGCCAGCAGGCCGTCCGGGAAGATCGCATAGGCGCGCTGGCCGTCCGAGGCCATGGTGGATGGCGCGTATCCGGTGTCTTGGGAGACCTTGGGCGGCGGCTCTTTGTACGCGATGGGTGTCCGCCACAGCGCGTCGCCGGACTTAGCGTCGAAAGCGGCCACCTCGCGCCGGCTCGGGTCGGCCATGGCCAGCAGGACCCTGCCCTTGACGACGATCGGGCTGTTCCAACCCGGCAGAGGCAGCGCGACCTTCCAGAGAACCTTGAGCCCTCGACCGGGAAGCGGCGGAGTGGCCGTGGCGACCCCGTTGCCTGCAGGACCCCGGAACCTGGGCCACTCGGCCTCGAGCCCCGCGGGAGGACACGGCTCGAGGCTCGGAAGCGATCTCTGGCCGGGACTCGGGCGCTCGGGGGTTGAAGGGTTGCGCGCTCCCGCTGGCGGGGGCGCCACCGGCTCGAGGCGGGTGGCCGGCGGACTGACGGGCAGGGAACCGACCAAGGGTGGCGGTCCGAGGACCGTCGGGTCCGCGGGCGGCAGCGTGGCCTGCCCGATCGGCTCGTCGGGAGTGATCGGGGCCCGATCCGGGGTGCCGGGAGCTTCGGGCCTCATGCCCGCCCGGGCGTACTGGGCCAGCGGGTCGTGTCGGCCGATCGTGGCGAGAACGACGAGAATCCCGGCAAGAGCCAAGGCCAGAAGGTAGGCGCCCCGTGCGGCCCTGGCGCGGGACTCCGCCAGCAGCGAGGCCGCGTCGGGTTCGGGGGTGAAGGCGCGGGGTCGGAGGGTTTCGGCCCCGGCGTGCAACGCCACCAGGAGCGAGGCCAAGACGGCGAGCAAGGCCAAGCCCCGCAGAGCCACCCTCCGGTGATGGAAGTGGCGCTCCCGAACCTGTCGGTCCAAGGCTCGAAGCTCGTTCCGGAGCGCTTCGTCCTTCGGGTTGGCCGCGAGCCTGAGCTGCATCTGCTCGAGCCGCGTGGCCTCCAGCGGATCGTAGGCCCTGCTCTGGACGAGGTTCCACGTCAGAAGGCCGAGCACCACGGCGGAGGAGATCGCTAGGACGAGACGCAAGCGGCAGAGCAACCGGTACGCGTTCATGGGCGGTCTCCTTGAGGCAGAACCGGGCAGGATGCGAAGCATCTGGCGCAGGCCAGGCAGGTCCCCGGCTCTGCGACGTACTCCCTTCGCCGGCGTCGGAGGGCGAGGGAGATGGTGTAGGCGGACACGACCAGCCCAGCCCAAGCGCCGAAGAGGGCCGCACCGAGCCGGAAGGACTTCAGGATGGTCGCGGCTTCGCGCCAGACCTCCTCGTCCGATCGCCCAAGACGCAGGTGAGCCTCCACGGCGAGCGACTTCGGCGCGTCCGGCTGAGCGCGACTCAGGGCCAGTTCGGCAGCCAAGGCAACCTTCGGATGAACGCGGGCCATCGCAGGCCCAGCGAACCAGCCGAGCGCCGCCAGAAGGAGGATGAGGGGCACAGTCGCACCCAGACGCCTTGCCAGGGAAGACCGCAGCTCGTGCATGGGGACGAGCTCCCGTTCGGGGGACGGAGGCAGGATCGCTCCGTAGGGGCACTCCCTGGCGCAAAGGTGGCAGGAGATGCAGGCTGCCGGCGCGATCCTCGCCGGCTTGCTCGCGAACCAAGAAGCGACGCGCAGGAGGGCGCCGTAGGGACAGAGGAAGCGGCAGTACGGCCTGCCGACGAAGAGAGAAGCGGCGAGGAACAGGCCCGTGACCCAGGCCATCAGGGGGCTGGAACCGAGGCGGTACAGCCCGATGAAGGGGTCGTACCGGCAGACGACGAATCCGGCTCCGGCGGATGCGTACAGAACCGCCAATCCGAGGTACAGGAACGGCACCAGACCGAGAGGTCCCGCGACCCACTCGGGAATCCTGATCGGCCTGATCAGGACCAGCTCTTGGACCGCTCCGAGCGGGCAGACGCCAGAGCAGAAGACCCTTCCGTAGAAGAGGGCGAACAGCAGCGGCAGCAGGAAGAACGCCGCCACGGACACGCTGAGGCGGTACGACGGATCAGCTAAGGCCAAGGCTACGTTCTGCAGGCTGCCGACCGAGCAGACGCATCCCAGCCGATAGAAGCCGAAGTACGCCGCGCAGAACCCTGTGAGGACCAGAAGCCAAGCTCGGGAGCGGCGGCAGAGCACGATCCAAGCGGCCAAAACGAGGGCGACGAGCAGCACGCCGACGTCGATCCATGCGAACAGCGCGTCTTTGGGTACCGGCGTCGTTGGGGAGGGCAGCTGGTAGCCGGACGTGAAGTCCGGCGGGGGCTGGCGCTTCTGTTCCTGGCCTTGGGCCGAGAGCGTCGCCGCGATGCCGACAAGCACCCACGCTGACTTCCTCATCTCGGGCCTCCGTGCCGTCGCAGGAGGTACGGCCTGCTCGCGGGCACTCTTCGGATCGCGTTGCTGGGGCAGTCCCGCGCAATGGCGCACTCGTTGCATCCGATGCATCGGTCGTGACGGATCTGGAGCTGCAGCGATCGGTTGCCGAACAGGTCGCAACCCTTCACGCAGATTCCGCAACCGATGCACAAGGCCTCCTCGATCGAAATCTCGTAGTAGGGATCCTCGACGAACCGTCTGCGGATCGCGTCGGTCGGACACCGCAGGTTCTCCGCGTGGAGGTCGTTGCCGGCCCGCTTGTCGCGGAACAGCCCGAAGCAGAGCTGGCAGTACCCGCACAGAGCGTAGCTGTGCACGCACTTGACGGCGGACGGCGTAAGGACGCACGAGGTCGCGCACTTGCCACACTGCGTGCAGAGGTTCGGGTCGATCTGCCAGACCGTGTTGCGGGGCTCCCCCCTTGCGGCGAGCGCACCGAGCGCGCCGCTTGTAGCCGCCAGGCCGAGCAGCCGCACCCCGTCGGCGAGAACGGCCCTGCGGGTCTTAGGCTCGCCGGCCATGCCGATCCTCCTTGGTTTCTCGCCGCGGTGCATCGAGCCTCTGGGGCAGGTCGCAGGAGGCGTACAGGGCGCAGCCTCGGCATGCTCGCGAGTTGCAGGTCGCTTGGACGTCGGTGCGCCTTGCCACGGCACCGGCCAAGCCGCCCAGTGCGGCGGCGCGGGCCACTAGGCGGAGGAAGTCCCGCCGAGTCACCTTGCGTCCCCCTTCGGCCGGAACCGGCGCAGCTCTCCACGGTGCTGGTCCAAGAACCAGATCCGTCCATCCGCCGAGGCCGCGAGATCGCCGCCCGGTGTGGACGGGTGAAAGGCGTCGGTGCCCGCCACCACAGCCAGCAGACCTCCCTCCAGATCATACAGCTTGATGCGGGGGAGGCCCTTCTCCATGGTCGCTAGCCTGTCGCCCGGCAGGACCGCGATGTCGGTTGGGTTGCAGCATCCCGTGAACTGCTGCAGAGCAGACCCTCCTTCCCCGATCGAACCGAGCAGCCTGCCGTCCGGAGTCCGCAACTCGATGCGATGGAGGCCGGGATTCACGTTTGCGAAGCGCCCGTCGCTCAGCGCGGCCACGTCCAGGTGGGGGCTTGGAACGACCAACCCGGGATCGTCTCCACGCCGCGAGCCGAAGGAGCCGACCAGACGACCGTTTCCGTCCAGGATCCAGACGCGCCGATTGCCCGCATCCCCAACCCAGATCCTGTCGGGCCCCGCCGCAACGGACACCAGGTGCGCTCGGTTCCCGTCCGAGGGCCGGAACGCGGCCTGTGCGACCCCTCTCTCCACGCGGTACAGGGTCGTCGGCCCCACGGCCCAGACCTGCCCGTCGCCGCCTGCGGCCACGGCGGAGATCTGCTCGGGCAGGTCGGCCACCCTCGCGAAGCGTCCGTCCGGCTTCAGCCTCCAGAGGGTCGAACGCGATCCGATGAGAGGGCCTTGCGCCGAGAGGCACAGGGCTCGGGCGGACCACTCGCGGGGCAGGCGGATGGGTTCCTCCTCCCGGAAGGCCCCCCGATCCGCGCCGAGCTCCGCCAGGCTCTGGTCGGCCATGCGCACGCGGCCCGGCACCCTCTGGTCCGGCCCGCAGGCCAGGCCCCCGAGGAGACACAGAGCGATCAGGACTTGGAGACCTTGAGGCATACCATCTCGTTTTGGTCGCGAACCAAGAGCAGGCCACCGGCGAACGCGGGCGGTCCCCACGCGTCCGGGCCTTGGAGGACGCGCGCGCTGGCCAGCTCGCGGTAGCCGCCCGGATCGGCCTGCAGCATCGTCAGTTCCCCCCTGTCGTTCAGGGCGTAGATCTTGCCGTCGGCGATCGCGTAGGCTCCGAGGCCGAAGCGCCTCTTGGACCCCGACGTCCATAGAACCCGCCCGTTGAGGTCGAGGCACTTCATCTCTCCGCCGGGGGCGACGCCGTACAGATGCCCCTTGTAGAAGACCGGCGTCTGCTGGTCGGAGCCGAAGACCGATGCGGGGAGGGCGAAGAGCGTTCGCACGGTCCACGCGCCTCCGCTTCGCGCGACTTGGATCATCTTGGCGCCGGCGTTGTAGCCGCCTGTGAGGAACAATCGGTCGCCCCCAACCGGGACGGGCGTCGGCACGGTCGCGGTGCTGATCACCCAGGATTCGTCCTTCCAAAGCAACCTGCCGTCGGAGGCCGAGACGCCGGCGACGCCGCCCGAGCCGCAGTAGACGTAGGTGTCCTGCCCGGCGAGGTTGACCTTGACGACGGACGAGTGCGTCATGCGCCAGCCCATCGGGTTGGCCGTGCGCCAGACCTCCTTCCCGGTGGCAAGGTCCACGGCGACGAGGAGCGCCTTGCCCCCCGGCGCCAGAACGACCACCCGACCATCGATCAGGGGGCATTGGCCGGCGTACCATTCGGGGACCTCCGTGCCGTACTCCGCAACGAGGTCTTTGAACCAGACCGTTCGGCCCGTCTCGAAGTCCGCGCAAAGGACGTGGCACTTGGGGCCGAGGCTCACCACGTAGCGACCGTCCGTCGCGGGGACGGTCCTGGACATCCCGTGGTTGCGCTTGACGACGACGGGGTAGGCGTTGCGCCAGATCTCCCGGCCTTCCACCAGCGAACAGCAACGAAGAACGTCGGATCGCGACTCCCGATCGTAATCGAGCACGAAGAATCGGCCGCGAAGCACCGCTGCCGCCGCATAGCCC
The DNA here is from genome assembly GCA_937961665.1 of uncultured Fimbriimonadaceae bacterium. Classification (GTDB taxonomy): domain Bacteria; phylum Armatimonadota; class Fimbriimonadia; order Fimbriimonadales; family Fimbriimonadaceae; genus UBA8783. Next base: position 15,052 of record CALGMO010000059.1, read on the forward strand.
TCGCCGAGCGGGAGCCTCCAAACCACAGGAGGTCCGGATGCGGGCCAGGAGTCGGCGAGCGCCACGCCGTCGTCGCACACGTTGTCCCTCTTCGGGCCTCGGAAGCCCGGCCATGCGCCGGGCCACAGCGGCGCCTTCGCGGCGGGGACCGGAGCCGAGGACGCAACCGCCCCCGGCGGCGCCGCGGCGACGGGCTGCGGGGGCGTGGACTGTTTCTTCGTCTGGTCAGCCTCTCGAGCCCGGAGGGCGGCCTCTTGGGCTAGGTCCGCCAAGAGCGGCCGATCGTGGATGCGTTCGGGTTCCCGCCAAGTCTTGACCCACCATCCGATCGCCGCGGCGCAGAAGGCCGCGAAGAGAGTCGTCGCCAAGTGTTCCAGGAATTGTTGCCTCACGGCTCCATGCGCTCTCGCCGGCTGGTCCTAGGTCCATCCTACACGCCTCCACGGGAAGTTCGCCACAGCGCGTTTCCATGCTTGCCGTCAGAACCGCAACAGGGATGGGTAGATTGAAGCCATGCGGATCGTGCACCTCGCCGCCGGCGCGGGGCCGATGTACTGCGGAGCCTGCATGCGGGACGTCGCGCTGGCGCGCGCGCTGCGCGATATGGGGCACGAGGTGCTCCTCGTTCCGCTCTACACGCCCCTGCGGTTGGAGGATCCCCAGGGCGTGGCGATCGGACCGCTCGGGTTCGGGGGAATTCGGGCGTTCCTGGCCGGCAGCAAGGCGTTCCGGGCGTTGCCGAAGAGCCTGCGACGTGCCCTGGACCATCCGCTCCTGGTCAGGCTCGCCACTTCCCGGGCCGGATCGGTGGACGCATCCCGGCTGGGGGCCCTCACGGTCGGGGTGCTCCAGGGACTCGGCGGGCCGCAGGCCGATTGCTGGGAGGCGCTCGAGGACACTCTCCGAAGCCTTCCCAAGCCGGACTGGGTGACGATCACGAACTCGATGTTGGGCGCCGCCACGGAGGTTGTCGCCAGGGTCTGGGGCGTGCCGTGCGCGACCCACCTCCAGGGAGAGGAGACCTTCCTCGACGGGCTGGGAGAGCGGTACCGGGAGGAGGCCTGGAGTCTCGTGCGCGGACTGGCGGCGCGGAGTGAACGGCTCCTCGTCCCATCGCGCTCCGGAGCCGATTGGTGGCGCGCCCGCCTCGGGCTGGAGGGCGAGAGGTTCCGGGTGGTGCCCCCGTGCCTGGCGGACGCCGGCAGCGTCGCGGTCTCCAAGCCGCCGGACTTGCGGCGCGTCGTCTGCGTGGGGGTGCTCACGCCGGCCAAGGGCCAAGACCTCCTGTTGGCCGCGGCGAGGAGGCTGTCCCCCTTGGAGGGCTGGAGTTTCGTGATCGCCGGCCGCACGATGGACGGCGCCCACGGCCGACGGGTCCGACTCGCCGCCCGGGACGTCGGGCCGAGGGGAAGGGTCAGGCTGATGGGAGAGCTGGACCCGTGGCAGAAGCGGTGGCTGCAAGCGACGGCCGGCATCGGTTGCGTGCCCTCCAGGATCCCGGAGGCGCGCGGCCTCGTCGCTCTCGAGTTCCTCTCTTACGGTGTGCCGACCGTCGTGCCGGATTCGGGGGTGTTCCCGGAGGTGGCGGAGAGCGTGGAGGGAACGGTCCTCTTCCGCACGGGATGCTCCGAGTCGCTGGCCGCGGCTTTGGAGGTCGCCTCCCGCCAAGACCTGCAGGAGGCCTCGGAGCGGGTCCGGCGAGCGGCGCGGGCCCGGGAGGCCTTCTCGCCCGAGCGGGCGGCTCGCGCTGTCCTGAGGGCGCTTCAGGACCCGGCCGCTACCTGAGCGAATAGCAGGCCAACGCTTGCCGGTTCCGCACGATCAGGCAGCCGTTGGACACGATCGGAGCCGTCCAGCTCTGGCCGCCGAGCGGGCGGAACCGCCCCAGCTCGCGGTACGCGCTCGGATCCATCGCCACCATGACCACGTCGCCGCCCGCGCCGTCCATCGCGAGGATCACTCCGTCCACGGCGCATAGGCCGCCCTTCTCGAAGCCCCGAGCCTTCCACAGGACCTTGCCGGTGGCGGCCTCCAGGCAGACCAGCTCCCCGGGATCGGAGTTGGCGTAGATCACGCCGCCTCGGAGAATCGGCGAACTGAAGTGCGCCTTGACGGCCTTGTTCTCCCAGCGGATGCGCGGGCCCTGAGGCGTGATGTCCACCAGCGCGCAGCCGCGGTTGTAGCCAGAGGTGATGAACACGGAGTTCCCAAAGACCACCGGCGTGGCGGCGTTGACGTCGTAAGGCGTGTCCCAAGGCTGCCGCCAAAGCAGCGCGCCGTTGGCGGGATCGACTCCAACCAGCGCCTTGGCGGTGAAAACGATGACTTGGGTGCGGCCGTTGATCGTGGCCACGACCGGGGTTGCGTACCCGGCCGGGTCGCTTCCGCCGCCCTGCCAGACGGTCTTGCCTGTGTTCGGGTCCAGGGCAACCAGCGTGGCGTTCCGGCCGCCGACGCACACCAGCACCCGGCCCTGATGCAGGATGGGACTCGCGGACATGTCCCATGCCGGGCGGGGCGCTTGGTACTCCGAGGCGAGATCCCGAGTCCACAGCGGCTTGCCCGACTTGGGGTCGAGGCAGAGAAACTTCCCGAGGCGGCTGTACACGTAGACCTTGCCGCCGGCGATCAGAGGGGTGGCGCGGGAGAAGCCGTAGTTGTCGCTCGAGGCGTCGGGATACGAGTGCCGCCAGAGCTCCCGGCCGGTCTTCAGGTCGAAGGCCCTCACGATGTCGTTCGACCCGGAATGGTCGACGATGAACACGGTTCCCATCGCCGCGGCCGGCCCCGCGTAGCCGTTGTCCGACAGCGGTGCCTTCCAGAGTAGCGAAGGCGGCGCGGCGTTCCAGGTCTTCCGGATGCCGGTCTCGGGAGAAATGCCGTCGCCGTTCGGCCCTCGGAACCGGCTCCACTCGCCACCGGCCTGCGTGCCGATGAGCGATCCGCTCAGTGTCTGGCTAAGAGACGCAGGCTGTGAGGGGACCGCTGTGGCGAGCGTGGCGACGATGACAGCCCCAAGGCCGAAAGACCCAGTCATACGTGACCTCCCGCAAGTCAGACGCTCCGAGACTGCGCCGGGTAACCCTCGGCCTCAGCTCGGCCCGCCGAACAGCTCGCTGACCGAACGGCCGGTGTGGATCCTCTGGATCGCCTCGGCGATGAGCCTTCCGATGGACAGCGTCACCAGCTTGGGGTGGCCGGGGCTGGGGGCGGGGATCGTGTTGGTCGCGACGATCTGCTCCACCCCATCCTCCGCTCCGAGGCGGTCGAGGGCGCCGTGCGAGAACAGGCCGTGCGTGCAGGCGATCCAGAACCGGCGCACGCCCTTTTCCCGAAGGCGCTGCAGAAGTTCCATGACGCTGCCCCCGTTCGCGATCTCGTCGTCCATCACGATCGCGTCCTTGCCTTGGACGTCGCCGACGATCGTGTCGATGGTCACCTTGGTGTCGGACACGCGGCGCTTCCGACCGGCAGCCACGGAGATTCCGAGCAGGCTCGCGAAGGCCGCGGCCGCCTTGGCGTTGCCGAGGTCGGGCGACACCACGACGACGTTCTCCAGGGGCATCTTGCGGAAGTGCTCGGCGAGCACCCGCAGAGCGTTCAGGTGGTCGACCGGCATGGAGAAGAAACCGTGGACCTGCTCGCTGTGCAGGGTCATGGTCAGTACCCGGTCGGCGCCGGCCGTGGCGAGCAGGTCCGCGACGAGCCTGCCGGCGATACTGATTCGAGGGGCGTCCTTCTTGTCCGATCGCGCGTAGGCGAAATAGGGAATGACCGCCGTTCTGCGGATGGCCGACGCTCCACGCGCAGCGTCCAGCATCAGCAGAAGCTGCATCAGGTTGTCCTGCACCGGAGGCACGAGCGGCTGGACGATGTACACGTCCTGCTCGCGGCAGCTCTCCAAGAGTTGCACGTACTGACAGTCGTTGCTGAACCTGCGGAAGATGGCTGGGCTCAGTGGGATGCCCATGTGGTCGCAGATCTCTTGCGCCAAGCCACGGTGGGCCTCGCCGCTGAACACGATCACATCGTTCACTCGGCCTAGTTTACCGATTTCAGCTCCTCGTGACCTCGAGGCCGACCTGGGAGACGCGCACGGCGACGAACCTCGCCCTTGGGCTGGGCGGGTTCTGACCGAGGATGGACCGGATTCGCCGGCCTGCCTCGGGGTCTTTGGCGACCAAGAACAGGAACCCCCCTCCGCCGGCGCCCAACAGCTTGGCTCCGTGGATCAGGTCGTCCACCGCAGCGAGGATGCCGTCGATCTCGGGCGTGCTCGTACCGCTGTCGAGCTCGCGGTTGAGGAGCCAGCTGCGGCGGATGCCGAGCCCGAACGCCCGCCAGTCCTTGCGCTGAATGGCGTCGCTCACCGGATCAACGTTCTCCACGATGGCACGGATGGTTCGGAGCTTGGGTCCGCTGTTGAGGAACATGCCGCGGACGATCTCGCCGAGAACGCTTTTGGCCAAGCGCGTGATGCCGGTGTAGTAGAGCAGAGCCGTCCCCTCTGCGCAGGCGTCCTCGAGCATCCGGTCGGCCAGCCAACGGCAAGAGGGCGTCTGATCGAGTCCCGGGTGCGTCTCCAGCACCTTGAGCCCGGGTAGGCAGCCGCCCGCTTGGTCCTGCCAGCCTCCGCCCGTGGTCAGGAGCTGCTCCAAGGCGAGGGTTCTGCGAATCACCTCGTCTTTGGACCAACCCAGCCCGGCCACGTCGCTGATGGTGGCGAGAAGCGTCGCGGCGAGGATGCTGCTCGTGCCCAGTCCGGATCCCTTGGGCACCGCCGCGAGCAGGGAGAGCTCCAGACCCCCGCCCGCATCCAAGAGGCGGTCGCGAAGCGTCCGAGCGGGGCGGGCGGCGAACCGGCGGCCGAAGCCGGCCAGCGTGAGCGCCGCCTTGGCCAAGGAGAACGAGGACCCCGGCTCGTCGTACCGTTCGAGAGCGTCGAACTCCTCGATCCTCTCCTCAACGCCGAGGTCGATGGAGCGGAGAACGATGCTGGGATGGTCGGTCCTCCGGGCGAAGACCTGCACGGGCGGTTGCCCGTTGAGGTCCACGGCGACGTTCAGCACGCGCCCGCCATGGAGAAGGCAGTAGGGGGGTGTGTCCGACCACCCTCCCGCAAAGTCCAGCCGCAAGGGGCTGCGGGCCCACACGATCTGATCCGGCAGCGTCGCGAGGCGCGGCTCCAGGCGTCCGAGCGCCTCGTCGCGCACGATGAGCTCCCTCAGCGCCGCGAACGCCCCGTCGGCGAAACCACTCCAGCGCGGGTCGCCCGATCGGCGCAGATATTCCGCCCGAAACATGGAGGCGGCCATGCGGTGCGCCGGAGGATCCTCCTCGAAGGCGACTTCGGGCACCGGCTCGGGAGCTTCCGCGAGCAACGCGGCCGTGGCCTCGAGATCCATGTTGAGGAACACGCTCGTCCTACGACGTTCGATCATTCGCCCCAGCGATCGAACGAGCCGCCGACTGCGGAGCGCCTCGATCTCACCGAGGTCCGCGGATCGGAGCAGGTCCCGCCCGGACAGCCGCCGGGCCGAGACCCAGCGGGCCGAAGAAGGCCGGCGATCCATTGGCTCCGCCGCGAACCACCGCAGCCACTCATGGAGCTCGCCCACGGAAGCCGCGACGGGGAAGAGCGGGGCGTCGAACACGTCGGCATCGTCGGGCACTTCGACGGCATCCTGGTGGATGCCAGAGGCTGCAAGGAACTCCCCAACCGTCGTTCCCATCCACCGCGCCGTCCGCCAGTCGCCGGAGAACGAGTCGTCGAAGCCGTACGGCCGGACGCACCACCCGCCACCCAGGATCGGCACGAAGTCCACGCAGAATCCGGGGGGAAGGGCGACCCCGGAGAGGCCGTCCGGGACGTTCGTCACGACGTGGTCGGTGGAGAAGCGCCAGGAGGCGTCGAACGCGGCGTTCTCAACCCAGACCCGGGCACCCTCCTGGAACCTCGGTCCGTCCTCGAACAGAGCATTGAGGACGTGCTGGTCGGGGTGCCGGATCGCGCTGGTGAGGACGCCGAACGAAGGCTCGTGGAGATCGGCGTTGTGGAGCCAGGTGGTGGATTCGACGAGCTCCGCCGAGGTGCCGAAGTGGAGGAAGACCCCCTCGATCTCCGCGAGGGCGCAGGTCAGCCTCCGGAACGGGCCGTCGGCGGCCGTCGGATTCGCGCCGAGGGCCAAGGCCAGCTCGGAGTAGAGCTCTCTGCGATGGGGCAGACCGTTCGGAAAGTCGCTGCCCGACCATCCGCAGGCTTCGAGCAGCGTGCGCGCCGCCCGGTCGCTGAACAGCCACACACCGACGTCGAGCAGGATGCGATGGCTGGCGGCCCACCGGTCCAGCTCGGTCTTCGGCGGCTTCTGGAGGAACCGATCGAGGCTGCCCGGCGCGTCGCGGGGCGAGAGGAAAACCCCGTGGCGGGCGGCGACGTCGGTTCGGCCGGGCAGGGCCAGGCAGACCACGTCGGCCTCGGGGATCGGTCCGCGCAGGCGGGCCGAGTGCAGGAGAACGTCGCCGCTCGCCACGCACAGGCGGAGGCTCTCCGGAGCCCTCCGAAGGACGTCCGAGAGAAACGGCTCGGCGAGGTCGCGGAAACGCTGGTCCGGCCTTTGTCCCCGCGTGTTCCGGACCACGGGGAACGGCATCATCGCCTTGCCGAGGCACGCGTAGGCCGGCAGCCTCCGGCTCAATCCACCGCTGTGGAGAACGAGGGTGCGCCGGCTTCGGAGCCAGTCCTCCATGGGCTCGCCCGAGGACCGAGCGAGCCATGCCCGCCACAGCAGGTAGGCGGTGCCGCCAGCAGAACCGAGGGGCACGGGGTCGGAGTCCGAGTACCACTCGGCCGGGTCCGACGTGCCGGAACGGCGGAAGAAGCCCGCCGCCGCGGGCGGCAGGCTGACGAGGCGCTCCATCGGCTCCACGCCGGGATTATCGGCTCTGGACCGCTGCCCTCGTCAACGTCGGTAGGTGGGTTTCGGCTTGTAGGAGTTGTGGAGAAGCCGGTGCGCCTTCTCGCTCAGGGGCTTGCCGAGGAAGGTCGAGTACAGCCCCTGAACGTAGGGGTTCTCGTGCGAGCGCCGGAACTCTCTCTCGCGGTCGTCCGTGTACAGGCCCTTGGCTCGCTGCAGCCGGAGCGCGTCCGTGATCCCGTAGGGCTGGCCGCCTCCGCCGATGCAGCCGCCGGGACAGGCCATCACCTCGATCATGTGGTACGCGGGTTCGTCCCCGTTCTCCTTGGCCGCACGGACGCGGTCGAGGACGTCCTCGACGTGGCCCATGCCGTGCGCCACCGCGACCCTGACCTCGCGGCCGAGGATCGTGAGCCTGCCCTCCTTGACGCCCTCCAAGCCTCGGGCCGGTTGGAACTCCAGAGAGTCGAACTCCTCGCCGGTCAGAAGCTTGTGCGCCGTTCGGATCGCGGCCTCCAGCACTCCGCCGGACGTGCCGAAGATGGTGCCCGCACCCGTGTAGAGCCCGAGCATCGGGTCGCACTCCCCCTCGGGCAGGGAGGCGAAGTCGATGCCGGCCTGCTTGATCATCCGTGCCAGCTCGCGGGTGGTCAGCGAGAGGTCGACGTCCTGGTAGCCTGAGGCGAACATATCGTCGCTGCGCTGGATCTCGTACTTTTTCGCCGTGCAAGGCATGATCGAGACCACGCGCACCTTGGACGGATCCAGGCCCTTGCGATCGCAGTAGTAGGTCTTCGTCAGGACGCCGACGATCTCGTGGGGCGACTTGGTCGAGGAGAAGTGCTCGATCATGTCGCTGTGGTACTTCTCCATGAAGTCCACCCAGGCGGGGCAGCAGCTGGTGATCAGGGGCAGCTCGCCTTGGTTGTCCTGGAACCGCTTAACGAACTCCGTGCCCTCCTCCATGATGGTCACGTCCGCTCCGAAGTTCGTGTCGAAGACGGTGTCGAACCCCATGTAGCGCAGGGCCGCGTAGAGCTTGCCCGTCAGGTTGGTGCCGGGCGGGTAACCGAAGGCCTCTCCGATCGCCACTCGGACGGCAGGGGCGATCTGCACCACGCAGTGGAGATCGGGGTCGCGCAGGAGCTCCCAGGCCTTCTCCGTCTCGTCGTACTCGAAGATCGCGCCCGTCGGGCAGTGCGCGGAGCATTGGCCGCACGAGATGCAGGGCGAGTCCGCCAGCAGGATGTCCCCCGCTGGAGCCATGCGGGTGTCGATGCCGCGCTCCAGGAACGAGAGGGCCCACACGTTCTGCAGCTCTTGGCACACCGTCAGGCAGCGGCCGCACGCGATGCACTTGCGCGGCTCCAGCACGATGGTGCGGGTGGACTCGTCCTTGGGAAGGTCCGGAACGATGGACGGGAGCGACTGCTGCCGGATGCCGAAGTCCGAAGCGAGGCTCTGCAGCTCGCACGTGCCGTTCCGACCGCACGTGAGGCACTCGTTCGGGTGCTTGGACAGAATCAGCTCCAGCACCTTCCGGCGGATCTCCACGATCTCCGGATCGTGCGTCTGGATCTCCATGCCCTCCTCCAGCGGCGTGCAGCAGGCGCGGGGCATCTGGTTGGTGCCCTTCACGCGCACGATGCAGATGCCGCAGGCAGCGGTGGGGGGAAGGTCCGGGTGCTTGCAGAGGGTGGGGATCTTCAGGTGAACCTTCTCGGCGGCCTCGAGGATGGTCGTGCCCTCCGGAACGACGACCTCGATCCCGTTCAGCTTCGCTCGCACGGTTTTGGATGTGGTTCGTGCCATTTCGTCTCCGTCAGGCTTTCGTGTGGGCGCCAGAGATCGCTCGCTCGTACTCCTCGGGGAAGTACCGCAGGGTGGAGAGCACCGGGTTGGGGGCGGACTTGCCCAAGCCGCACAGCGACGCGGCCTTCATCGTCTTGCTGATCTGTCGGAGCTGCTCGAGATCCTCGGGAGTGCCCCGGCCCTCGGACAGGCGCTCGAGGATCGTCAGCATCTGCCTGCCCCCGATGCGGCAGGGGGCGCACTTGCCGCACGACTCCTCCACGCAGAAGCCCAGATAGAAGCGGGTGATGTCGACGATAGAGTCCTGGTCGTCCATGACGATCATCCCGCCGGAGCCCATCATCGAACCCAGCTCCGCCAGATCCTCGTAGGTGACGGGAGTGTCCAGAAGGTGGGCCGGGATCACGCCGCCGGACGGACCGCCCGTCTGAACCGCCTTGATTCTCCGTCCCGGCAGCGGTCCGCCGCCGATCTCCTCCACGACCGTTCGGAGCGGGGTGCCCATGGGGATCTCCACGAGACCCGGGCGCCGAACCTTGCCGGTTAGCGCGAAGACCTTGGTTCCCGGAGACTTCTCCGTGCCGATCGACCGGAACCAATCGGCACCCTTGGCGAGGATGGGCGGCAGGTTCGCGAGCGTCTCCACGTTGTTGATGCACGTGGGGCCGCCCCAGAGGCCGCTCACCGACGGGTAGGGCGGACGCGGCCTGGGAGTGCCCCGCTTGCCCTCGATCGAGGCGATGAGCGCGGTCTCCTCGCCGCACACGAACGCCCCCGCACCGAGTCGGACCTCCAGGTTGAGCGAGAAGTCCGAACCGAGGATGTTCCTGCCGAGCAGGCCCGCGAGCTTCGCGCTGCGGATCGCGGCCTCGATGCGCGCCACGGCCAACGGATACTCCGCCCTGATGTACAGGAAGCCCTCCGAGGCTCCGATGGCGTAGGCGGCGATCGTCATGCCCTCGATCACCGAGAACGGGTCGCCCTCCAGAACGCTCCGGTCCATGTAGGCGCCGGGGTCTCCCTCGTCGCCGTTGCAGACCACGAACTTCTCCGCGCCTTCGGCCTCGCGGGTGAGGCGCCACTTCAGCCCGGTCGGGAAGCCCGCTCCGCCGCGACCCCTCAGGCCGCTGGTTTCGACCTCCTGGATCACCTCATCCGGACTCAGGTCGCTTAGGCAGCGGCGGAGCGCCTGGTAGCCGCCCGAGGCGATGTACTCCTCGAGGCTCTCGGGGTCGATCGCCCCGCAGTTGCGGGTCACGATCTTGTACTGGCGGCCGGGGTCCGGCTCGTCTCGGTCGTTGCAGCTGGTCAGCCGCTCCGCGATCTCCGGCACGGCCAGTCTGGTGACCACCCTCTTCAGGAGGACGTGGCTGTCGAGGATGAGGTCGACCCACTCGGCGGACACGTGGCCGTAGAGCGTCTTCGGCACGCCGTCGACGCAGACCTCCACCAGCGGCTCGGCGTGGCAGGCTCCCAAGCAGCCGGTCTTCCGGATGTCGATCTCCAGCCCGCGCTCCCGGGCACCCTCGGTGAGGGCCGTGAAGACCGCGTCGGCTCCTGCGGCGAGTCCGCAGCTGCCCATCCCGACTGCGATCCAGTCCCTTCTGGATTCTCTGCGACGCTGGAGGATGCCCTCCAAGTCTTCCTTCTGCAGCTTCGTCATTGCGGTCGGCCTCCGGGGTTCAGTCCTTGCACTGGGCGAGCAGGTGCGGCACGTCCTGCGGCGAGACCTTGCTGTGCACCTCGCCGTTGATCAGCACGACCGGCGCCTGGCCGCAGCAGCCCACGCAGCGCACCGTTGTAAGGCTGAAGCGGCCGTCGGGAGTCGTCTGGCCCACCTCGATGCCCAGGAGGCGGCTGAACTCCTGCATGATCTGGGGCGTGCCCTTGAGGTAGCAGGCGGTGCCCATGCAGCCGGAGATGACGTACTTTGCGGGCGGCTCCAGCTCGAAGAAGTTGTAGAACGTGAGGACCTCGTAGATCCGGGCCAGGGGCACGTTCATCTGCTTGGAGAGCTCCAGCGCGATCTCTCGCGGCACGTACCCGAGGCGCCCCTGGATCTCGTGCAGCACCATGATCAGCGCGCCGCGCTTCTTCTGCCACTTGCGGACGGCCAGCGCAACGTCCGCCGATAGATCCTTCTCAGCCATGCGATCCTCGCTCGCTCGAGACCCGCGTCGAGCCTTGGGGGTAGATTACCATTCAGACTAGGTCGAAATGCTCATTGCGCGAACGCTCGTTGGTTTCGGTTCGGACGCCAGGCGCCCGTCCGCGTTCACCCTCGTGGAGCTGATGGTGGTCGTGGCCATCGTCGGCGTTCTCGCGGCCCTGCTGTTTCCAGTCTTCGCGAGGGCGAAGCACGCCGCCCAGGAGATCGCCAGCCTCTCCAACATGAGGCAGATGGGCATGGCGCTCGCGATGTACGCGACCGACCACGAGGGGTGGTTCCCCTCGGTGAAGGAGAACCTAGCCGACCCCAGCATGACGACGTGGGTGGACGAGGTCCAGCCCTATACGCGGACGAGGCTCCTCCGGCGGTCGCCGCTGGACGACTCTCCGGCGTGGGGCGACTTGGCGAACCCGAGGCTCACCTCCTACGGGCTGAACGCCTATTTCGATGTTCGGCACCCGCCGTACTTCGGGTGCTCGCTCGACGAGACGGTGCGCCCGTCCTACACCGTGGTGGTGGCTGAGCTCCGCGTGCGCCTGTTGGGTTCCGACTTTCTCGTCCGCGGGGACCACTTCCACCCGCAGTACTACGGGACCCCTGCGAGGGTCCCCAACGCTCGGTTCCAAACGCTGCAGTGGGACCCGGTTCGCCGTCTTCCGCGCATGACCGTCTTCGACGAGCGGACGCTCGTCGGCCCTTACATCTTCGCGGACGGCCATGCGGCCCGCGTCCCTTGGCCGTCTCTCTGGAGGCAGGAGGACGGTCAGCCCCCCACGCGAGACCGGTTGGACCCGCGCCGGTCCGACGACGGAACCTGACAGCTTTGACAGTGAGGCGCCGCCCCCGGGATGCCCGAAGATAGGCGGGGAAGGGGTAGCGTGAGCATGTCTGCGGCGGAGCTGGGCGCGTTGTTGTCTCCAGAAGGGAGGCTCCCGAGGGTGTTGATCGCGGAGGACGACCCGGTGTCGTTCCTCGTGCTGCGCAAGACGCTCGAGGGCAAGGGCTTCGTGGTGGACGGCGCGAAGAACGGACTGGAGGCCCTCCACGCCTTCCGATGCGGCGTGCACCGGGTCGTGATCTCCGACTGGATGATGCCGGAGCTGGACGGCGTAGACCTCTGCCGGCAGATCCGGGCGATTCCTGAGCCGTACACGTACGTGATCCTGCTTACGGCCAAGACGCAGAGGGAGGACCGTGCCGCCGCCTACGAGGCCGGGGTCGACGACTTTCTGAACAAGCCGCTGGATCGCGACGAGCTCTTCTCCAGGCTGAAGGTCGCCATGCGGATCTTGGCGGCGGAGGACGATCTGCTCCGCCAGCGGCGGCACCTGATGGACGTCGCGCAGCGCCTGGAGTTCGCCAACCAGAACCTCGCCGCCGCCTCCAAGCGCTTCGAAGAGCTGTTCAGCGGGCTCCCCGTCTCCGCTTTCACCTTCGACGATCAGGGCCTGCTGTTCGAGTGGAACAAGCGGTCGGAGGCGTTGTTCGGGATCTCGGCCGCCGAGATCCTCACGAGGAGCGTCGACGACGTCTTCCGAACGGCGGACGGCCAGGGGTGGCTCCAAGGACGCTACCGGGAGGTGTTCGCCGGCAAAGCGATCTCCGGAGTCGAGTGGGAGTTTCGCCGGAACGAGAAGGAGGTCTTCAAGCTCAGCTCGGACCTGCTGCCCATCCACGGGCCGAAGGGCCAGATCACGGGTGGAATCGCCGTCAACGTCGACATGACGGAGCAGAACTCCGCGCGCCGGCTGATCGTGTCCCAGATGGATACCATCCGGCGGATCGCCGACGAGCTGGCGGAGGAGAAGGCCAAGCTGGAGGAGGCCAACGAGCGGCTGGAGAGGCTCGCGCTCACGGACGGCCTCACGGGGTTGCCGAACCATCGACACTTCCAGGAGGAGTTGGACCGCGCATGCAGGCGGGCCGAGCGGGAGGGCCAGCCCGTGAGCCTGCTGATGCTCGACGTGGACTTCTTCAAGCAGTTCAACGACACGTTCGGGCACCCGGCCGGGGACGAGGTGCTTCGGAGGGTTGCAGCGATCCTCGCGGACTCGGTGCGCGGGTCGGACGTGCCTGCCCGGTACGGCGGGGAGGAGTTCGCCGTGGTTTTGCCGAACACGGACGGCGCGGCGGCCGAGGAGGTCGCGGAGAGGATTCGGGCGAGGGTGGAGGCGGAACCCTGGGCGCAACGCCAGGTGACGGTCTCGATCGGCGCATCGACGCAGCGGGGAAGCCGCCTCAGCTCGAAGCAGGCCATCTCCGAGGCCGACGAGGCCCTCTACCGGTCGAAGAAACAGGGCAGAAACCGGGTGACCCACTTCGACCACCCGGTCTCGGAGAAGATTCGGAGCGCGGCGTAGCTGCGCCTACTTCAGCACGGTCTTGGAGACGATCTCGCCCTCGGTGGTCATCTCGTAGACCAGCGGGACGCCCGTGTCGAGGTTGAGCTCGAGCACTTCCTTCTCGCTCAGGTTGTCGAGCTTCATCACGATCGACCGGTTCGAGTTGCCGTGCGCCACGACGAGCACGTTCTTGCCCTGCTTGATGTCGCCTAGGATGGCGCGCTCGAAGAAGGGCAGGGTCCGCTCGGCGGTGTTCTTCAGCGCCTCGCCGTTGGGCGGGGGGATGTCGTAGCTCCGTCGCCACAGATGGACCTGCTCGTCCCCGTACCTCTTTGCCGTCTCGGCCTTGTTCAGGCCTTGCAGGTCGCCGTAATGGCGCTCGTTCAGAGCCTGGTCACGGATGATCGGCACCTTCACGCCCATCGTCTCCAGGATGATGTCCAGCGTGCGCTGGGCGCGGGTGAGGGCACTGGTGTACGCCACGTCGAACTGCATCCCCTTGAGGCGCTCGCCCGCCTGGCGCGCCTCAAGCTCCCCCTGCTCCGTCAGAGGGACGTCGACCCATCCCGTGAAGCGGTTCTCGAGGTTCCAGAGCGATTGCCCGTGTCGGACCAAAACCAGTTTCGGCATGGACTGAGGATACTCCCTCGCGGCGGGGCCTCGCTCAGAGCTCGAACGTCAGGGCCTCGCCGGAAGGCTCGCCCACGATCCTTCCCTCGGCGACGACCCGGCGGCCCTTCACCCACACCAGGCTCGGCCATCCGAACAGAAGTTCGCCCTCGAAGGGGCTCCAGCCGCACTTGGAGGCCAGCATGGACCTCTCCACGACCTGCCCCTCGTTCGGATCCACCAGCACCAGATCCGCGTCGAACCCCGGAGCGACCTTGCCCTTGCCACGGATGCCGAACAGCTTTGCCGGACCCTCGCACACGAGCCTCACGACCTGCTCCGGAACGAGGAACCCCTCCCAGCAGAGGTTCAGGAGAGCCGGAAGCAACGTCTGAACCCCGGGCATCCCGCTCGGCGACTTCGGGTACGGCCGCGATTTCTCCTCGAGCGTGTGCGGGGCGTGGTCGCTGCCGACGACGTCGAACACGCTGTCCAGCAGAGCCGCCCTCAAGGCGGACTGGTGCCACGAGTCGCGAAGCGGCGGGTTCATCTGGGCGAGCGTTCCGAGTCGCTCGTAGCAGTCTGGAGCGTAGAGGAGCAGGTGCTGCGGCGTGACTTCGGCCGTGATGTCGACCTTGCGGGCCTTGGCCTCGGCGACGAGCCTCGCCTCGTCCGCGGTGCTGACGTGCAGCAGATGCACCGGTCGGCCGGTGCGCTCGGCCAGACGCAGGAGGCGCCGCGTGGCCAGCAGCGCGGAATCCACGTCGCGCCACTCCGGATGGGCGGAAGGATGGGCCCGCGACTCCGCGATCGGACGCCGCTCCCGCAGCCGAGCCTCGTCCTCGGCATGGACGGCGACCCGACGCCGCCCGTGTCGCAGCACCAGTTCCAGAGTGGCGTCGTCCTCAACCAGCAGGTCTCCGGTGGAACTGCCCATAAAGACCTTCACGCCGCAGCAGGCCGGCCGAAGCTCCAGCTCGCCGAGCTCGGTCGCGTTGTCGGCCGTGGCCCCGACGTAGAACGCGAAGTGCGCGTGGGACCGGCCCGCCGCCCGTCGCACCTTGTCCTCGAGCGCCTCGGCCGTGGTCGTCGCCGGCGAGGTGTTGGGCATATCGAAGAACGCCGTCACGCCCCCCAGCACCGCCGCTCGGCTGCCGGACTCCAATTCCTCTTTGTGCTCGTTGCCGGGCTCCCGGAAGTGAACTTGGGTGTCGATCGCTCCGGGGAGCAGCCATGCGCCGGAAGCGTCGACCTCCTCTCGGCCCCGAGCGGAGCCGAGCGAGCCGACCTCCTCGATGACGCCTCCCAGGACGGCGACGTCCGCCCGCACCGACCCAGAGGAGGACCAGACCTCGGCGTCGCGGATGATCAGATCGTAGCGCACGCCTGATTGTGGCAGGCCCTCGTGCCGACAATGAGGGCAGACATGGTCTGGCTCATGGCGGGTCTTGCGATCTTGGGATCGGCCTCGCAGCACTCCTTCGGCGTGGAGCCGGACGCGGCCGCCTTCCGCGAGGGGGTGGACATTTGGCGGGCCGGAAAGGGTATCGAGCGGACGCTCGGGCCGGAGCGGGCCGTGATGGCGGTCTGGTTCGACGGCCGAGTCCGGCAGGCTGCGGACGTGGCGGTGTGGGTGTCGCCTCGGCTGGTGTCTCGCCGCCTCGGATACCTCTCCGCCAGCCGCAGGCTCACGGCCGAGCAGACGCTGGCGCTGTGGAAGCAGGCCGCGAGCCGGCTGGAGGGCCGACTCTGCTTCGCAGTCCGGCTCTGCAAGCTGAGTCGCCGCGGATGGGACGGAGAGGACGGGCCGCCTTCCGACGGACGAGCCCTTCTGGGCGTGCGGTGGTTGGTCACGAGCGGGCCGGGATCTCCCGAGAGACTCAGGCAGCCGAGCGCGTTGCCGTGGGAGCCGACGGTTCCGCCACCCTACCGGTCGGCACCCTCCGCCGAGTGGCCCTTCCAGACCGCGGCGACTCCCGCGGAGCCGCTCTGGCTCGGGGCGTTCCGCGAGGCCAGAGACACCCTCGGCCTCGACCCGCTGTTGGCCTGTCCGGTGAACCTCGGCCAAGCCCCGCTGAGGCGCCCCGCGCCGGTGGGAGGCAACTTCGGCGCGCTGTATTGGCTGGAGGCAACGACCGAGCGGCTGCGGCTGCACCCCGAGGGTTTCGAGCTCCGCGTGCTGGTGGGAGACAGGGAGAGGATCGCCGCCTTCCGTTGGGCGACAGGGCGCGCGGGTCGTTGACGGCCGGTCGGCCCCGCTTCGGTATACTCTGCCGAGCAGCTTTCGCCCGGAGGCGTTTCCTTGCGTTCTAGAAGCTATCTCTTCCTGCTTGCAGTGCTGGTGCTCGCCGGCCTTTCGGCGTTCTTCTATTCCCGGACGCAGTACAACCTCGGTTTGGACGTCCGCGGCGGCGTCCGATTCACGTTCCAGATCGCGGAGCTGAAGCCGGAGCAGCGGGCCGATCTGCCTCGGATCCGCGCCAACGTCAAGCGCATCCTTCAGAACCGCGTCGGGGCGCTGGGCGGCGTGCAGGAAGGCACCGTGCAGGACAAAGGCACGGACCAGTTCGTGGTGGAGATTCCGGGCTACACGAACGTCGAGGAGGCGCGGAAGCTCCTTTCGACGACCGCCAGCCTCAAGTGGTACCACGCCCGGAACGTCAGCACGGAGCTCGCAACGCGTCGGTACGACGTCGCCACGACGGAGAAGATCGGCGGAAGCAACGTGGTGACGTTCGTCCGTCACTTCGACCCCGAGGGCAAGCCGATTCGGCCGGGCGACCCGGAGTACCTGGAGATCATCAAGGGCTGGGACCTGATCCTGCAGGGCGACGACCTGGCTGAGGCGCGCGTGGTGCCGAATCCTAGGGGCCAGGGGTTCATCCCGGCGATGCGCTTCTCCGCAACGGGCGCGCCGAAGATCGAGCGGTGGACTCGCCGCTACCAGAACCGCAGGGAAAACCTGGCTGCGGTGCTGGACAACCAGGTGATCAACATCGCTCCGCTGGAGCAAGGGGCGATCATCCGCGAGGAGGGCGTCATCCAGGGGCAGTTCGAGACGGAGTATGTGAAGAGGCTCGTGGAGCTTCTCAACTCCGGCGCGCTCCCCGTTGACCTCAAGGAGCTCAGCAGCCAGAAGGTGGACCCGACGATCGGCGCCCAAGCGCTGGACCAGATCGTTCGGGCCGGCGTCGCCTCGTTCGCGGCCATCTCGCTGTTCCTTCTGCTGTACTACGTCTTCCCGGGCTTCGTCGCCCTGCTGGCGCTGTTCCTCTACACGCTGTTCACGCTGACCGTCCTGAAGATGATCGGGGCGACGTTCTCGCTCGCCGCGATCGCCGCGTTCATCGTGTCGGTCGGCATGGCTGTGGACGCGAACATCCTCGTCTTCGAGAGGATGAAGGAGGAGCTCCGCGCGGGCTTGTCGCTCAACAAAGCGATCCACCTCGGCTTCAAGCGGGCGCTCCCGGCGATCGTGGACTCGAACGCCTGCACCATCCTGACGTCGCTCGTGCTCGCGAACCTGGGTACCGGGCCGGTCAAGGGGTTCGCCAGCACGCTCATCATCGGCGTTGCGATCTCGCTGTTCACGGCGGTCACCGTGACCCGATCGCTGCTTCTGTTCTTCGTCGGTTCCGGCATCGGCGCGGACCCCAAGTGGTACGGTCTGAACCGCCAGTGGTTCGGAGAGTCGATCGAGCGGTCCGCAGAGCACAAGCCGCTCCAAGTGATCGCGAACTGGAAGAAGTACATCAGCTTCTCCGCGCTCGCCATCCTCATCGGCCTGCTGTTCATCGGAATGGGTGGCATCAAGCCAAACGTGGAGTTCCAAGGCGGCTACGAGATCAACTTCAAGCTCGGAGAGCGCAACCTGACCTCCAACCAGATCGCCGCGACGCTCGAGAGGAACGGCGTGCGCGGAGCCACCGTGAAGGTGTTGCCCGAGCAGCGCCTCGCAAGCGTGACGGTTCCGGAGACCCGGGAGCTCGAGGCCGCCGGTGCGGCGGCTGTGGATCAGCTGGCCCAGAAGGCCGGCTTTGCCAAGGACGACGTGGCCGAGTTCACCAAGGTCGGTCCGACGGTCCAGAAGGAGACCGTTCGGAACGCGATCTTGGGCGTCATCTACAGCACGGTGCTGATCGTCGTGTACCTTGCGATCCGCTTCGGCGTCGCGATGGGCGGGTTCCTCACCGGCCTGCGGTTCAGCGCGGCCACCATCGCGGCTCTCCTGCACGATACGGCGATCGTGCTCGGCATGGCCGCGCTGGTCGGATACCTGGCCAACTGGCAGATCTCCGCGCTGTTCATCACCGCGGTCCTGACGATGATCGGCTTCTCGACCCACGACACGATCGTGATCTTCGACCGAATCCGCGAGAACCTGCGACGGCCTCACCCCGGAGAGACGTTCGAGAACCTCGTAAACCGGTCCATCACCCAGTCGTTCGCGCGGTCGATCAACACGTCGTTCACCGTGATCCTGACGCTCGTCGTCCTGCTGATTTGGGGTTCGACGACCACCGACCTCAAGTTCTTCAACCTCACGATGCTCGTCGGCATCGTGTTCGGAACGTACTCGTCCATCTTCATCGCGTCGCCGGTGCTCTACGCCATCGATCGCTGGATCATGCGCCGCAAGGGGGAAGACTCCGGCTTGATGGCGATCACCTCCAAGGAGCAGCAGTTCGCCCAGCGGGTGGTCAGCCCCGCCGCCAGCGTCGACTCGACGCCCGCGGACCTCGAGACGAAGGCGGGTCAGTACGGCCAGATCCGGCGCAGGCGAAGAGCCTCCGAGGCCAATCGGTCCATCACGGAGATCGAGGAACCCTAGAGCGGCCGCGACTCAGTCGAGGAAGACCATGCGGGCTTCCGGCGATCCAGCCGGGAGCCCGTTCTCTTGGAGCGCCTCGACGAGCAGAGCCACCTGCTGCCTCATCCAATCCCGCCGGGCTCCGTCCACCAGGCTGCCTTCGTCGTCGATCGCAAGACTGCGATGGAGCCGGTCCACCGCGTCGACCGCCTCGAACAGGGCGTCGAGGGTCCACAGCGGGATCGGGTTCCTGGCGACGCGGAATCCGAGGTCCACGGCGCTGGCCTTGTTGGGCGCGGTCCGGGCGTCTGTCGACACCTGCGCTTCGAGAAGGGGCTCGGGCCACTCGGATGAGGCGAGGCTGAGCCGACCGCTCTGTTGGGCGAAGCCCAGACCCCCGAGCACAGCCATCAATGGCTCGAGGTCGTACCAGCCTTGCGCGGGTTGGACCGTCACGGCCACGGAGGCGTCCAAGGCCTCTTGGAGCTGCTGCAGGTCGCGGACCCGCTCGTCGACGAGCTCCGGCGGCGTCAGAGGCATGGCCACCCGCTCCAGACCGGTGGCCAGACGTTCGGCAGTGTGGAACAGGCGCTCCGCGGAACGCGACGTGAGGTGCCCGCGACGGTCGAGGTAAGGCCAGGCGAGCGCCAGCGAGTCGTACACCACGGCGTTTTCGGATGGCGTCAGAAGGCGCCAGGAGGCGTCGCTCGGCGCCATGGCGTACACCATCGGCCTGCCCAGCGCCTCGAACCACGGGTGGGAGAAGACCTCGCGGGCCTTCAGTCCGGCCAACGGCTGTGGACCGACGAGCTCCACCACGAACTGCACGGCGACGCGCGGGCCTTGGGATTCAGCGGGCTGGGGAATCGGCGGGATCCTCAATCGAGGTACTCCAGCTCCTGCAGCATCCGCGGGTTCATGCGCCAGCCCTCGCGGACCTTCACGAACAGCTCGAGGAACACCCTCCTCCCAAGCAGCTCCTCGATCTCCTGCCTCGCCTTGGTGCCGATGGTCTTGATGAACCGCCCTTGGTGACCGATGAGGATCGCCTTCTGGCTCTGCTTCTCCACGACGATCGACGCGGAGATGGCGAGCACGCCGTTCGGATCCTCTGGCTCCTCCCAAGACTCCACCACGACGGCCGTCGCGTGGGGAACCTCCTGCCGGGTGGCGTTTAGAATTTTTTCCCGAACGAGCTCGGCGGCCATGAAGCGAGCCGACTGGTCCGTGAAGTCGTCCGGATCGTACAGGGGGGGACCATCTGGTAGCCGCTCCACGATCTGGCGGACGAGCTTATCGACGTTCGTGCCGTCCAGCGCCGTGGTCAGCATGAAGTCGACCGCACCCAGGGCGTTCACGTAGTGGTCCACGGTCTTCTGGACGTGCTCGGGGCGCAGCCGGTCCATCTTGTTGACGCAGACCAGCACCGGCACCTGCTTGGGCTTCGGGACGGACTGCACCATGCGGACGATCTCCGCGTCGTCCTCGTCGGGTCTCCTCGAACCGTCGGCGACGAAGACGATCAGATCCACGTCCGTCAGGCTGGTTCGGGCGGCCTCCACCATCGCTCTGCCGAGCCGGGTGTGGGGCTCATGCACGCCCGGCGTGTCCACGAAGGCGATCTGGTACTCGTCGGTGGTGAGGATGCCCACGACCCGCTTGCGGGTGGTCTGTGCCTTGTTGCTGACGATCGAGACCTTCTGACCGACGATCTGGTTCAGAAGGGTGCTCTTGCCCGCGTTGGGTTTTCCGATCAGGGCGACGCGTCCGCTTCGGTAGCCCATGGATCACTCGCGCCGACGGAAGATGACGTTGAGCCCGAGAGTGTCGTCCGGATCGAGCAGGAGCTTCTCCGGACTCTCCTCCGCTCGGTCCTCGGCCGCGGGGCGGGACTCGGCGGCGGAGGACTTGCGCCGCCTCCTGCGCCGAGAGCCCGGCGTCTGCTGGACCGGTTCCGGCTCCTCCTCGCGCTCTTCGGCGATCTTGGGCCGCAGCATCCACTCCTCAGCGAGCTCGTCCAGGCTGGCGCCTTCGATCCACTCGTCCAGCTTCATGATCGGCACATCGAAATCGGCCGCGTCCGTCTCGATGGTGTTCTCGTCGCGGGGCGGGATCTCCGGGAAGGCGAGGGCCTGCTGGAAGTCCGTTCTCAGCAGGTGCTCGATCTCCAGCTTGGGCCCAACCAGGAACAGGTGGCTCGAGCCGTCTTGGCCGTAGAAGCGCAGGTTGGTGGTCTCCTCGGCGACCCACTCCTCCGAGAGCAGGTTGTACGCCGACCACTTGCCCGGCAGAGCCAGCGTCCTCTGCCCGCTGCCCGAACAGTGCACCAGCAGGAAAGGAGGCCGCACGTGCACCACATCGTCCTGGAAGTTCCAGACGTGCGCCCCCGCCAGCTGGCCGAGCGCCCGGATGAGCGAGGGGGTCACCACGGGTTCGCCCAAGAACACCGACTTCCATCGCGCGGATCGGTCGCCGTCCTTGCCGAACTCCCGCATCAGGAAGCTCGGCAGGCCGGTCTGCGTGTATTCGCCCAAGACCACCGCCTCCTCAGGAATGCCGCAGTAGCTGGGCTCGAAGAGCGTGCGCCCGATGTGCTCCCTATCGCCGAACGCCTCGCACAAGGGGTGCCGGCGGTGCAGGATCGTGGTGCCGGTCTTGCTGCTGAACGGCTGCGGCTTGAGGGCGATGCCCGTCACCTCGCGGGCGCGCTCGAGGCTCTCTCGGCCCGACTCGAACAGGCTGGCCGCGTAGAGCCAGAAGAGAACCTTGTCGTCCCGCTGGAGCCTCTGCTTGATGGCGCTTCGAAGCTCCTGGCGGATGTCCCAAGCGTTGACGAAGATGTAGAGCTTGCTCTCGGGGAAGGTCTCGCGGTGCGCCAGGTCGCTCAGCAGGTAGAACCCGGCGCTCAGCCCGGACCGCAGGACGGCCTCCCGCACGTTCTGGACGAGGATCTGGAACGCTTGGGCGTCGACGAGGTAGGCGAGGGCCCTTTCGTCGATGAAAACCGCGGCGTCGGGCTCCGTCACCGGCGCCACCATCCCGAGCTGGAGGCAGTCCCTCAGCTTGTGGGCTCTCTGCCAGACGCTGGACGTCTTGAGCCAACCGTTGCCCCGCAGGTCCATCCAGCACACGCCGTGCGAATGCGCCAAGGCCGATCCGGCGCCCCGCCAATGGACGGCCTCGAGAGCCTGCGGAGTGCGGATGACCGGGTTGAACTCGTCGGGGTCCAGGCCCTCCCCAAGCGAGGTCCGGTAATCCTCCTCGCTGAGGAACAGCTTGCCGTTCAGGTTGAAGGAGTCGATCGGGCTCGGGAACGGCGCGCTTCCGCCGGGCTCTCGGCTCTTGTAGCTGGGCGGTCCGGAGATGTAGTCGATCTCCCTCGTCCGCAGGATCTTCCCGAGGCTCAGGTGGCCGCTGTCGGGGTGCGACCACTCAAAGGTGTAGCCGTAGCAGACGCCCACGAGGAACCACCCTTCCGAGGCCTCTTTGACGGCGTAGGCCAGGTCGGCGAGGCGGGCGGCCATGGCGTCGCTGAGGAAGAGGTGGTAGTCCACCCACCGTCGGTCCTTTCGGTTCGCTCGGACGAACTTGTCGGCCTGCTGGGAGGGCGGTTGGTAAGGGGGAACCTCCAGGTTGTCGAAATCCACCCTGCCGTCGAACCATGCCGCGCGGAGAGCCACGACGTCGCCCAGGTAGCGCTTCTGAGCCCATCGCCGGAAGAGGTCGCGCGCGGCTTTGGAGTCGTCGTACCCCGCGCCCTCGGGGTTGAACCACTCGCCGCGGTCGAGGTGCAGACCGATCACGCGCTCGGCGTTCGGCATCAGGCGGATCTGCCTGACGAAGGTCGCCAGGCATTCCTTGACCATCGACCAGTAGGCGTCGTCGCACACCGAGGGCTCGGCCAGCTTCCCGTTCTGAAGCAGGTACCGGGCGTTCGGGTACCTCTCCTGCCAGCCCGGCGGCGCGACGAACACGATCCGGAACAGCACCCGGGCCTCCGGATCCGCCTCGACGGCCTTCTTCAGCAGATAGCCGGCCATCCGCACCGCGTCCTCGACGGCGGCGGGATCGGTGTCGAAATCCACCAGGAAGGAGTGCAGGTGCAGCCCGGCCTCGCCGGCCATGGCGACCTGCTCGAACACGTTGCGCGCTTTGCGCTCGTCGGAAGCCTGGCCGAAGAACAGGATCGGTGGAACCGCCCGACCACCCACGACCAAGATCGGGTTGCCGTCCTTGGTGACGATCTGCGGGGCCTCCGGCGGGGTCGGGATCGCGGGCCTCGGCGGGATCAGAGGCTCGGGCTTCTTCGGCTTGACGACGGTCGGTTCGGGCGGCGTGGGCTTGCGGCTGGCCGCGCGGCGGGGCGCAGGCTGGGGCTCGGCCGGCGCGCTCGGCAGGATGGCGTCCAGCGCGGTGATCGGCTTCTGGGCGCCGTCTCCCCGCTTGGAGCGCTTGGATCGGCGGGGTGCCTGCTTCGACTCCTCGACCGGCGCGGACGCTTCCTGCTTGCGCGGTTCCTTGTCCCTATCCTTCTTGGCGTGGGGTCGCCAGAGAACGACGGGGAAGGACTCCCCCTCCTGCAGGAGAGCCGCCAGCTCTGGCACCGTGGCCGCGACGTCCCAGCGCTCCTCCACCGTGTCCGGCTCGGTCTTTTCCGGCGGCGCGGGCAGGGCGGGGAGAGGCACTCTGCCCTGAGGGTTCTCCTCCGTCTTCGGCTCGTCCAACGAGGCGGAACCAGCAACCCCTTCCGCAGGTTGCTTGCGCCTGCGGGTGCGCTTGGGCTTGGGCTCGGGCTGGGGCGACTCCGGCGCCGGCTCTTGGGGCGCCGGATCGGCGGGCGGCTCCGTGGCGACCGCCTCCAGGGTCTGGGTTTCCGCCTGGACCGGCTCAGGAGCCGGGTCCTCGGTCTTCTTCGCCCTCCGGCGGACTCGCTTTACCTTCTCCTTGATGATCTCGATCAGGTTGGGCGCCTCGCTGCTCGGCGCGTCGGCGGCCGGCTCGGTGGACGCTGATTGGGTCGTCTGCGGCTGGGGCGAAGTTTCGCTGTCTAGTTTCTTGCGTGGCATGGGTGAAGATCGATCTCTTTTCGGAGTTCTTCAAGGAGCTCCATGGGATGTTCGAAGAGGCGGTCCGGCAGGGACGCCTCCAGCGACCTCCGATCTCCCGCGCCATAGGCCACGGCCCATGCCTCGCAACCGGCAGCCCGAGCGCACGCCACGTCGAACGTGGAGTCGCCGACGAAGACGACCCGGCCGGACCTCGCACCCAGCAGGGAGCGTGCGAGGAGGGCGGAATCGGGCGCCGGCTTGCCCCGTTCGACGTCTGTGGAACAGACAACGGCATCGACGCCTTCGACCCAAGGGTGACGGGAGCGGAAGGCCTCGAATTCGGTGCGGGTCTTGCTCGTGACGATGGCCGTGGGAATGCCGCGGTCTCGGCAGAGGTGCAGGAGCTCCTTGGTGTGTGGAAAAACCGCTTCCAAGTGACTGTGTTCCGCGAAGCGGGTCTCCGCGAAACGGACTCGCTCTCGGATGGCGTCCTCGCTTGGGGGCACCGGATCCAAGACGGCCACCTGCTTGCTCAGAGGGAGGCCGACCATGGCCACGATGCGTTCGCGGGGCGGACGCCGACCGGCGTAGCGCTCCAAGGTGTCCCCGAGGCCCTCGACGATCGCAGCGAGCGAATCCACAAGCGTTCCGTCCAGATCGAGGAGAACCGCTCGGATCCGTCCCGAGGCCGCGGAGGAAGCCATACCTGCCCGAAGTATGGCAGATTCGCCCTCGGGTCGCCCGGGACGGCGGCCGCTTCTTGGCGGATTCCCCTTAAGATTGCCGGGTTGATGCCGATGATGTTCCTAGCGAGACTTCGCACAGGTTCCGCGCATGGACGTGGTCAGCTCTGCAGCATCGATCGCCCTCGCAGGGGGAGTGAACGGCAAGACGGCCGGTCAGGCGTCCTCCGTGGAGGGCGGCTTCGCGGAGATCCTCCTTTTGGAGCCTCCGCCACCTGGGGAACCCTCCCCGACGGCGGAGGTCGTCGGGGAAGGGGAGGTCGCGGCCAAGGAGCCGAATGCTCAGCCGCAGGAACTGGACCCCAACCCCGAGGCGAAGACGCGAAGGACCCGGAAGCAGTTCGCCATCGACCCGGCCGTTCTCGCACCCTTGGCGGTCACCCAACCTTTGGTGCGGCGGAGCGAGGCTCCGGCGGAGCCTTCCGCGGCTGGTGCGACCCAAACCTCGCCCGCCGTGGAGAGAGTCGTTCCCGGCGGCAGTCCCGATGTCTCCCGGGACGCAGCCGTGGTGGAGAGCCCGGACGGCGCTTCGGAGCCGACCGACGCAGCGAAGAAGCTTGAAGCGGCCGACCGGCCCCTGAGCGGCCATGGCGCCCAGTCGACGAGCGACCCGGCCTCAACCGATCCACTCTTGAACGAGGTTGAGCGCACCGCTCCGGAGACTGTCCGTGGCGAGAACGCTACCCGCTCCGGCAGGCGCCCGCGGATCCGGACCGAGGCTCCAGCAGAGACCCTCGCGAACGAGCCCGCCGCGCCTTCGTCGAGGCCGGCCGGAGAGGTGGCCGCCACCTCCGAGGCGCCAGTTCGGACAGCCAAGCAGGCTGACGCGGCCGCACCGGGAGCGGGCGAGCGGGCCGATCGCCCCGCGGCGCCCTCGGATCCCGAGGTTGGCCCCGCCGTAGAGGCACCGGCTCGGTCCCGTTCGGATCGCGCCGCCGTGCGGGCAACCCGGTCGGCGAACGCAGAGGTGACGGAGACACAGACCCAGCGGCCGGACGCTCCCGACGGAATCAAGGTCACAGTGCTGAGTGCGCCGGAAACCTCGGCGAGCGAGCCGGCTCGGCAGCCCCGAGCGCACCGCGGATCTGCCCTCGCCACTCCGACGAACCGCCCGGATTCCTCTCGTCAGGGGCTGCGAGCCCCGCAGGGCCCGGAGGTCATCGACGATGCACGGCTGGGATCCACGGATCTGAGTCGGTCGATGGAGGTCCCCGCAACCGTTCCACCTCTCGCCGCTGAGGAAGGGTCGGCCGATCTCCCCGGTGCCGATCAAGCCAAGGTCTCCGCACCGTCCGCCGAGCCCTCTGTGGCACACGGCGCCGATCGTGTGGGCGAGCAGCGGACGACTGCCGCATCGGCAGGCCCGCGCGGTCAGCAACCGGCGGCCCCTGGCGAATCGGTGGCCGACTCGCTCGAGCCGAACGCCGAGCGACAGATGCAGGCGGGTTCGGTGACCGGCGCCGAAGGGCTGGCGGCCGGCGATGGCTCGGACGACACGGGAGTGGAGAGCCCGCCGACAGGTTCGTCGGCCACGGCCTCCAGCGAGACAGAGGTTTCGGATGCGGAGCCACCGACGAAGGCCGCCGGCGGGTCGATCCGCGAGGTCGCACCACAGGGCGAGGAGGAGCAGGCTCGCCTGCAGGATGGAGCAGGCGCAGTGCAGAACCGTGCTCGACTGAGAACCCGCCCGGCCTCGACCCTCTCCGCCGAGGTCGAGCAGGGCCGTCCGAGCTCCCAGGCCGCATCGGTTGGCCGACCTGCCACTCCGAGCGACTCGGCTGATGCTGCGGGCCTCGCCGCCACTGACCGACCAGCGGTGGAGGCCCTCGGTTCTCCGGCTGCAAGCTTGGCGGTGGAGGCCCAAGTTTCGGTCGCCGATCGCGAGCGGGACTCGGGGATTCGGTCCGCCGGTCCGGAGCAACCCCAGCCCCAGGCCGCTTCCGGCCCCAAGAAGCTGTGGAACTGGACGAAGTGGAGCGCGGTGCGGGACGCCGCCCTCGCCCAGCTGGAGGCGGCGGACCTCGTCCCGAACTCGGACATCCGCTCGGGCCAGGCGGCTCCTTCCATTCGAGAGCCGCTCCTTGTGGCCCCGACGATGCTCGGTGACGCATCGACGACCCAGCGAAGCCGACACGCCGCCACCCTCGCGGAGTCTGCGGACGACAAGGCGGAGGCGTCGGGATCGACGGTCGGGCGCCGAGGTCGGACCGTCAACGATCAGGCGACCCTCCTGACGACAGGCGGTCGTTCGGCACCGAACGCTCCTGCTATCGGCGGCGAGCCGGTCGGGCCCTCTTCCGCGCCGATGCCGCAAGCTGCCTTCCCGGCAGAGGTCGAGGGCGCGAACGAGACGGGAACGTTCCGAAACGAAGCCGCGGTGCCTTCCGAGCTGTTGGGTGGGGTGGCACCGGAGCGGGCCTCATCTCAGAGCACCCTGCAGGCGGGGGACCGGCCGGTGCGCCGTGCGCATCCGGAGGTTGCGACGCACAAGCCGGCGCGGGCCAGGTCCGGCGTCGCCAGTCCCGCCCAGGGTGCCGAGCAGGTTGTGCCGGAGCAAGCCGACGGCTCTTCCGTCGAGCCCGCCGCACCCGGGCCCCAGGAGCCCGAGGCCCTGCGGCCCTCGACGGAGGCTCCGGCGGAGCAGCCGAGGATGGACCCGGTTCGCGGCGTGTCGAACGGCGGTGCAACCCCTGCGTCCTCGTCGGTAAACCAGGCGCCATCGGTGACTCAGCCTGCCGTTCAGTCCCCCGCCACGCAGCCGGAGGGCGCTCCGGCGTTGGATGGCCGCACCCTTCGCCAGCTCTCCGACCGCGTCCTTCTCCTGGCGACGTCGCGGAGAAAGGACCCCGTGGTGGTCCGGCTGGAGCCGCGCGACCTCGGCATTCTGACGATCACGATCAGTCAGGATCAGAACCGAGTCGAGGCTACGGTGGCCGCCAGCAACGAGCAAGTCCGTGTCGCGCTGCAGCACAGCGCACCGGCCCTGCAGCAGTCGCTCGAGACCCGCGGGCTCCAGCTGGCTTCGTTGAGCATCGAGGCCCAGACGAGCGGCTTCGGCGGGTTCGGCGATCGCGCTGGCCAGCCGAACCCAGGTCCGCAGCAGCAGCCCCTGCCGTTCCGGTTCGCCGAGGCCGCACCGGAGGCTGCTCGGCGGGAGGCGGCGTTCGAGACGCCATCGGCGGACAAGGCCGTCGACTACCGAATCTAGGAGGAGAAGAGATCGATGTTCGCAGGAGCGGTGGAACCCTACGACGGCGCGGTGTACTACGGCGTGAAGGCGCCGAGCGCCAAGAGCCAGCTCAACATGGAGACCTTCCTCCGGCTGCTCGTGACGCAGCTCACCAACCAGAACCCGCTGGAGCCGATGAACGACCGGGACTTCTTCGCGCAGATGGCGCAGCTCGGTCAGGTCCAGGGTCTGGAGAAGATGCAGAGCTCGCTCGACGTTCAGCAGGCCAACCAACTGATGGGTAAGGTCGTCACGGCCTTCCGCCCGATGACCGAGAACAGCGACGGCGTGAACCAGACGGTCACCGGCGTGGTCCGCAAGGTGATCCTGAAGAACGGCGAGCGGTACGTCGGCATCGAGGAGCCCGGCGGAGGGATCGTTGAGACCAAAATCGCGCAGATTCTCAGCATCAGCGAGGGAACGGACGTGGCGGCTGCGGCGGCGCTGCTCGGAAAGCGGGTCAGCGCGGTGACCACCGGCGGCACGGCGGAGTCGCCGATCTACCTGCCGGTCGTGGGTCAGGTGGTCGGCCTTCGAACCACGTCGCAGGGCGTGCAGCTGCAGGTCCGCAAGGACGACGGCCAGACGGTCTCCGTGGACCTCGGCGCGGTGCAGAGCATCACGCAATAGGAGCCTAGGATGGACGCGAGGATTCAGAACGCAAGGATCGCCGAGAGGATCGCGCAGCAGCCCGTCGCCGCGCCACGCCCCAACCCCGCGGCCGGCGGTGCCCAGGCGCCGGACTTCCAGGCGCTGCTGCAGGACCGGCTGAAGGTGAGCGGGCACGCTCAGACGAGGCTGCAGAGCAGGGAGATCCAGCTCGGCAAAGAGGAGTGGGAGCGCGTGCTGAGCGGCGTGGAGCGCGCCGCGCAGAAGGGCGCCCGCGAGTCCCTGGTGATGCTGGACGACGTGGCACTGGTGGTCAGCATCCGGAATCGGACGGTGATCACCGCCGTCGACAAGCAGCACCTGAAGGACAACGTCTTCACCAACATCGACAGCGCGGTGATCGTGTAGCGCTGTCCACGACGAGTTCTCATCGACCCAAAGCGGAGGCGGAAAGGCAGGATCGGGGTTCGGCCCCGAGTGTCGGCGAAACCCCAGAAAGGGGCGAGCAGCCTCCGAGAAGACCGAAACGAACGCACAAGGAACAGGAGGCATCGAATGCTACAGGCATTGCTCGCTGGAGTCGCCAGCATCAAGGCGCAGCAGACGCGCATGAACGTGATCGGCAACAACCTGGCCAACGTCAACACCACGGCGTACAAGGGATCGCGCGTGACCTTCCAGGACATGATCGCCCAGACGATCCGCGGAGCGGCTCGGCCCACCGACAGCCTCGGCGGCACCAACCCGATCCAGTACGGCTTGGGCGTGCTGATCGGCGGCACGGACGTGAACAACGAGCAGGGTTCGCTGAACGCCACCAACCGCCCGACGGACCTGGCGATCCAGGGCAACGGCTACTTCGTCGTCTCGAACGGCGACCGCGTCTCCTACACCCGGGACGGGGCGTTCGAGCTCGACGCTCTGGGCGACCTGGTGCACCGGGCAACCGGCGAGCGGCTGCTCGGATGGTCTGCGGACAGCTTCGGCAACATCGACACGAACCAGCCGATCGGCACGGCTTCCACGCTCAAGATTCCCGTCGGCGCGTTGAACGCGGTGCAGGTCACGTCGCGCGTGGACTTCGCCGGCAACCTGAACGCCGCGGCCCCGCCCACGGAGGAGTGGAACACCATCGTGCGGGTGTACGACTCCCTCGGCGGCCAGCACGACATCAACGTGCGGTTCTTCAACCGCCAGAGCTGGACGACCCCGCCGACCGGCGCTCCCGCCGGCACCATCTCGAGCTGGGACTGGGAGGCCACCGAGCCGTCGACCGGGACGTCGATCATCGGCAGCTCCTCCACGGCTCCGAACGAGCCGATGTACTTCGACGAGAACGGCATCCTGCTGAACGCCTCGGTGCTGGGTCGGATCACGGTGCCGGGTTCGACTGCGGCCCCGGCCTTCGACATCGACCTAGACTTCAGCAGGATCGGGCAGCTGGCGACCGACACGCAGGTGCAGGCCTCGAACCAGAACGGCTATCCGCCCGGATCGCTGCAGGGCTTCTCCATCGGCGTCGACGGCATCATCACAGGACTGTTCACCAACGGTCTCACCCGGCCGCTCGGCCAGATCGCGATGGCCATCTTCCCGAACCCGAACGGTCTGGAGCGGATGGGCAACAACCTGTGGCGCGCTACGGACAACTCTGGAATCCCCGTGGTGGGCACGCCCCGGACCGGCGGCCGTGGGAGCGTCAACTCGGGCTTCCTCGAGCAGTCGAACGTCGACATCGGCAACGAGTTCACGGAGCTGATCGTGACCCAGCGCGGCTTCCAGGCGAACACCCGCGTGGTGACGGTCGTGGACGAGATGCTCCAGGAGCTGCTGAACATGAAGAGGTGACGTCGGGCTAGGCGCTCGGCGCATGGGGCGGCCCGGCCGGACGGCCAGGCCGCCCCGCTGTGGGTATAGTCCCCGCCATGGTTCGCGAGATCGTTTCCACGGGTGATGCCCCTGCCGCCATCGGCCCGTACAGCCAAGCCGTCGCGGCCGAAGGCCGGTTCCTCTTTCTCAGCGGTCAGATCCCGCTGAAGCCGGACGGCACCTTGGTGCACGGGGACATCGCCGAACAGACTCGCCAGGTCGTGGCGAACCTCAAAGCCGTGCTCGCCGCCCGGGGCCTGACGCCGATAAACCTCGTCAAGACGACGATCTTCCTGTCCTCCATGGAGCACTTCGCCACCGTCAACGAGATCTACGGGTCGCTCTTCGAGGGCGCGCCTCCCGCGAGGTCGACGGTCGCCGTGGCCGGACTGCCCAGGGGCGTGGACGTGGAGATCGAGGGCATCGCGGTCTACTGACGCATGAAACGGATCGTCTCCGTCAGCTTGGGATCCAGCAAGGGCGACAAGGTTTTTGAGACGGAGATTCTCGGGGAGCGGTTCCGCATCGAGAGGATCGGAACCGACGGCGATCGGCGGCGCTTCGCGAGCCTTTTCCGTGAGCTGGACGGCAAGGTGGACGCCCTGGGTGTCGGCGGTGCGGACATCTACGTGGTGGCCGCCGGGCGCAGGTACGCCTTCCGCGAGATCCAGCGCCTGGTGTCCGGGGCGAGATCGACGCCGGTCGTGGATGGCAGCGGGCTGAAGCACACGCTCGAAAGGGAAACGATCCGTCGCCTTGCGGCGGACGGCATCGCCGACTTCTCGCGGGAGAGGGTTCTGCTGGTCTCGGCCGTGGACCGCTACGGCATGGCGGAGGCCCTCTCGCAGGCGTGTCCGAACGTGATCTACGGGGACGCGCTCTTCGCGCTGGGGCTCCCGTGGCGGATCAGGAGCTACCGGACGATCCAGTGGGTGGGGGCGCTGCTGCTGCCGATCGTCGTCCGACTCCCCTTCCAGTGGTTCTATCCAACCGGCGAGAAGCAGGAGAAGCGCACGCCGAGGTTTCCGGACGTGTTCGAGTGGGCCACTTGGATCGCAGGGGACAAGCACTACATCCGCAGGTACGCGCCCGACCGGTTGGACGGCAAGACGGTGCTGACGCAGAGCATCCGCAAGCACGACCTCGAGTGGCTCCGCGGTTCGGGCGTCCGTCGGCTGGTGACGACGACCCCCGAGATGGGAGGGGAGACGTTCGCCACGAACGTCATGGAGGGCGTCGTGGTCGCCCTCTCGGGCAAGCGCCCGGAGCAGATGACGGAGTCGGACTACCTCGCGGTGCTGGATCGGCTCGGATGGCGTCCGAGCGTGTTCGATCTGGCCGACGGTGCTTCGGGGTAAAGTTCCTGCGTTGACTCCGTTCGGATTCGTCATCCATCCCCTCTCCCCGCGGGACGCCGCACGCAAGTATCCGATCGCACGGCTGTTGCCGGACGGCGCCATCGAGGCGCTCTTGGCTCGCAAGAGGCCGATGATCGTCAGCGAGATCCGTGGCGTGCGCTCGCTCACAGGCAAGGAGACCAAGGGCTGGTTCGTCGGGTGCCCGCTGACGCCGGCGCAGATGGTTCGCAAGCTTCCCCTCAGCCTCGTCTACGATCGCATCTGCGAGGCTGTGGAGCTCGCCCGGCGGGAGGGCGCCCAGATCGTCGGTCTGGGTGCCTTCACCAGCGTGGTGGGGGATGGGGGAGTGACGATCGCCGAGCGCTCGTCCGTCGCGATCACGACAGGGAATAGCTACACGGTGGCGACGGCCATCGAGGGCACGCTCGAGGCCTGTGAGAGGGTCGGCATCCAGCCGGAGCGATCCTCCCTCGCCGTGGTGGGAGCTACGGGCAGCATCGGCAAGACCTGCGCCACCCTTCTGTCGGAACGGTTCGGCAGGCTCGTCCTCGTCGGTCGGGACTCGGCCCGCACGGAGGCCTTGGCGGAGACCCTGCCCGGTTCGGAAGCCACGACGAGCGTGGAGCGGTTGAGGGACTGCGACGCGGTGGTGACCGTCACGTCGTCGGACTCGGCCATCATCCAGCCGGAACACCTGAAGGCTGGGGCCGTGGTCTGCGACGTCGCGCGTCCCCGCGACGTTTCGGTGCGCGTGGCGAAGGAGCGGCCCGACGTCCTGGTGATCGAGGGCGGGGTGGTGGCGGTGCCGGGGGACGTGGACTTCGGCTTCAACTTCGGATTTCCCCCGAAGACGGCGTACGCCTGCATGAGCGAGACGATGATCCTCGCCCTGGAGGACCGCGCCGAGTGCTACACGCTGGGAAAGGACGTGAGCGTGGAGCAGGTGCGAGAGATGCTGGAGCTCGCGAGGAAGCATGGATTCCGACTCGCAGGGTTCCGCTCCTTCGAGCGCGCGGTGGACGACGAGGCCATCGAGCGGGTGCGCGCCGCCCGGGGATCCTGACGACGGCTCAGGTCGAGCCGAAGGTCTCAATCAGCTTTCGCCGCTCGATGAACGACCGCACCACGGGGTTCGTGGCCTTGGCCAGAGCTTGGCGGCCGGGTTCGGTGGAGTAGAGGGCGTCCACCACGGCCTCGACCAACTCGCCTTCGCGCTCCGGGTTCGCTCTGGCCAGCACGGCAGCGAGCGGCCCCACCAGCGCCTCGCGCCCACGGGAGGCCACCACTGCGGCGTCGAGCACCGCCCGGTCCGGGTGGGCGAGGAGCGTCGCCAGCGTGCGGTTGCTCAGCGGCGTCTCGAAGCCGGCGCACACCTCGGCCACCACCTTGGGCGAGCCGGACCCGTGCAGCAGCGCGCGGTCCTCGGCCAGCCGCAGGCCGGCGACGGCCGCTTCGACCAGCTCCGGATCTCGGTCCCCCGTGGCGCGCCACAGGGTGCGGACCGCGGTCGGGCTGGCGATCCTTCCGAGACCGAGAGCCGCCTGCGCCCTCAGCGGCGTGGGGTAGGCGGCGTCGTTCAGCGCCGCCTGGAGGAGGCCTTCGTCCTCGGGAGCCGCGATGGTGGCGAGCGCGGTCAGGTAGGGCATCCGGTCGGCTCGCGGCGCATCGTAGAAGAGCTTCCGGATCGGTGCCGCCGCCTCGCGGGCGCGCAGCTTGCCCAAAGCCTCGACGGCCGCCAGGCGGACATCCTTGTCTGTGGCTTGAAGCTTCGGGAGGACGAGAGGTATGGCGGCGGCTCCGGAGTTGACCAGGAACTCGATCGCTCTCGGACGGCAGTCGCCGTTCGAGAGGGTCTCCACGACGTACGGGATCGCGCCTTCGCCCAAGGATCGGAGGGCCGCGGTGACTCCGAGGTACTGGAAGCTCGAGGAGTTCTTCAACTCCTCCGCCACCGCCTTGGGTTGCCTGGCGGCGATCAGGCGGAGCGTTTCCGTGAGTGCCTTCCTCGCCTCGGCGTCGAAGTCCTGCAGGAGAACCGCCACAAGCTTGGCGAGCTTGGGGTGGTCGTACCGGGCGATGTTCCTCGCCGCTGCCAGCTTCTCCTCGCGGGTCATGCCTTGGTACAGGGTCAGGATGTCGGGTCGATCGGCGGCCTCGATGAAGAAGGCGCGCTGGGCCGCTCCCTCCGGCCCCGTAGCCAGCCGCACGTCGCGTGCGGTGGAGTAGGCGTTGTAGGCGGCCAGCAGCACCGAGACGAGGATGAGGAAGAGCAGGGTCGTCCACGAACCCCCGCTCTGGCTCAACCGACCGTGCTCGCCGCCGCTCTTCCTGCGAAACCAGCCCATCCGTTCGCAGTTTATTCGGCGGCGGGGCCCGGTTGTCCTGCCGGATTTGCCGCCGGCGCTCGCCGGGAAGCCTCCAGCGGAGTGCACGGAAAGCCGACGATGGAGGGAGGAGCCCGCCGATGATCGTCCTGGCCTTGAGCGGATACCTGCTTGTCGCGACCGGCTTCTACGTGCTGATGTGCCGCACGGCCCGCTACCGCGAGGAGGAGGACTCCGGCATTCCCAAGCCCGGCCAAGCCGAGATCATCGATCTGGAGGCGGCGCGCAGCCGGAAGCGGCGCGCCGCCTGACCCCGCGGCTAGAACTGGACCTTGACGGCGTCGCGGGCCGCCGGCTCGTCGAGCTCGAACAGGTCGGCCTTCTGGAAACCGCCCGACGATGCCAGGATGTTGGTGGGGAAGGACTCCAGCTTGGTGTTGTACTGCGTCACCACGTTGTTGTAGTACTGGCGGGCGAACGCGATCTTGTTCTCCGTGCTCTTGAGCTCCTCCTGGAGCGACAGCATGTTCTCGTTCGACTTCAGCTCGGGGTAGCTCTCGGCCAGCGCGAAGAAGCTCCCGAGGGCGGCGCTGACCTGTCCCTCGGCGGCGGCCTTGTCCCGGACCGAGGAGGCGCTCAGGGCTGCGTTCCGAGCCTTGATCACCTTCTCCAAGGTCTCCTGCTCGTGCTTCATATAGCCCTTCACGGTCTCCACCAGGTTGGGGATCAGGTCGTACCGGCGCTTCAGCTGCACGTCGATCTGCGCCCACGCGTTGCGCGTCTCCTGACGGAGGGCGACCAGCTTGTTGTACATGCCGATCACCCAGAAGAGCAGCAGGACGACAACGATCAGCAGTATCCATCCCATCGTTCCGACCACCTCGTTTCGCGTTCGGAAGCTCTACGGGCGCCGCTCGACTAAGGTTGCGGGGTCCTGACGAGGAGCACCGGCTCCCGGTCGAAGCCGCCGGGGTCTCGGAACAGCAGCCGGTCCTTGCCGTTGGGGATCAGCTCGATCTCCTTGTTCATCTGAACGGCCGCGCGGCCGAGCGACTCGATGGGACGCCCCAGGTAGGTGTCGACGCGCAAGAAGGCCTTGCCGTCCGCGAAGCTCACCGACCCGGACTTCGTCGTCCCGGCCTCCAGCAGCTCGAAGCGGCTGCCACGGAGGACCAGTTCGACCTTGGCCACCGCGCGGACGACGCTCGGGTCGACGCCGGGCGGCGCCGCAAGCTTCCGCTCGCCCGTCCAGCGGCCTTGGAAGTCGAAGGAGGGGCCGCACCCCGCCGCCAGTGCCGCCAGGGTGCCGAGGGCTATAATCCGAGGGATGGAGCCCCGCATCACGCCGGAAGTGTACACCTCCATGGGCCTGACCGACGAGGAGTACTCCCTTCTCGTCCGGCTTCACGGAAGGGAGCCGACCTACACCGAGCTGGGGATGTTCGCCGTGATGTGGAGCGAGCATTGCGGCTACAAGTACTCCCGCCCGGTGCTGTCCCTCTTCAAGAAGTACCGCGAGGCGCTGGAGGGCGAGGGGCTCGAGAACGCGGGCATCGTGGACCTCGGCGACGGTCTGGCGGTCACGATGAAGATCGAGTCGCACAACCACCCGTCCGCGGTGGAGCCGTATCAGGGAGCCGCCACCGGCGTGGGCGGGATCATCCGAGACATCCTGACGATGGGCGCCCGTCCGATCGCCTCGCTGAACTCCTTGCGCTTCGGGACGATCGGCGGGGATCGGGAGGCTCCCGAGACGGTGGCGCGGAACCGGTACCTGTTCGAGCACGTCGTGGCCGGGATAGCCGGCTACGGCAACTGCGTGGGCGTGCCGACCGTGGCTGGAGAGGTGGCCTTCCATCCGAGGTACAGCGGAAACCCACTGGTCAACGCCATGTGCGTCGGCGTTCTGCGGAAGGAGGAGATCGCCACGGCGGCGGCCAAGGGCGTCGGCAATCCGGTCGTCTACCTGGGGTCGGCGACGGGGAAGGACGGCATCCACGGCGCTACGTTCGCGAGCGACGCCTTGGGAGAGGACAGCGACGCGAAGCGCCCGAACGTGCAGATCGGCGACCCGCTCGCGGAGAAGCTGCTGATCGAGGCGACGCTCGAGGCGCTGCGAACCGGAGCCATCGTGGCCATCCAAGACATGGGCGCGGCAGGTCTGACGTGCAGCACGGTGGAGATGTCCAGCAAGGGCGGGGTCGGCATGAGGATCGATCTCGACCTCGTTCCCATGCGCGAGCCGGACATGACCGCCTACGAGCTGATGCTCAGCGAGAGCCAGGAGCGGATGCTGGCCGTCGTGGAGCGGGGAAGGGAGGAGGAGGTTCTCCGCGTGTTCCGCAAGTGGGGCGTGCATGGGGTCGTGATCGGCGAGGTTACGGACGACGGGCTCGTCACCGTGCTGCGGGGCGGCAAGGTGGAGGCGAGGCTGGACCCGAAGCTCCTGACGGACGCCTGCCCGACCTACCGCGCGCCCTTGGAGGTGCCCGAGTACCACGAGCGGGCACTGCGCTTCGAGCCGACGGGGTTCGAGTCCGTCGACGCCGGCGAGGCGCTTGTGCGGCTGCTGGCCTCGCCGAACGTCGCGAGCAAGAGGTGGGTGTTCGAGCAGTACGACCAGCAGGTGCAGACGCAGACCGTCGTGCTGCCCGGGGCGGGGGACGCCGCGGTGATCGCGCCCAGAGGCACACGCAAGGCGATCGCGCTGAAGACGGACGGCAACGGCCTGCAGACGTATCTCCATCCGCGCGTGGGAGGCCAGCTCGCGGTCGCCGAAGCCGCCCGGAACGTTGCGTGCACGGGCGCGCTGCCGGTGGCCGTCACCGACGGCCTCAACTTCGGGAATCCTCAGCGCCCGCACGTGTTCTGGCAGTTCAGTGAGGCCGTCCGCGGAATCGCCGAGGCGTGCGACACGCTGGACACGCCGGTGATCAGCGGAAACGTCAGCTTCTACAACGAGAGCGACCTTGGAGAGGTTCTGCCCACCCCCGTGATCGGCATGCTCGGCATCCTGGAGGATCGCGACGCGGCCTTGAAGATGGCCCCGCGGGAGCCGTGCGCCCTCTGGATGATCGACTACCCGGTGAGCTTGGGGCCCCAGATGGGTCTGGGCGCGTCGGAGTTCCTCGCCACGATCTTGGGAGTCGAGGACGGCGTGCCCGTCTCCCCGAACCTCGAAGCCGAGAAGCGGCTCTGCCGGCTTCTGGCCGACCTAGCGCACTCCCGCACGATCCTGAGCGCGCATGACTGCAGCGAGGGAGGATTGGCCGTCGCGCTGGCCGAGATCGCGATCGCCGGAGGCCGAGGGCTCGAGGCGGACCTCTCGAGCGAAGGTCTACCGGACGCCGCGGCGCTGTTCGGCGAGTGGCCCGGCAGGGTGGTGGTCGGAGTGGCTTCTGAGAAGGAAGCGGATCTGCAGCGCGCTGCCGAGGCGGCCGGGCTGCGTTGCCGGAAGATCGGCGTGTTCGGCCCGACGGAGACGTTGTCGCTGCGGATCGAGGGGCGGGAGATCGTCCGCGCCGCGGTTGGGGATCTCACCGAGGCCTACCACGGCGCGTTGCCGAGCTTGCTGATGGAGGCCCCGCAAGCCTCGGTATAGTGGAAGGCAGGAGGCGTGCATCATGGCCAAGGGATTCGCGTCGCTCGTCTTGCGTTGGTTCGTGGCCCTGATTCTCGCTGCGGCCATCGGTTCGGCGCGAGCGCAGAGCCCGGAGGAGCTGCAGAGGGCGGTGGCGGACGCGGCGGGCCTCTATAAGGCGGGCAAGCTGGAGGACGCCGTTCGCGCCTTCGAGCAGCTCAGGGAGCGGGCGCCGGACAACGCCGACGTTCAGGCGTGGCTCGGGTTCCTGTACCTGCGATCCAACCGCGCGAAGGATGCGGTGCCTCTGCTGGAGCAAGCGAGCAAGGCGCGGCCGAACGACCTCGAGGTGGCGAACAACCTCGGTGCGGCGTACAGCGAGTCCGGCGACCTGGAGGCGGCGGAGAAGGTCTACGCCAAGATCGTCGCGGCCAGCCCGTCGCAGTTCGACGGCTGGTACAACCTCGGGAGCGTCC
Organism: uncultured Fimbriimonadaceae bacterium; assembly: GCA_937961665.1. GTDB lineage: Bacteria > Armatimonadota > Fimbriimonadia > Fimbriimonadales > Fimbriimonadaceae > UBA8783. Next base: position 52,945 of record CALGMO010000059.1, read on the forward strand.
GGCTGAAGCGCAAGGATCCCAAGGGCGCGGTGGACGCGTTCCAGAAGGCGGCGGCGATTCGGCCGAACGATCCGTACGTGCACAACAACCTCGGCGTGGCCTACGAGGCGATGGGAGACAACCTCAAGTCGGCCCAGTCGTTCGTGAAGGCCGCCAACCTCTCGCCCACCACCGCCGTCTTCCTGAGGAACGCGGGCTTCGCCCTGGTCCGAGCCCAGCAGACCCAGGCGGCGGTGCCGTTCTTCGAGCAGGCGCTGAAGCTGGAGCCGAAGAACGACGATCTGAGAGTCGCTTTGGCCGACGCCTACACCAGACTTGACCGACGGAAGGAGGCGCTGGCGATCTACGAGTCGCTCCAAGAGCGGATGGCCGATCGTCCGGGGTTCTGGTTCAACCTCGGCGTGTTGCGCGCCCAGAGCAACGACCTCGAGGGAGCCTCCGCGGCGTACGAGCGGGCTCTGGAGGTCAACCCGAACGACCTCGACGCGCTCAACAACCTGGGTCTGCTGCACTACAGGCGCGGGCGCTACGAGCAGGCCCGAACGGTGTTCCAGAAACTCGTGGGCCTGAACCCTTCCAGCACCCAGGCGAAGCTGAACCTGGCCGCGGCCTGCCTGAAGCTCGGGGATCGCAAGGAGGCCGCAGCCCAGTGGCGCGAGGTGCTCAAGTCCAACCCGAGCCAGTGGCTCGTGCGACTGAACCTGGCGAACCTCCTTTGGCAGGACGGAGACGCCGAAGGAGCCAAGGCTCAGTACGACCTGGTGCTGAAGGAGAATCCGAAGTCGGCGGAGGCTTGGAACGGGATCGGTCTGTACCACCTCGCGCGCTCGAGGCTGGAACCCGCCCGGCAGGCCTTCGCGAGCGCCCTCGCGGCCAATCCGAAGTTCTCGCCCGCGGCCGTCAACCTGGCGATCGTCTACGAGCGGCTCAACCGAAAGCAAGACGCGATCCGCACTCTCCAGCAGGCTCTGAAGAACGATCCGAGCAACGCCGAGATTCAGAGGAATCTCAAGCGTCTTCGCGAACAGGGGTAGGTTCCGCGTGAGAATCCACCTCGTCGCCAATCCAGGCCGGGAGGACGCGATCGCCGCGGCTCGGGAGCTCTGCGAGAGGCTCGCCTCCCAGGGGCACGAGCTGGCTGTCGAGGCGGATTCCGCGCACCTTCTCCCGTGTCCGAGGCTGGATGTGCCCGAGCTGGGAAAGGCCGATCTGATGGTCTCGTTCGGGGGCGACGGCACCCTGATCAAGGCCGCGGAGATCTGCAGCGCGCACGGCACACCCATCCTCGGCGTGGCCTACGGAACGTTCGGCTTCGTCACGCAGTGCCACCCGACGCAAGTGGAGCAGGCGATCGACGCTTTCGCCCGGGGCGAGCTGGAGATCGAGGAGAGGATGATGCTGCAGGCCGACCTCGTGCGCGGCGGCCAGGCCATCGCCTCGTTCCACGCGCTCAACGAGGTGGTCGTCCAGCGCTCCGCCACCGACCGCATGATGGTGTTCCGCGTGGTGGTCGATGGCGAGAAGATGACCAGCTACCCTGCGGACGGGGTGCTGCTGGCCACTCCGACCGGATCCACCGCCTACAACCTCTCGGCGGGCGGCCCGATCGTCGACCCGAGCGTCAACGCGTTCGTGATGACGGCCCTGGCTCCGCACAGCCTGAGCAGCCGCTCGCTGGTCTTCCGGCCGGACGCCGTGGTGGAGCTGAACGTCGTCTCCCGGGGCGACGCCGTTCTGACGACCGACGGCCGCACTCGGATGCACATCCTGATGGGCGACTGCGTCCGCGTGACCCGATCCGCCCGCACCACGAAGCTGGTCCGCATCGATTCCCGGGACTTCGTGCGAAAGCTCAACGCCCTGCTGTTCTGGAGCCACAGCATCTGGCGGGAGAAGGAGACGTGAGCGAGCCGCTTCTGGTGGTGCGGGGCCTCAGCGTCGACTTCGCCCTTCCCGGAGGGGCCCACCGCGCTCTGGACTCGGTGAGTCTGACGGTGAGGAGGGGAGAGACCGTCGGCATCGTCGGGGAGTCGGGGTGCGGCAAGACGACGCTCGCGCGGGCCATCCTGGGGCTGGAGAGGCCTTCCGCGGGATCCATCGAGTTCCGATCCCCGCGCGGAGTGGAAGGGCTCGGGATGGTCTGGCAGGATCCATCGGCCAGCCTCGACCCCCGTTGGACGGTCGCGCGGAGCGTCGCGGAGCCGGCCCGAATCCACCGCAAGCAGGCGGACGTCGGCGCCCTCCTGAGGGAAGTCGGCCTCGACGAGAGCCACGGCTCCCGCTTTCCGCACGAGCTGAGCGGCGGCCAGCGACAGCGCGTGGCCATCGCCAGGGCGCTGTCTCTCCGGCCCGACCTGCTGATCTGCGACGAGCCGACCGCCGCGCTCGACCTGAGCATCCAGTCGCAGATCTTGAACCTCATTCGGGACGAGCAACGGAAGCTCGGCTTTTCGGTCCTGTACATCTCCCACGATCTGCCGACCGTTCGGTTTCTTTGCGACCGGATCGTCGTGCTGTATCTGGGGAGGATCGTGGAGGAGGGACCGTCGGGCGATCTGTTCGAGCACCCCCTGCACCCTTACACGAGGATGCTTCTGGATTCGGTGCCCTCCGTGGAGAAGGTGGGACAGCTCCCGCCGGGCGGGGTCGGAGAGATCGGTAGCCGACCGGACCGAGGCTGCGTGTTCGCGCCGAGGTGCCCCTACGCGGAGGATCGTTGCCGGTCCGAGGCTCCCCCGCTCAGGGGCGGGCAGGGTCGGCAGGCGGCCTGCTGGAAGCCTCTGGGCGCCACGGGGCCGTCCGACGTCTAGGCCAGTCCGAGCACGAACGTCTCCAGCTCCGCTCGGGTTGGCAGGCTGGGCTGGGCGCCGGGCCGTGTGGTAGAGAGCGCGCCCACGTAGTTGGCCAGCCTCGCCGCCTCGACCAAGGGCTTACCCTCGGCTAGAAACACCGCCAACGCCCCATTGAAGGCGTCGCCCGCCGCGGTGGTGTCCACGGGATCGACTCGCGGTGCGGAAAGGAGCCTGCCGGGGCATTCCTCGCCCTGGATCCAGCAACCTCTCTCGCCGAGCGTGATAACCACGTTCCTCACGCCGCGGGCCAGGAACCAGTTGGCTGCCTCGGCGGAGGCCTCGTCCGTGTCGGGCGCAATGCCGGTGAGCGCGAGCGCCTCGGATTCGTTCGGAGTGATCAGCCAGAGCCTCCCGAGGACGTCGTCGGAGACCGGTCGGGCTGGAGCCGGATTCAGGATCACCCGCACCGACGAGGGCGCAGCGAGGATGGCGCTCTCCACCGTTTCCTTCGGCGTCTCGTGCTGGAAGAGCGCGATGCTAGCGTCGGCGAAGTCGTCGGTCGCCCGGCGGACCTCGTCGGCCGCGAGTTCGCCGTTGGCGCCAGCCACGACCACGATTCGATTCTGTCCGGTCTCGTCGACCCAGATGGCTGCGGCTCCGGTGGGCTGGGTGTCGGTGCGCAGGATCGTCTCTGTTCTTATTCCGGCCTGCTCGTAGCTGGCCAGCATGGCCTCCGTTTGGGCGTCCTTGCCGACCTTGGCCACCAACACGACCCGGCCGCCGAGCTTGGCCGCCGCGACCGCCTGATTGGCGCCCTTGCCGCCGGGATGCACCGACCATCCGAGTCCGTGCACCGTCTCGCCCGCTTCGGGGCACCGGCTCACGCGAAACACATAGTCGATGTTGGCGCTGCCGACCACGACGATCTTGTCCATCGTGCCTCCCACTCCGCGGCCCCTTTTCTCTGGCTCAGATCGTCCCGTAGGATTGATGGCCGTCGGAATCTGGATCTGGTCCGTCCTCGCGGTTCTTCAGGCCCCGGCCGCGGTTCCGCAGGACATTGTAGCCGGAACCGGCAGGACCGTCCAGCAGGGGGACGTCGTCGTGGTTCACCTCGTCGCGGAGGCGCCGGACGGCCGAGCCATCGCCGACACGCGGAAGCGGGGATTGCCATTCGCCTTCCAAGTGGCTGCGGGAGGGGTGGAGCCGTGGCTGGACGGCTGCGTGCGGGGGATGCGCGTCGGCGGGGTTCGCAAGGTGGTGCTGGATCCGAGTTCGGGCTACGGAGAGGAGGGCGTTCCACCGGTGGTTCCGCCCGCCGCAACGCTGACCGTCACCGTGACGCTGTTGGAGGCGAGGCCCGCGCAGAGCGGCAGGTAAAGTCGGCCCATGCTGGTGTTGCTCGCGGCGTTGCAGGCGACGGCGTGGTGCGTGCCGACGCCTTGGGCCTTGGGCTTTGCGGCGCTTCCCCGGATGCCGTTCGTCGCAGACCTGGATTCGGACGGCCTGGCGGATCTTCTGGTGGTCTTCCCAGACGCTCCCGGAATCCTCGATTCCAGCCTGAATCAGGGAGGCCAGAAGGCCGGGCGGCCGTTTCAGGGTCTCAATCCGTTCGTGGGTGGCGTCCGTGCGGCGACCGTCGGAGACCTGACCGGAGACGGAAAGCCGGACGTGGCGGCCTTCGCGGACGGGTACCTGCACCTCGCCACGGGCAAAGGAGATGGCGGCTTCGAGCGAACGCTCCGCTGGTGCGCAGTTCCCGGAGACTGGAGCGACCCTTACCTGCTGGAGGAACCCAAGGGCCGGTTGGGGCTGGTGGACCGGAAGAGCGGGCGGGCGGTCGCGATCGACCTGCGCACGCGCCGCGCGAGCCCCATGGCCTTCCCGAAGGACGTGGTCTGGGCCACCGACGGCGATGGGAAGTGGGCGATGCGCGCCGACGGCCAGCTCGGCCGCTGGACGGAGGCCGGTCGGTTCGAGCCGCTGAAGGGAGCCAAGATGCCGAACGGCTCGACCCCGGGAGCCTTCGGCGGGTTCTTGGCCACCGCGACCGAGCTTCGTTGCCCCGACGGGTCGGTCGTGCAGCTGCCCGCGATCGGACTGCCGCCCGCGCGCGAGGTGCGGCGCGTGGCGGACGCGGACGGGGACGGCGACCTGGACGTGTTCGTTTTCCGCTACGGCAGGGAGCCGCACACCTCGCACCAAGTGCTTCTGCTCCGCGCCGTCGGGCCGAGCGAAACCGACGGAGACCGCGACGCCCTCAGCGACGAGGAGGAAAGGAGGCTCGGAACGGACCCGCGGAACCCCGACTCGGATGCAGACGGCCTGCTGGACGGCTGGGAGGCGAAAGGCTTCCGAGGACTCGACCTGCCGGGTCTAGGCTGCGACCCGAAGTCGCCCGACGCGGTCTGCTACCTCGCACCGTTCGAGGGCACGGACCGCAAGATGCAGGAGGCCGAGATGGAGAGGGCGGCGCAGCTCTACGCCCGCTACGGAATTTCGCTCCGGCTGATCTGGCAGGATCCGATCCCCAAGAGCGAGCAGCAGCGGCCTTGGTGGGAGCTCCGAGACAGGCTCCTCCCTCACGCCCATCGGGGGATCGCCCACTGGATGCAGCTGACCCCAGGCGGCGGGGGGCAGTCGGGCATGCTGGATGACGGCGGAGGGTGCGGCGGCGGGGAAGGCACCCTGTGGGCGACCTTCTCCCACGAGTTCGGTCACCAGATCGGGTTGGACCACTCCGGGTTCTGGAAGCCGGCCTGGTGCCCGATCTATCCGTCCTTGATGAACTACGCCTACGGGTACGCCCTCGAGGACGATCGAAACAAGATCCAATTCAGCATGGGGCGGTTCTCGAACCTGGTGCTGCGGGAGACGGCGCTGGACGAGCGCCTGCCGTTTCCCATCGACCAGGTCGGTTTCTTGGCCAAGGGACCGTACCGCTTCAACCTGAAGGCCGACGGCTCTGAGACCCTCATCGACTGGAACTGGAACGGCGTCTTCGGAGAGCGGAACGTTCGGGCCGACATCAACTACGGCTACAGCACGACGGCGGGCGTTCGGCAGACCGTCGGAAAGGCCGCCGGCTCGCCTTGGCTCCTGACCAGAGGCAAGGAGGCGTGGCTGCTGTCCCTTCTGACGCCTCAGGGCGCGCCGGAGCGGCCGGGAGCCGTCGGCTTGCGCAGGTTGGGCAAGGATCGCCGCTGGTCGGAACCGACGGTACTGGCCGAAGGGGCCACCGGCGACCCGGCCGCGGTGCTGCTCGAAGGGCAGATTCTCCTGCTATATCCGACAGAACGGGGCGTGCAGTGGCTTAGGGCGTCGCTCGACGGAAGGCCCGTCGGACATCCGCGTCCGGTCGGCGGCGAGGCGGACGCTCTGCCGACCGTGGGGCTGTTGCGCGGAAAGCCGGTGGCGGCTCTGTGGTCGCCAGCGATCCGAAAGGCCACGGTCTGGCGCTTCGACGGCGTGTGGAGGCAGATCACGGGCGGGACGGTGGAGTCGAACTCGCCGGTGGCCCTCTGCGAGGACTCTCGAACGGGAAACCTCATCGGGGGGATGCTCGTAAGCCAGGGTGGCAAGTTTCAGGGTCGCTGGGCCATCCAGCGCTGGCTGGTGCAGGGGGACGGATCCCTGGTTCGCGGGCCGCTCGAGTTCGTGGAGGGCGAAAGAGGGGGAGCCCGGGGACTCGGTCGGCCGACGGTGCTGTTCGACTCGTCCAAGGAAGCGGGAAGGAACGGCCGCGTCTGGTTCTTTTGCCGCGGGGGCGAGTGGGGCACCGAGCGCTCGGTCTGCTTCGTGGCGCACCAGGTGGCCGATTCGAACAAGTCGGGCGGGTGGCTGGTGAAGATGCTGTACGACGAATGGACGACGTCCCGCTCCTCGCCCCACGCGGCCTGGTTCGACGGCGACATCCTGTACGCCTACCGCTGGGCGGACGACGCGCCTCAGAACGACGGGATCCTGCATGTCGGCTACCGGGGGACCGGCATCGAGGAGGAGCCGATGGGCGACTTCGACGACATCGCGTTCGTGAAGCGGTTCGGGTTGCGCCATTCCATCCTCCACCTCGGCGCCGAGGGGCAGCCAAGCTTGCGCTGACAGATTCCTTCCGCTAAACTGGGTCCGACCCGGCTCCGGCCGGGTTGTGGCGCAATGGACAACGCGAACTGGCAGGTGCTCCTGTTGATGGTGGTCTTCGCGGGGCTGGTCCTCTGGAAGATCGCCTCGGCCAAGAGGGGTCAGGGCCTCTACATTCGCCCGATTCCCGGCCTGAACGCGATCGAAGAGGCCGTGGGGAGGTCGGCCGAGCTGGGAGGACCGCTCCTGTTCCACGGGGGCATCGCGGACTTCACCAACGTGCAGACGCTCGCCGCGGTCGGGATCTTGGAGCACATCTGCAAGACGGCCGCCAAGTACGGCAATCGCATCCTGGTGACCACGGCGATGCCCGTGATGGTGCCGATCTGGGAGGACGTGATCAAGGCGTCCTTCGCGGCGGCGGGCAGGCCGGAGCTCGCCAGCCAGTCCGAGGTGCGGTTCATCTCTCCGGCGGGCGACCTCACCGCGCTCGGCACGACGCAGGTCCTGGTGGACGAGAAGGTCTCCAGCTGCTTCCTGTTCGGAGCCTACGACTACACCTCGCTCCTCTACTCGGAGGGCGGCCAGATCGCGGGGTGCATGCAGATCGCCGGCACGTCGGACTACTACCAGATTCCGTTCTTCGTAGCCTCGTGCGACTACGTGGTGATGGTGGAGGAGTTGTTCGCCTGCTCGGCGTACCTCACTCGCGAGCCCACGATGCTCGGCAGCGTCGTCGGCCAGGACTACGGCAAGCTGTTCCTGCTGCTTCTGATCCTCGTCGGAGTGATCTGCGCCACGGTGTTCGGGCCCGCGAACCCGCTCAACGTGTACGAGGGGCTTCTGAGGTTCTGACCGATGGTTTGGCGGAGACGGTTCATCGCGGCGCTGACCTTCCTGGCGGGCCTGTACTTCCTGCTGGAGTTCATCCTGCCCCCGACGGTTCCGGGAAGCACGCACCGAGGGGTGTTCCTCGAACAGCTCCCGACGGTGCTCGCACTGGCGACTGCGGACGGGGAACGGCTGGAAGTCGAGGTTGGGCCCGGGGTCGAGCTGTCGATGATGGTTCGCGATCCTACGGGCAAGCTTCAGGCGAAGGTTCAGCGCACCCGAGAGGTTTCTGTCGGCGAGACGCTCAGCGTCCGAACGAGAACGTTCGCCTTCGGCTCGTTCCGGAACGGGACGTTCCTCGACGACAAAGGGGGTGCCGTTGCCCTGCGTCCCGGCGAGCGGGTTTACAGCGACGACTCGGGGGACCGTCCGGCGGACCCGGCGCAGCTGGCCCCGGGAACGCCCCTCCGGGTGGAGGCGAGGGGCGCCAGGGTCGTCGGCATCCGGTGGGGCAGTCTGACTCTCCTGGATGGCCCCGCGGGCGAGGCCCGGTCGAGGCGAACCGTGGCGCTGGCGCCGAACATCGCCGTCCTGCGCGAAAAGAGGAAGGGAACCCCGGACGAGATCGAGCCCTACGAGGCGAGGGTCGGCGACCTGCTCGCCGTCGGGCACACGACGTTCCTCCGCGACCAGCGCGACACGGCCGCCCAGTTCAACTCGGTTCTCGGAACGCTGGCGCTCGGCATGGGTCTGCTGAGCTTGGGCATGGTGAACGGCAGGAAGCTGCGGAAGCGCGGGGAGGACCGCTGGGTTGCCGTGGCCTTCTTCGTCGCGGTTGTTCTGGGCGTGGTCGCCGGCGTGTACAAGTACTACGACCCGAACACGTCCGAGCGGTCGTTCAGCGACGCGATCGTGTTCAAGCTGATCGGACCCGTCGGGTCCACGATCTTCAGCCTTCTCGCCTTCTACCTGGCCAGCGCCTCATACCGGGCGTTCCGGATCCGCTCGGCCGAGGCGGGGCTGATGATGGCCACGGCGCTGATCGTGATGCTCGGCCAGACGCCGTTCGGCATGTACCTCACAGGCTGGCTCGGCGAGCAGCTGAAGGCCCTGTGGCTGCCGAACATCGCGGGGTGGGTTCTGCGGGTGCCGAACTCCGCGGTGGTCCGAGGCCTGATCTTCGGCACGATGCTCGGCGGCATCGGAACGGCCCTGCGCTACTGGCTGAACCTGGAGAAGGGTTCGGCGATGGGGGGTGGAGACTGACATGTGGCGCAGACTGGCGGCTCTGGACCGCGTGCCGAGGCAGACCATCTATCTGCTGATGTTCCTCGCCTGCGGCCTGCCGTTCTTCTTCGACGTGCGGCTCCCGCTCTATGTCTGGCCGGAGACGCGGGCGGTTTTCGAGGTGACGGACTCCACGCCGCCAAACAAGGTCGTTCTGATCTGCAGCAACCGGGTGCAGGGAAGCCAGGGCGAGAACTGGCCGCAGTACGAGGCGCTCGTGAGCCACCTGATGCTGCGGGGGATCAAGTTCGTCGTGATCGCCGTGGACTCCGACCCTCTGGCGCCGCAGTTCTCGGAGCGAGTCAACGAGCGGCAAGCTGCGAAGTACGGTCGCAAGTACGGCGTCGATTGGGTGAATCTGGGCATGGTCCGCGGAGCCCCGCTCATCATGGCCTCGATCGGGCGCAACATCAAGGCGGTCTTCCCGCGCGATTACCGGGGCTACTCCACGAACGACGCCCAGAAGCTGCCCATTCTGAAGAACATCACGGGCGCCGCGGACTTCCAGATCCTCTGGGCGATCGAGTACCAGCCCTCGCTGGATTGGATGGTGTGGCTGGACCCTGCCGGGAGGGTGCCCGTCGCGTTCGGCAGCGCCGGCATCGTGACCACGAGTTGGTACCCCTACATCAGCTCCGGCCAGATGAAGGGCATGATGGCGGGCATCCGCGGGGCGGCCGAGTACGAGACGCTGGTCCGAAGCAAGTATGGACGGGCGTATGACGAGGAGGGCCTCCGAGGGGGAAGGCTCCTGGTGCCGCTGGCGTTCGGGCACCTCGTCATCATCTCGTTCATCCTGCTGGGGAACCTCGGCATGATCGCGAAGCGGAGGGCCGCGAAGGAGGGTCGGCGGTGAGCTGGTCCGAGTACTGGTCGTCGAGCTGGGCGGTCTGGCTGGGGGCGTTCTGCGTCCTGGCGATCTACAGCTACCTGTTCCGCGACAACCCGGTGTATCGCCTGATGATGCAGATCTTCATCGGCATCAACGTGGGCTACGCCGTGGTCGTGCAATGGAAGGACATCCTGTATCCACTCTGGTGGCTGCCGATGATGGACGGCATCGACGCCCTCCTCGGTCGCGGCCAAGGGTCGCCCTACGGCGCGCTGTGGGTCCTGGTGGGCGTTCTGGGTCTGCTCTGGTACTTCCAGCTCAGTCGGCGCTACCTGTGGCTCAGTCGCGTCGTCATCGGGATCACCGTCGGAATCGGCGCCGGCTTCACCTTCAAGAGCCTGTTCGGGCAGAACATCCCGCAGGTGGTGGATTCCTTCCGCCCGCTCGGTCCGAGCGCCATCGCGGTCCAGCCGCGCCGCCTGTTCGCGTTGCCCCAGTCCGTCGTGCCGCCGCTCCTCGACGAGCCGCTTCTCGTGCTAGCCGGCGAGCGGGAGGCGGTGGCCGTCGAGACGCTAGAGGGCCGCGAAGTGTGGCGTTGCCCGCTCCCGAGCCGCCCCTCCGGGCGTGTGCGAGAGCAGGGTGCCTTCGTGGAGATCCCGTGCGGGACGGAGACGGTTCGGATCGACCGCCGCACCGGGAGCAGGTTGCCGGCGGGCGCGCCGATCCCGCCCTATGCGGCCGGGCAGGTGGGGGCGGAGGCAGGCTGGCACCTCGGGGAGGGTCGGGATCGGCTGGTCAAAGCCGGTGTGGCCGCTCCGGACGGCCGCGAGGCCACCGTGGTGTTCTCGGTGGTGGATGGGCGGCTCGCGGCGAGCCGATGGGACGCGAGCACCGGTGGGGGCTTCTGGTCGACCGATCCCGGAGTGCCCGCCCGGGAGCTCTTCGACGGAGGACGCTTCGTGCTGGCGGCGGACGGACGCTCCGTGGCGGTCGTCGACGCGTCGCTCGGAGTCGTCACGGCTCGATTCGAGACCGCCGAGACACCCGCCTGGCTGACGGTTGCGAGAATGGCGGACCCGGTCCACGACCAGGCGACCGTGCTGGCGATCTCTGCGGACGGAACAATCGAAGCGTTCTGCGCAACCGACCACAAGGTGTCGAGACAACCGGCCGGCAGGCTTCTGTGGAAGGCGGAGGCGGGAAGGCCGCTCGCTTGGGGTGGAACGGCCGGAGGGGTCCTGTTCGCGGTCGGTCCTGACGGCGGGTCGTCGTACGAGCTTCCCAACGTCCCGAAGGCCCTCGGGGCTTCCGACTACTGGGACAACTGGGTGTTCGTCGTCACTCTGGTCTCGGTGATGACCTACTTCTTCTTCTCGTTCCGTCGCGAGCCTCCGGTCGTAACCGGCGTGCGCCGTCTGGGACGGTGGCTGCTGATGCTCGGATTCGGGGCGTTCTTCGGGAACACTGTGATGAGCCGGATGAGCTTCCTGCTCGACAGGCTCATGTTCCTGGTCGACGACTGGATCAAACCGTTCTTCCACCAGATTTTCGGGTGAGCGTCTTCGGCCCGGCAGGAATCGTCCTTTGTGACGACGAAAGCTGGGATCGATCATGGCGAAGACGCTCAAGATCGGCGATCGCGTCGTCGTGGACCGCGAGAGGCTGAACGACCTCCTGAGCTCGATCCGGGCCATGGGCTACGAGATCCACGGTCCGACGGTGGGCGACGGAGCGATCATCCTCGGCCGGATCGACTCGGACGCCGACCTGCCGATCGGCTGGCGGGACAGGCAGGATGCGGGGACTTACCGGCTGGAGCGGAGGGAGGACGAAGCCGTCTTCGGCTACGCGGTCGGCCCGCACAGCTGGAAGCGCCTGCTGTTTCCCCCGCACCGGACCCTGTGGCAGGCGGAGCGGGAGGGCGCCCGGTTCCACCTGTTGCCGATGCGCGAGGACACGCCCCGTTGCGCGCTGTTCGGCGTGCGCCCGTGCGAGATGGCGGCGATCCGCGTGCAGGACCGAGTGCTCATGGGCGGGCCATACCGCGACCCCGACTACGCCCGGCGGCGTGAGGCTTGCCTCATCGTGGTCGTCGACTGCCACGAACCCGGCGGCGCCTGCTTCTGCGCCTCGTTGGGAACTGGCCCAACGGAGGCCGGAGAGGGATGGGACTTGGCTCTCACGGAGGTGCTTCAAGGCCACCACCGTTTCGTGGTGCGCATCGGCTCGGTGCGCGGCCTGGAGGCCGTTCGGGAGGTTCCCTGGCGGGACGCCACTCCGGCGGATCTCGATGCCGCCGCGAAGCAGACCGAGAGGGCCGTTCGGCGGATGGGCCGCAAGATGGATCCCGTCGGAGCGAAGGAGGTTCTGTACGACAGCGCCTCCGATCCCCACTGGGAAGAGATCGCACAGCGGTGCCTCGTGTGCGGCAACTGCACGATGGTCTGCCCGACGTGCTTCTGCGTGAACGTCAGGGACGCGACGAGCCTCGACGGCAGCCGCGCCGAGCGGGAGCGGGTCTGGGACTCCTGCTTCTCGCTCGAATACTCGTACATCCACGGCGGGAGCGTCCGCTTCTCGCCGTACGCCCGATACCGCCACTGGATGACGCACAAGCTGGCGTCGTGGCAAGACCAGTTCGGCAGCCTTGGGTGCGTCGGCTGCGGCCGATGCATCGTTTGGTGCCCGGTCGGAATCGACATCACTGAGGAGATGGAAACGTTCCGCGCCAACGTTGGCCGGAAGAAGGAGGCGGCACGATGACGGACCTGTATCCGATCATTCGAAGCCAAGAGTTCTTCAAGGAGTTCTCAGAGGAAGACGTCCACGAGGTGGTGGGCTGCGCGACGAACATCGTTCTGCACCAGGGGCAGTACGTGTTCCGAGAGGGCGAACCGGCCAACCACTTCTATCTGATTCGCCACGGTCGGGTGTCGCTCGAGCTCTTCGCGCCGGGACGCGGGCCCGTCATCGTGGAGACGGTGGAGGAGGGAGAGCCGCTCGGCTGGTCTTGGCTGATTCCCCCTTACAAGTGGCACTTCGCGGCGCGGTGCGACACCCTTCTCCGGGCCATCGCTCTGGATGGCGAATGCCTCCGGCGGAAGTGCGAGGAGAACCCCAAGCTCGGCTACCACCTCATGCGCAAGATGGCCGAGATGATGGAATCCCGCGTGCAGGCATCGATCCTGAGGATGCTGGACCTCTATGGCAACAAGCATTGAGCGTGCGGTCGGCGCGGCGGACCCGATGGTGCCCGCTCCCTACGTGGTCGAGAGGTTCATCCGGGAAACGCAGGACACCTTCTCGTTGGAGCTGGAGCCGTTCGATCCGTCGGCGGAGCTGCGTTTCCTGCCCGGCCAGTTCAACATGCTGTACGTTTTCGGCGTCGGCGAGGTCCCCATCTCCATCAGTGGCGACGCCGCCGAGCCCAAGAAGCTGGTCCACACGACGCGCGAGGTCGGCGTCGTGACGCGCGCGATGCGCGGCCTGAAGCCGGGACACACCATCGGCGTGAGGGGCCCCTTCGGCACAAGCTGGCCGATGGAGGCCGCGAAGGGCCACGACGTTGTGCTCGTGGCGGGAGGCATCGGCTTGGCGCCGCTGCGGCCCGCGCTGTACTGGATTCTGCGCAACCGGGACGACTACGGCAAGGTGGTGCTGCTGTACGGGACCCGGTCCCCCGAGGACATCCTGTACAGCAAGGAGCTCGCCAAGTGGAGGTCGCAGTTCGACCTGGAGGTGTACATCACGGTCGACCGCGCGACCTCGGAATGGCGCGGGAACGTGGGTGTGGTCACGAAGCTGGTCGGTCGCGCGCCGTTCGACCCTGCGGACACCGTGGCCATGGTCTGCGGCCCAGAGATCATGATGCGCTTCGCCGTGGAGGAGCTGGCGCGGCGCGGCGTTCCGACCAGCGACATCTACGTGTCGATGGAGAGGAACATGAAGTGCGGGATCGGCCTCTGCGGGCACTGCCAGCTGCGCGGGGAGTTCGTCTGCAAGGACGGTCCGGTGTACCGGTTCGATGCGATCGAGCCGCTGTTCATGGAGAGGGAGCTGTGAAGCCATGACCCGTGGGAAGAAGCCAAAGCTGGCCGTTTGGAAGTTCGCATCGTGCGACGGATGCCAACTGAGCATCTTGGACTGCGAGGACCAGCTGCTCGAGGTGCTAGGCGCCGTGGAGCTGGCGTACTTCCCGGAGGCCACCAGGGCTGTGGTGAAGGGTCCCTACGACATCTCGCTGGTCGAAGGGTCGATCACCACGCGCCACGACGCGAAGCGCATCCAAGAGATACGCCGCAACAGCGGCCTGCTCGTCAGCATCGGAGCATGCGCCACCGCGGGCGGCATTCAGGCGCTCCGGAACTACGCCAACGTGCGCGGGTTCATCCAGACCGTCTATCCCCATCCCGAGTACATCGACACGCTCGAGAAGTCCACACCGATCCGCAACCACGTGTTCGTGGACTTCGAGCTACGGGGCTGTCCCATCAACAAGGAGCAGCTCGTCGAGGTGCTGAATGCGCTGCTGAATGGGCGAAAGCCCAACATCCCGACCTACTCGGTGTGCGTCGAGTGCAAGCGGAAGGGCAACGTGTGCGTGCTCGTCGCCGGTGGGGATGCGTGCCTGGGGCCGGTGACGCAGGCCGGATGCGGCGCGATCTGCCCTAGCTACGGCAGAGGCTGCTACGGGTGCTTCGGGCCGGCCGAGTCCCCGAACGGCCCCTCCCTCGCGGAGTGGTTCCGGAAGCTCGGCCACGACGACGCTTCGATCGTTCGCCTCTTCCGCGGCTTCAACGGCGCCTCGGAAGCCTTCCATTCAGTGAGCACAGCCCATGAGAACCCGAAGCCTCAAAGTTGACGTTCTGGCCCGCGTGGAGGGCGAGGGTGGCCTCTCCATCCGCGTGAAGGGCGACCAGGTCCAAGAGGTCAAGCTCAGCATCTTCGAGCCTCCGCGCTTCTTCGAGGCCTTTCTGGAGGGCCGACACTGCACCGAGGCGCCGGACATCACCGCACGCATCTGCGGAATCTGCCCCATCGCCTACCAGATGAGCGCCTCGCGGGCGATCGAGGACGCGTTCGGCATCGAGGTCGACCCGATGGTCCGCGAGCTTCGGCGGATGATCTACTGCGGCGAATGGATCGAGAGCCACGTGCTGCACATGTACATGCTGCACGCTCCGGACTTCTTGGGCTACCAGGACGCCATCCAGCTCGCCAAGGACCATCCCGAGATCGTTCAGCAGGGACTCAGGCTGAAGAAGATCGGCAACGACGTGATGGTTCTGCTCGGCGGGCGCGAGATCCACCCGGTGAACGTGCGGGTCGGAGGCTTCTACAAGGTCCCGCGCAGGCGCGAGCTGGAGGCTCTGCGCTCCGACCTCGAATGGGCTCTGGAGGCGGCGGAGAGGACCGTGGAGCTGGTCGCGGGCTTCGAGTTCCCGGAACTGGAGCGGGACTACGAGTTCGTCGCCTTGCGGAACCCTCCCGAGTACCCGCTGTTCGACGGCCGGACCGTCTCGAACTTCGGGGTGGATCTCGCCTTGTCCGAATTCGAGGAGCAGTTCCCAGAGGAGCACGTCGCCCACAGCAACGCCCTGCACTCGGTTCGGAAGGGGAGAGGCAGCTACCAGGTGGGCCCGGTCGCCAGGTTCAACCTGAACTACGACCTTCTGACGCCCAAGGCCAAAGAGGCCGCGAGGAAGGCCGGACTGGAGCCGCCGGTTCGGAACCCGTTCCGGAGCATCGTGGTGCGAGCGGTCGAGACGGTCTTCGCCTGCGAGGAGGCCCTCCGCATCTTGGACGCCTACGAGATGCCGGACCGCCCCTGGGTTCCTTTCGAGCCCCGGGAGGCCAAGGGCTTCGGATGTTCCGAGGCTCCGAGAGGCATCTGCTTCCACAGCTACGAGATCGGCTCGGACGGGCTGATCCGCAAGGCGCACATCATGCCACCGACGGCCCAGAACCTACGGTGCGCCGAGGAGGATCTGGCCGCTCTGGTGCCGAAGCACCTCGACCGCTCGGATGCCGAGCTGCAGTGGGTGTGCGAGCAGGCCGTGCGCAACTACGACCCTTGCATCTCGTGCGCGACGCACTTCCTTCGGCTGCGCTTGGAGCGGGAGTGAGGTCCTCCGGCTCAAGAGCCGAAGGACGAGCCGAGCGCAACCAGCCCTAGGCCGAGGAGACCCGCGAGAGCTGTGAGGGCCCACTCCTCGCGGGTGAGCCGCAGGCGCCGCACGTTGGTGAGAAGCACGACGATTCCGATCGGCACCAGGGCCGGGAGAGCGTTGAGGCTCACCGGCCCGATCTTGGCGTCGCCCGCCACCATCACCACAAGAAGGTAGGCGGCCAGCGAGGGAGCGAGCCACAGCAGCGTGCCCCGGCTGTTCAGGTTGAACCGATGCAGGATCGCCGCGAAGAGCGCCACGAAGACGAGGTCAGCCGGGCCGATGAGCGCGACCGGAGCCAACGGCGCCTCCTTGGGGCCGCTGGAGACCTCGGGCACCCTCATGGCGACGTTCTCCAAGACCTGAGGGGCGGCCTCCATGACCCTCTTGGTAAGCCCTTTCTGGGTGAGGACGAGGAAGGCATCGAAGAACGGAAGGAACAGGCACATCGGTGCCAGAAGGTTCGGTTCCTTGATCGCGCCGGCGACGAGTGTTCCCAGCCCGAGGCAGGCCGTCAGGAGACAGGCTTGGCCCAGCGCGAGGGCCAGCGAGGCCAACACCGAGCTCCCCAGAGCCTTCGACGACCACACGAGAAGCGCCATGCCCGCGGCCCCAGCGATCAGCAAGGCAAAGGCAGACCGGCCTCGCAGACCGGAAGACGCGCCCAGGAACAGCGCGGAAAGCGAGAGAGCAAGGATCGCGACTCCTGCGGCGACGCTGAGCATCCCGCTCCATGCGGGCGGAACGCGCACCAGGTCGGCGAGAAACTGAAACAGAGCCAATGCGCCCGCCAGCAGCAGGAACCCTCGGAGGCCCCTCGCAGACAGGACTCGTGGCGGTGCGTCCGTCATGGTCGGTATCTTGCCACGGCCAACGCCTCCTGGTACACGGCCAAGACAGAATCGACCATTCCTCTCTCCCGGCTGTGGCGGCTCATCTCTGCCGCGTTGCGACCGAGTCGGCGCAGCAGCCGCTCGTCCGACAAGAGCTGGGTGACCGCCTGAGCGAACTCGCGATGGTCGTTCCGGCAGACGAAACCGTTGACTCCCTGCATCACGGCCGCGCTCGCCCCGCCGCCGGTGGCCACCACGGAAGGGAGGCCGTGCGACATCGCCTCCTCGACGACGAGGCCCTGCGTCTCGGTCACGGAGGGGAAGACGAACAGGTCCGCGGCGGCGTAGTAGCGGTCCACCTCCTCGCGTGGCACGAACCCGACGAATCGGACGCGATCGCCGATGTTCAGGTCCCGTGCGAGACGGACGCAGGCGTCGCGGTACGGTCCGTCGCCCACGAGCCAAAGCAGCGCGGAGGGATCGCGGCCAAAGACGAGGCCGGCGGCGCGAAGCAGCATCTCGAGGTTCTTCTCCCTCGCGATCCGACCGACGTAGAGCAGCAACCTCGCTCCGGGGGGCACCCTCAGGGCGGACCGAGCTTGCGCGCGGTCGATCTTGGCCGGCGGACGGATCGCCGTTGGAATGACCCGGTAGGGGGTCCGGACGGCGTGCCTCCGCAGCCACTTGGCTGCCGCCTCGCTCGGCACGATCACCCGGTCGACGCGGTTGTAGTAGAAGTTTGTATGCTTCGCGATCTTGAACCGCACGTACCGCCGAGGCAGAAACGGCACGTAGTGCGCGTAGCGGTCGTACAGCGTGTGGTAGGTCGTCACGATCGGCAGCTCGTGGGACTGCGCCCAGCGGAGACCAACCATGCCCATGGTGAACGGGGTGTGGGTGTGGATCAGATCGAAGCCGTGCGCCCGGAACCGCCGGAGCAGATGGAGGAAAGGCGGCACCGCCAATGGGTACCCCTTGGACCACGGCGTGTGGATGGCTAGGCTCCGGTGGGTGTTCGGGTCGGAGTCCCGGTGGCCCGGGTAGCCCGTGGCGAACAGGTGCACCGAACAACCTCTCTCCCGCAGGCCTTGGACCAGCGTATCCACGCTGACGCTCACACCGTTGAGGATCGGTAGAGCGCTGTCGGAGAAGACTGCGACCCGCAAGCGAACGCCTCCGGGCTCACTCGACAGGGAACCGACCGTGCTCCTCCACGAAGCGAACGATGGAGGACAGTCGGAAGCGTCGCTGGCCCCCCTTGGTGCGATGGTGCAGCAGCCAGCCCTTGTTCGTGTACCGCCGCACGGTCGCGGGGCAGACCCCGAGCAAGCGAGCCGTCTCCTCCAGGGTGAGTTCCGGGTCGAGCAGCCGGCGGATGAGGTCTTGGCGCGTCTCCTTGAAGTTCCCTCGGTAATAGTTCGCGGTGACCTCGTCGGAGAAGAACTTGCACAGGAACTCGATGCTTTTGGGAACCTTCGCCCAGATCTCTTGGAGCGACGGGTCCACGGCGAGATCGGCCTGGGGCTGATCCGCCATCCGGGGTCTGGGGGCGCTGAGCTCGGTGCGCCTCCGGCGGGGCTTGCGGGGCTTCTTGCCGTTGGAGGAGGACGCCGATGCGTCGTCGCGCGGCTCCGAGGAAGGCGCCTCCACGTCGAGAAAGGCGCTCTCGATGTACGCGAACGGATCGAACGTCTTCTTCACTCGGGCACTCCCCCTTGCTTTCTCCCCTGCTAGGCCCGCAGCGCGAGCATCGCGTCGCCGAAGCTCAGAAATCGGTACTTCTGGGCGACAGCGTGTTCGTAGGCCCTCCGCAGCGGGTCCGCCCCGAGGAAGGCCGAGATCATCAACAGCATCGTCGTCCTTGGCAGGTGGAAGTTGGTGACGATGCCGTCCACGACCATGAATTTATACCCCGGCCGGATGAACAACCGGGTGTCGGAGACGCCGGGCCGAACCTCGCGCGGCCCGACCGCCATCGACTCTAGCGTTCGCACCGAGGTGGTGCCCACGGCCACGATCCTTCCGGTTGCCTCGCGTACGGCGGCCGCCGTCTCCTCCGAAACCTCGCAGCGCTCGCCGTGCATCGGATGCTCCCAGGGATCGGTGGACGCCATCGGCCGGAACGTGTCGAGGCTGACGTCGAGGGTCACCCGGGCGCCGCGCACACCGTGCCGCTCCAGCTCCTCAAGCACCTCCTTGGTGAAGTGAAGGCCGGCCGTGGGTGCGGCGGCGCTGCCCTCACGGCTAGCGAACACGGTCTGGTAGCGCTCCGGATCTTGGAGGTCCACATGGATGTAGGGCGGGAGGGGGACGTCGCCCGCGGCTAGCACCGCCTCCTCGGCGGCTTCGGCGTCATCCAAACGGATCAGCCTGCGCCCGGCCTCCAGCTCCCGCTCCACCCTCAGGCAGGCGCCGCCCTCCAGGACGATCCTAGCGCCGGGATGAAGGCGTCGGGCCGGCCGCACCAGGCAGTCCCAGAGCCTCGGCTCCGCGCGCCGCAGAACGAGCAGCTCGACGCGGCCACCCGACTCCTTGCGCCCCAGCAGGCGCCGTGCGGTGACGCGGGTGTCGTTCCACACCAGCAGGTCTCCCGCCTCGAGGAACCGCGGCAGCTCGCGGAAGACCGCGTCTTGGATCCGGCCCATGGAGTCGACGACCAGCAGGCGGGAGGCCGCCCGGTCCTCCAGCGGAGTCTGGGCGATCAGCTCTTCCGGCAGTTCGTAATCCAAGAAGCTCACAGCTCCAACACCCTCTGTGGCACGTCCAGAAGCGAGGAGACGACGCTGTGCTCGGTCGGTCTTGGCGTGCCGCGATCTAGCAGGAGCGCGTGCCAGCCCGCCCGCAAGGCCCCCTCGTAATCGTCCACGGGATGGTCGCCGACGTGCAGAATCTCCTCGGGATGCAGACCAAGGAGCCTCTCCGCGGTGCGGAAGATCCCCTCGTCAGGCTTCTCGACGTAGATCTCCAGCGAGGCCAGCACGCAGTCGAAATAGCCGCGCAATCCCCTGCGCTCCAAAGTCCGTTCCAGGGAGTAGTCCCAGTTGCTGACCACCAGGAGGCGGAGGCCTTGGGAGCGAAGCTCCTGGAGGCAGGGCACGACGTCCTCGTAGACCTGGAAGCAGGCGGATGCCGGCCCGTAAAGGTCGTCCAGGAGCCATTCTCCCAGCTCGGCCTCCGGCCAGTTCTGGCCGTACTCGGAAGCCCAACGGCGGAAGAGGTCGATCCAGTAGCGGTCGCAGGCCTTCCGGTCGGCCTCGGCGTGCAGGCGAACGTAGTTCGGTCGCGTGTTGACCAGCATGGATTGGAGCAGAGCCCTGGCCTCCAGGGGGTCGGCCTGCGCCCCGCGCGCGAGCAGCGTGCGCACCCCGAACGCCACGGGATCCCAGTCGGTGTGGACCAGCGTTTGAAAGCAGTCGAACGATACGGCGCGGATAGGCATGGCGAGGGGCTGAGCGACCGCGGGGGTCGGCTACAATTATGGTCGGTGAAGGCCTTCGCTCTCTGGTTGGGATGTCTCGCCTTCGGCCTGCAAGCCTCCGCGCCGCCGGGAGCTGAGATCGCCCGCAAGTTCGTCCCCGGCGACTCGGTTCGGTACGTGGTGCGGGTGGAGTTGGAGCGCGGCGAGGCGGTGAGCGCCGTGGAGAGCCGGGTTCTCGAGTCCGTGGAGAAGGTCGACGACGAGGGGAAGGCCACGGTCCGGACGCGCTATCTCTCGGTCAAGGTTGGCTCGGCTGCGAGCGGACCCCGGCCGGACGACCGCACGGTGTACGGGCCGGACGGTTCGGTGCTTTCGGTCGAGGGAGGGGATGCCGACGCTCTGCGGCTGGCCCGCGCTCTGGCCGTTCCCGGCGTGCCGGAGCGTGGCGGCACTTGGACGTTCGAGCAGAGACCGGTCAGCCAGCCGCCTGCGCCGTTGGCAAGGACCGTCTGCACGCTGGATGGCACCGAGGAGGTCGGCGGCGTGCAGGCGGCGAAAGTCCGTTTCGAGTTCCGAGAGGTGCCCGCGGCGGGGGAGCCACTCATAGCGAAGGGGGTCTACTGGCTCGCCTTCCAGGGTGGCAGACTGCTCCGGCTCGAGGCCGAGCTCTCCGGAATCCCGGGTCTTCCCGAGAAGGACGCCAAGGCTCGGGTGACGGTCGAGTTGGACCAGGAGCGCTGAGCTAGCCTCCGATGCTCGCCTTGGCCTCGCGGTAATCCTCCCACGCCCGCTGGAAGGCCGCGAGCATCTGTTGCACGGCCTTGAGGGGATCGCCCTCGTAGGGCCAGATGAACGCCTCCCTCGTGGAGTACGCGGTGCGGTGCCTTCGGGTGAGCATGCTGAACACCATCGGCGGGATGGATCCCCGGTTTCGGAACGAGACCGCGACGCGGCCGCCCTTGGCCTCGATCTTCTCCATGCCCAGCTCCTCGGCCACGAACCGGCAGTTCATGATCGTGAACGCGTTGCGGACCTCCGCGGGCGGGTGTCCGTAGCGGTCCTCGATCTCGGCGGCCACCGACGCGAGCTGCTCCACCGTCCGGCAGGACATCATCTGCTGATAGTAGTAGAGCCGCTGGGCCTGGTCCTCGATGTAGCTCGCAGGGATGAGCGCGGGAACGGCCACGTCGAGCGCGGGCAGGGGCGCCAAGGACGCCAGGGGGTCGGTCGGCTCCCCGGCGGACACCGGCTGGCCCTCGGCCGCGTTCTTCAAGGCGTGCACGGCCTCGTTGATGAGCTGCGTGTACAGCTCGTAACCGACGGCCGCCATGGAGCCGTGCTGCTTGGCGCCCAGCAGGTCCCCCGCGCCGCGGATCTGAAGGTCACGGAAGGCCAGGGAGTAGCCCGACCCGAGAGAGCTGAACTCCTGAAGGGCCTCCAGCCGGGCCAGCGATCCCTCGGTGAGCGCTTTGGATGGGTGGTAGAGCAGGTAGGCGTAGGCTTGCCTGTCCGAGCGGCCGACCCGACCGCGAAGCTGGTACAGCTGCGCCATCCCGAGGCGATCCGCGTTCTCCACGATCAGCGTGTTGGCGTTGGGGATGTCGATTCCGTTCTCGATGATCGTCGTGGAGAGGAGGATGTCGATCTCGCCCCGGATGAAGCCGATCATCACCGGCTCCAGCTCGTCCTCCGTCATCTGGCCGTGGCCGACGCCGATGCGCGCGTTCGGCACGAGCTTGCGGAGGCGCTCCGCGACGTGCCCGATCGATTCCACGCGGTTGTACACGTAGAACACCTGTCCACCCCGGGCGAGCTCGCGCAGGATCGCCTCTCGAACGACCTCGTTGGAGTAGGGGCGAACGAACGTTCGGATCGGCAAGCGGCCCGGCGGGGGGTCGTTGATGATGCTCAGCTGGCGGATGTCCATCAACGCCATGCTGAGGGTCCGCGGAATCGGCGTGGCCGACAGCGACAGCACATCGACGTGCGTGCGGAGCTTCTTCAGGGCCTCCTTCTGGCGGACGCCGAACTTCTGCTCCTCGTCGATGACCACCAGCCCCAGGTTGCGAAAGGCGATCTCTTTGGTGAGCAGCGAGTGCGTCCCGATGACGACGTCCACGGAGCCGTCCCGCAGACCCTGCAGGACCTGGCGGCGCTCTTTGGCAGACCGGAAGCGGTTCATCAGCTCGAGGCGCACGCCGAACGACTCCAGTCTCTCGCGGAAGTTCCGGTAGTGCTGCTCCGAGAGGATGGTTGTGGGACACAGCACCGCCACCTGTCGGCCCTCTTGAACCACCCGGAACGCCGCGCGAATCGCCACCTCGGTCTTGCCGAAGCCGACGTCGCCACACACGAGGCGGTCCATCGGGTAGGGCTGCGCCAGGTCGGCCTTGACCTCCTGGATCGCTCGGAGCTGGCTGGGAGTCTCCACCCAGGGGAACGTGGACTCCATCTCCTGTTGCCAAGGAGTGTCCTCGCGGATCGGCGTGCGCTGCACCGCGGATCGGGCGGCGTACAGCTGCACCAGCTCCCGGGCGAACTCCCGGGCGTCCTCCCTCGCCTTGGTGATGGTTTTGCGCCAGTCCCCACCCGTCAGGCGGTTGAGCTTGGGGTGGGCGTCGCCCGGATTGAGGTACTTCTGAACCCGGTCGAGCTGATCCGTCGGGACGAAGAGCTTGTCCGGCGGGGCGTACTCCAGGTAGAGGAACTCCTTCTCCAGACCGTCGATGGTTCGCTTGACCAGCCCGCGGAACACCCCGATGCCGAAGTGGATGTGCACGACGTAGTCGCCGGGCTTGAGGTCGAGCACGGTAGCGATCGGCGCACCCTCGGAGAACCTCTTCTGCGGGAGCCTCAGGCGCGCCACGCCGAAGAGCTCCGCGTCGGTCAGCAGCGCCAAGCGCGCCCCGGACAGTACGAAGCCGCCTGCGGGATTGCCGGAGACGATCCACAGTCCGGGCGGGGGCGTTCCCTCGGCCAGCGAGTCCTCGGAGAGCGTCGCGGCGGGCACCTCCGCCCGCTGGAGGACGGTTTGGGCGCGGTTCGGCTGGTCCGTGGCCATGACCACGGAGAATCCGTTCTCCAGCCAAGTCTTCAGGGTGGATGCGAGCGCCTCGCCACGGCCCGCGTACGGTTCCAGAGATGCGGCGGCGACGGAGAGCGTCTCGGTGTGCCCGAGCCACTTGGGCGCGCCGGACAGCAGGTTCAGAGAGAGCACGGGCTCGTGGGTGCCCAGCTTCTCGAAGGGCAGGAGGAAGTCGTGGGGAGTGGCGGAGAGGATCTCGCCACGGCGGGCACGGGCTTGGAGCGCGTCTCCCAGCTCGGCCGCGACCCGCTCCGCGACGGCCTGCAGCTCGATGGGTTCGTCCAAGACCAAGAGGCCCTGCTCTCCGAGCAGGTCCACCGCGCAGCCCGAGTCGGGGAGCAGAAGGGGTCGGTAGAGGTCCAGACGATCGAAGTACACCCGGGCGTCCAAGGCATCGGCATCCGCTGCCACCAGTTCCTCGAGCCGTGCGGCGGCCTCACCGGGCAGGGTGGCGGCCTCCCGCGCCAGGGCCGAGCGCAGAATGTCTCCGAGGCCGGATGACTCGGACGGAATGACGGTCTCTCGGGCGGGCATCAGGTCCAGGCCGCCGGCGGCCCCGACCGATCGCTGCGTCCCGGGGTCGAAGCGTCGGATGCTCTCCACCTCGTCGCCGAAGAACTCGACGCGGAGCGGCAGGTCCTGGCCTGCCGCATACACGTCGACGATCCCGCCGCGCCTGCTGAACTGGCCGGGAAGACGAACCGGCTCCTGATGCTCGTAGCCCAGCCGGACCAGGGTCTCGACCAGTTGGTCCGGCGAGAGGGGAAGACCGGGCACGATGCGCCGCAGGCTCTCGAGGATGACCTCCCGAGGAAGAGTCCGTTCCAGGGCGGATCCCGGAGTGGCGATGACGACGCTCGGCTGGTCGGAGGCCAACGCTTGCAGCGAGCCGATGCGATCGGAGAGGGCTGCGTACTCGGGAGTTGCGTCCTCGAACAGGGCGGAGAGCCCGCTCGGCAACTGCCTGACCTTGTCCTTGGGGATTCCCGCCAGAGTCAGCTTGGCCTCCCATGCCAGAGCCTTCTCGTAGCTGGCGGTCACGACCAGCGTCTTCACGGGCTCGGCGAGCCACCGCGCCGCCAGCAGCGGGGCTCGACCGGTGGGGCACAAATCGGCCCACTCGGCCCGCGGCGGACGGGAGCGGAGGAGAGGCTCGAGGGAGGGCACCCTGGCCAGCGAAGCGACCCAGTCGCTGAAACGCATCGGAGCCTGCAGTTTACTCGCCGATGGAGGGTCGGACCGAGCCGTAGGAAGAGGCGTTCGGTAGAATGCGAGAAGGATCATGCCGAAGCGAATCGAGACGCTCGTTCTGCACGACAGCACCACCCCGGTCATCGGCAACATCGAGAAGGGGGGCAGCGTCGTTCTCACCACGGTGGAGACGCTGATCAACCAGGCGAGGGCGAACTCGCTCTGGCCGCTCACCTTCGGCCTCGCCTGCTGCGCGATCGAGATGATGAGCACGGTGGCGTCGAGGTTCGACCTCAGCCGGTTCGGCTCCGAGGCGTTCCGGGCGACCCCGCGACAGGCCGACGTGATGATCATCGCCGGGCGCGTCAGCAAGAAGATGGCCCCCGTTCTTCGGCAGATCTACGACCAGATGCCCGAGCCGAAGTGGGTGATCAGCATGGGCGCCTGCGCCTCTTCCGGAGGGGTGTACAACAACTACGCGATCGTCCAGGGTGCGGATCAGGTGGTTCCGGTGGACGTGTACGTTCCGGGGTGTCCGCCGTCGCCCGACGCGCTCATGTTCGGCGTGCTCAAGCTCCAGGAGAAGATCAAGCGGCAGAAGGCGAAGAGCCTGAGCGACCTGCGGCTCATCGAGCTGAGCCCGAAGAGGGAGGAGGCCTGACCATGGCCATCGATGTGATTCGCGACATCGCCAAACCGATCCTTGCGGGCTTCGGCATCACCGGCAAGAGACTGAAACACCCGAAGGTGACGGTGATGTATCCCGAGCAGACTCGGGAGCAGTACCCCAGGACCCGCTGGCGGCACTTCCTGACGCGCTACGAGAGCGGCTTGGAGCGCTGCATCGGCTGCTCGCTGTGCGCGGGAGCGTGCCCTGCGCGATGCATCTACGTCGAGGCGGCGGAGAACACCGACGAGGAGCGCTACTCCCCGGGCGAGCGGTACGCCAAGCGCTACGAGATCAACATGATCCGTTGCATCTTCTGCGGGTACTGCCAAGAGGCTTGTCCGACGGGGGCGATCGTGCTGCGGAAGAACTTCGAGCTGGCCAACTACCGGCGGGAGAACTTCGTCTACACGAAGGAGATGCTCCTGGAGGAGTACCCCGGCCAGGCCGACGAGCCGTATGTGAGCCTCTACCAGCGACAGAGCTAGAGCCCTCGGTCCCGCCGCCTGCCGATTCGGAGCGGGCGACCCCGTAAACTGGGTTGTATGAGGAGGATTCTGCTCGCTTCCGCCCTTGTCTTGGCGCTGATGGGGTGCGCCAGCAACGAACCGGGACCGACCTCCGGCAGCGCCGAGGGGCGGCAGGACTTCAAGGTAGCGCTCTTGACTCCGGGACCGGTGAACGACTCGGGATGGAGCGCCCTGGCCTACGAGGGTCTGCTGGCGATCCGCGACGAGCTCGGTGCGGAAATCAGCAACCAGGAGGCGAAGGGCACGCAGATCCGCGACGCGATGCGCTCGTACGCGCAGAGGGGATTCCGCCTGGTCTTCGGCCACGGCTTCGAGTACAACGAGCCCGGCGTCGAGATTGCGAGAGACTTCCCGGACACGGTCTTCGTGAGCAGCTCGGGCGGAAAGACGGCCAAGAACGCAGGGGCCTTCCGGTTCTACCTGGAGCAGGGCTTCTATCTTGGCGGAGTGATGGCGGCGGACCTTTCGAAGTCCGGCGTGGTGGCGATGATCGGAGGTCCGAAGGTGCCATCCATCGAGTCCACCTTCAAAGCATTCGAGGCCGGCGCGAAGGCGGAGCGGCCCGACATCCGCGTCCTTACGCTCTTCACCGGTCAAGACTCGGACGTCGCGGCGGCGAAGAGAGCCACGCTGGAGGCCATCGCCCAGGGTGCGGACCTGGTCATCCATCAGGCGAACGCGGCCGCCCAGGGAGTGTTCGAGGCCTGCCGGGAGAAGGGCGTTCTGGCGATCGGCAGCAACGCGAACCAGAACGAGAACGAGTCCGGAGTCGTCGTCGCCTCCGCGGTGATCGTCGCGAAGCCCGCGTTCGTCGAGCTCGCGAAGGACGTCAGGGACGGTCGGTACGAGGGATCGATCCGGCTGGTGGGGATGGACAAGGGTGCCATCGACTTCGTGATCAATCCGAAGCTGGAGTCCCGCGTGCCGGAGGCCACCCGCAAGAAGCTCGACGACCTGCGAGCGAAGATCCTCTCC
Source organism: uncultured Fimbriimonadaceae bacterium (assembly GCA_937961665.1). Taxonomy (GTDB): domain Bacteria; phylum Armatimonadota; class Fimbriimonadia; order Fimbriimonadales; family Fimbriimonadaceae; genus UBA8783. The sequence goes on from CALGMO010000059.1 coordinate 79,633, forward strand.
GGCGCGCTTGTGGTTCCCAAGGACGAGTTCTAGAATGCCTGCCGGGTTGGCCGTCAGGGGCCTTCGAAAGCGCTTCGGTCAGCTCGTGGCCTTGGATGGGGTCTCCGTGGACTTCGCCCCCGGCGAGGTTCACGCGGTGGTGGGCGAGAACGGCGCGGGGAAGTCCACCCTCGTGAGCCACCTTGCAGGCTTCCTCGTCCCAGACGAGGGCGAGATCGCTTGGGACGATTCGCCCTTGCCTTTGGGAGATCCTCTGGCGTGCAGGCGCATGGGAATCTCCATGGTGCACCAGCACTTCACGCTGGTCGACGCTCTGACGGTGCTGGAGAACGTAGCCTTGGCTTCGGGACTGAGCGGCGCCGTGAACCGGCGCGCCCTCCAGGGGAAGATCGGGGAGCTGCTGCGTCGTTACGGCTGGAAACTCGAACCCAATGCGCTCGTGGGTTCCCTCTCCGTCGGGCAGAAGCAGAAGCTCGATATCCTGAAGGCACTCTGGCAGGAAGGGAGCGTTCTCATCTTGGACGAGCCGACCGCCACCCTATCGGAAGCCGAGGTGGAGGAGCTGTTCCGGCTGTTGCGCGACCTCGCGTCCCGAGGCATGGCGGTCATCCTGATCGCCCACAAACTCCGCGAGGTTCTGGCCGTCGCCGACCGCATCACGGTGCTTCGGTCCGGGCGCGTGATCCGAACGGTCCACCGGTCGGAGGCGGACGAGCACACCCTGTCGAAGTGGATGGTTGGAGAGGTTCCTCCGCTGGAGTCCGCCCAGCGGCCGCCGGAGGGCGAACCGAGGATCGTGATCCGCGACCTCCGGGTGAAGGGCGACGACGGGCGATTTCGGGTCCAGGGCGTGTCCCTGGAGGTTCGCCCAGGGGAGATCGCTGGAGTGACCGGTGTCGACGGCAACGGGCAGCTGGAACTGGCCGAGGCTGTGGTCGGCATTCGGCGCCCGGAGTCCGGAGAGGTGCTGATCGACGGGATTCCCGTGGGCCGGCACACGGAGGAGATCGGCTACGTTCCGCAGGACCGGCATCGGCACGGCCTCGCGCTCTCGATGACGATCGGGGAAAACCTGCTGATCGGCCTGAGGAGCCGGGGCAGGTTCTTCCGTGGGCCGCTGCTGCTGGTTGGCAGGTTTCACAGCCACGTGCAGCACTTGGTGGATCGCTTCGGCATCGCTTGCCGCGGTCCGAACCAGACCGTGCGCGACTTGAGCGGGGGAAATCAGCAGAAGGTCGTCTTGGCGAGAGCCTTGGATCCTTTCCCCAGGGTGTTGGTCGCGGTCGACCCGACGCGGGGGTTGGACGTCCGAGCGACGATGGCCGTTCACAACGCCCTGCTGAGCGCGGCCAGGGGCGGGGCGGCCGTTCTGCTGATCTCGGGAAGCCGGGAGGAGGTCGCGGCCCTCGCGCACCGCGCCAGCCGCATCAGCCTCGGGCGTCTGGAGCCGTGGGAGAACCCATCGAGGGAGGATCTGGTCCTGTGTTGAGGCTGCGCGGGATCGCTCCCTATGCGGTGGCCCTTTCGGCGAGCGGCCTTCTGTTCCTCGTCTTTCGGGTGTCCCCCGTGCAGGCCGCGGCGGTGCTCGCGGAGGGCGCGGCGGGAGACCGGTTCGCCGTCGCGCGGACGCTCCTCAAGACCACCCCGCTTCTCCTGTGCGGACTGGGCATGGTGGTGGCGTGGCGAGCGGGCGTGTACAACATCGGAGGGGAAGGGCAGCTGCTCGCGGGAGCGGTTCTCGGAGCGAGCGTCTTCCAAGTGGCCGGAGCTTTCGCCGGCGCCGCCACCCCGTGGCTGTACGTGCTGGTTGGTGGGTTGGGAGGCGCTCTGTGGGCGTCGATCGCCGGGTGGCTGCAGGCTTACCGGGGCGTCCCGGCCGTGATCTCCACCATTCTGCTGAACTTCGTGATCCTGCAGGTGTTGCTGTGGCTGGTGAACGGCCCGTTGCAGGATCCGACGCTCGGCGTGCCACTTTCCAGGCGCCTTCCGGAGGCCGCCATGCTGCCGAGGCTGGACCGTCAGTCGGACCTGCACGCGGGGGTCTTGATCGGCTTCCTCGCGGCCCCCGCGCTGTGGCTCGTTCTGTACCGCACCTTCTGGGGTCTGGACGTTCGCTTCGCCGGGGCGAACCCAGAGGCCGCCCGCGCCAACCGCCGTCCGGTGCGATGGATCCAGCTCGGCTCGATGGCCCTCTCCGGATTCCTCTGTGGCACGGCCGGGGGCGTGGAGTACGCGGGATCGCTGGGACAGATCGGATCGGGTCTATCTCAGAACTGGGGCTTCCTCGCCATTCCGGTGGCCCTCTTGGGCGGCTTGGACCCCCTCGGCGTGGTCGTTTCCGCGCTGGTTTTCGGCGGACTGTACGCGGGGTCGGACAACCTGATGCGCTTCACTCCGGCCGGGTCCGCGCTGGTGACGGCCTTCCAGGCGGTTGCTCTGCTGGCGTTCGTCGCGACCCGAGCCGAGCTGCGCCGAAGGGAGGTAGCCGCCCCGTGATCGAGACCTTGGCGGCCGTTGCGATGTTCGCCACGCCGACCGCGCTGGCCGCGATCGGCGAGACCTTGGGGCAGCGCTCGGGGGTTCTGAACATCGGCCTTGAGGGCACCATGCTGCTCTCCGCCTTCGTGGCGGCGATGGTCGCGCTCTGGTCCGGCAACCCGTGGTTGGGTCTCGTTTCCGGAGGGCTCGCGGGCCTGGGACTCGCCGCTTTGGTGGGCTTGCTGTGCGTGGCCCGCGATGCGGACCAGGTGGTGGTGGGGACGGGCCTGAACCTGCTGGCCTTGGGGCTCACCGGCGCGTGGTTTCGGAGCCTGTTCGGCCAGAGCGGCCAGCTGTTCACGGTGCCGACCCTTCCCAAGGCTGGTTCGTGGGACGTCTTGTCGGTGGCGGCGCCTATGTTGGCGTTGTTGGCGCTCTGGCTGCTCCAGCGGACCTACTGGGGGCTGACGTTGCGGGCCTCGGGGGAGAACCCGGTCGCCGTCGAAGCCGCGGGCCGATCCGTTCCCAGGTATCGCTGGCTGGGCCTGATGGCGTCCGGCAGCCTTGCGGGCCTGGGCGGAGCGCACCTAGCGCTGGTTGTCTCCGGAACGTTCGCCGAGAACATGACGAGCGGACGAGGGTTCGTGGCGCTGGCGATGGTCACCTTCGGGCGGTGGAGCCCGGTCGGCGCCTACGCGGCGTGTCTGCTGATTGGGTACCTGGAGTCGCTCCAGTTCAGCCTCCAGGCGTCTGGACGGGGCGTGCCGCAGGAGCTCCTCTTGGCGCTCCCCTACGCGGCCTCGCTGCTGGCTCTCGCGTTCGTGGGGAGGGGCGTTCGGAGTCCGGCAGCGCTGGCCACGCCCTATCGGAGGGCGAAATGAGCGGGCGAACGGTGCGAATGTGGCGGCGCGTGGTGTTCTCGAGCGGCCACCGGTATTGGATGGAGGGGCACTCCGAAGAGGAGAACCGGCTAATCTTCGGTCGCTGGGCGTCCCGCTTCAACCACGGCCACAACTACGTGCTGGAGCTGGCGGTCTCCGGTCGCCCGCATCCGACGAACGGCATGGTGGTGAACATCAAGACCGTGGACGCGATCGTTCGCGAGAGGATCGTATCCTGGGTGGACGGCAGGAGCCTGAACGACGAGGTGCCGGCCTTTCGGAACCGGTCCACGTCGCTCGAGAACGTAGCCCTGTGGATCGTGGACGAGGTCGGCCAGGCGCTGCCGGAGGGCACGGAGCTGGACGGCCTGCACCTGTACGAAAAGGAAGACCTGTGGGTGGAACTGATGTTGGACTCGAAGAACCGGGAAGGACGGAAACTGGCCGTTGGCAGGCGCTATGAATTCGCGGCCTCGCACCGGCTGCACTGCGATCGCCTGTCCGAGGCGGAGAACCGTGGGCTCTACGGCAAGTGCAACCACCCCGCCGGGCATGGTCACAACTACGTGCTCGAGGTGACGGTGGAGGGCGAGCTGGATCCGCTCACCGGAATGAGCGTGGACTTGGACGAGCTGGACCGGGTGGTGGAGCGGCTGGTGCTCGAGCGCTACGACCACCGCAACCTGGACGTGGACGTTCCCGAGTTGCAGGGCAAGGTCACGACTTCGGAGAACGTGGCGATCGCGATCTGGGAGCTGTTGGCTCCCGAGGTGCCGGGCAGGTTGCGCAGAGTCCGGCTCTTCGAGACGGCGCGGAACGCCTTCGAGCTGGAGGATTGGTCATGAGCGAAGTGTTCGCGGCGATCACCGGCGCCTCGAGCGGCATCGGAAGGGCGACCGCTCTGCGACTCGCCCAGGCTGGCTGCGGGCTCTTGCTGGGCGCCCGGCGGGAGGTCGAGCTGGAGGCCGTGGCGGAGCAGGCGCGCCCCTACGGCGGGAAGGTGGCGTTCCGTTGGCTCGACGTCTCGGATCCAGGAGCCTGCGAGGCGTTCGTGGACGAGTTCCATAGACGCTCCGAGGGACTCCGCCCGGTTCTGGTGCAGGCCGCCGGCATCGGCTTCTTCGGCCCGGTCGGCCGGTGGGACGAGGAATCCGCGCGGGCGGCGGTGGAGACGAACCTGGTTGGAGCGATGCGGATCGCGAGCCTCTCTGCGGCCTGGATGCGCGGCAGACAGGCTCGGATCGTGCACGTTCTGTCCATCGCCGCAGCCAGGACCCTGCCGAACAGCGCGGTCTACTCGGCGACCAAGGCCGGCCTGCTCGCTTTCGACCGCGTCTTGCGCGAGGAGCTGCGGCGCTCGGGGGTGCTCACCACCTCGATCCTCCCCGGCGCGGTGGACACGCCGATCTGGGAGGAGGGCAAGGGGCCGGACCGGCGAGAGATGCTGACCGCAGAGGCCGTGGCGGAGACGATCGCGGAGGTCGCCACCGCGCCGCACGACCGGGCGTTCGACGAAATCGTGCTGATGCCGCCGAAGGGGATTCTCTAAGCCTCGGGAACTCCGCCGAACTTCCGGACGCGGTGCTGGTAGGTGTGGACGGCCTCCAGCAGCTCGTCCTTGCTGAAGTCCGGCCACGCCACGTCTGTGACGTACAGCTCGCTGTAGGCGGACTGCCAGATGAGGAAGTTGCTCCAGCGCATCTCGCCGGCAGTGCGGATCATCAGGTCCGGATCGGGTATGTCCGGCTGGTAGAGGTGCCGGGCGACGGTCTGCTCGTCGATCTGTTCCGCGGGGATGCCCTCGGCCACGATGCGGCGCACGGCGTCCACGATCTCCGCCCGGCCGCCGTAGTTGATCGCGAGGGTGAACGTCACGCCGGTGTTGTTCTTGGTGGTCTCCAGGCCCTGCAGGATCGCCTCCCTCAGGCCCATCGGCAGACCGTCCAGGCGGCCGATGAAGCGGACCCGCACGTTGTTGCGGTGCATGACCGCGAGCTCGTCGCGCGCCGCCCGTTCGATCAGCTTCATCAGCCCGGAGACCTCCTCCTGTGGCCGCCGCCAGTTCTCCGCCGAGAAGGCGTAGACCGTGAGGTAGGGAACGCCCAGTTCCGCGACGTTGAGAAGGACGGACCGCAGCGCCTTGTACCCTTCGCGGTGTCCAAGCAGGCGCCCCAAGCCGCGCCGCTGGGCCCAG